>JAYVSR010000195.1:0-12923 GCA_043775155.1 Burkholderiales bacterium | reverse complement strand
CTCGCCGGCCTGCCGCCGCTGGTGCGCGAGGGCGACCAATTCCGAGCCGGTGTGACAGTGCGCAACACGACCGCGCGGCCGATGAAGGTGATGGTCAATGCGAAGGTCGAAGGGTTGGAGACCCAACCGGCTGCGCAAGAGGCAAGCGTCGCTCCGGGTGCGGCGCAGGAGGTGTTTTGGCCCATCACCGTGCCAACAAACGCGACCTCACTTGCGTGGACGATTGAAGCGGTGGAGAAGGTCACGGGCAAGCCCGCACAAGACGCGATGAAGACCAAACAAGCCGTCGTCCCCGCCATCCCGCTCACCGTGCAGCAAGCCACGCTGGTGCAACTCGACAAACTCTTCACGATGCAAGTCGCAGCGCCCGCCGACGCGGTAGCGGATGGCGCAAAAGACGGCGCTAAGGGCAACGAGATCGCGCGCGGTGGCCTGCGCGTATCCCTGCAACCCAAGCTCTCGGGTTCACTCGATGGCGTACGCCGCTACTTTGAGACGTATCCCTTCGCTTGTTTGGAGCAGAAGACCTCCAAGTCCATCGGCCTGCGCGACAAGGCGCTGTGGCAAACGGTGGCGAACGCGATCCCCAACTACCTCGACGAAGACGGCCTCGCCGCCTACTTCCCCGGTTCGCGCGGCAGTGACACACTCACCGCCTACGTGCTGGCAGTCACGCACGAAGCCGGCTTCGCCATCCCCGACAACGCTCGCGAACGGATGGAAGGCGCGCTCATCGCCTTCGTCGAAGGCCGCATCCAGCGCCAGTTCTGGTCGCCCTCCAGAGACCTCGACCAGCGCAAGATCGCCGCGATTGAAGCGCTCTCGCGCACCGGCAAAGCCACGGCCAAGCTCACCGAATCAATCACGCTCGCGCCCAACCTCTGGCCGACACACGCGGTGATCGACTGGCTGTCGATATTGCAGCGCGTGCCGGGCATTCCGAAACGCGATGAACATATGCAGATGGCTGAGCAAGTGCTGCGCGCGCGTCTCTCGATGCAAGGCACCAAGATCGTCTTCTCGACCGAGAAGGATGATTACTGGTGGTGGCTGATGGTGGGTGGCGATGTCAACGCCGCCAAGCTCATCGCGGTAACGATGGATCGCCCCGGCTGGCGCGAGGACATGCCGCGCCTCGTCAACGGCCTCGTCGCGCGGCAAGTCAAGGGCGCGTGGCGCACGACGACGGCCAATCTCTGGGGCGGCCTCGCGCTCGACAAATTCGCCGCCAAGTTTGAGAGTGAAAAAGTGACCGGGACAACGCGCGCAGTGATCGAAGAGAAAGGCGAAGTGAAGGCAGCACAGTCGCTTGCGTGGAGCGCGGTGTCACAGATGCCGCTGCAAGCATCCGCCCAGACACCCACGCAGCAGGCACAAGCGTCCACTCAAGCGCAAACGCCGAGCGCCGCCACATTCACGCTGCCGTGGCCGCGAACAGGTGCCGGCCCGGGCGACGGCTCCTTCAAAGCCACACACGAAGGCACCGGCAAGCCCTGGCTCACGATCCAAAGCCTCGCCGCGATTCCGTTGAAGGCGCCCTTCGCTGCGGGTTATCGGATCAACAAAACCATCAGCTTCGTCGAGCAAAAAACCAAGGGCGCCTACACGCGCGGCGACGTGCTGCGCATCAAGCTCGAAATCGATTCGTCCGCCGACATGACCTGGGTGGTAGTGGCCGATCCGGTGCCGGCCGGCGCGACGATTCTCGGCGCAGGCCTGGAGCGCGACTCCACCCTCGCACAACAAGGCGAGCGCAAGAGCGGCGTCGCCTGGCCCGCGTATGAAGAGCGCAGCTTCGAAGCGTTCCGCGCCTATTACGAATACGCGCCCAAAGGCACGTGGACGACCGAATACACCGTGCGCCTGAATCAGGACGGCGAGTTCTCGCTGCCACCGACGCGCGTCGAGGCGATGTATGCGCCGGAGATGTTTGGCGTCGCGCCGAACGCGAAGATGAGGGTGATGCCGTGAGAAATGGTTTTTGGCGCTGGCTGGAGAATGGCTATGGGAGCGGTTCTACGGGGAATAGTGGCTTGAAGTCTTTGGTGGGAGCGGCTCTCAGCGCGATGCTCTTTTCAATTTCAAGCGCGCACGCCACTGACCTCCCGTCCTTCACCCAAGTAAAACAAGACTGGCGCACCTCCGACGCGTGGCTGCTCGACCGCCACGGCCGCGAGTTGCAGCGCGTGCGCGTGGACAACTCGGTGCGCCGCTTCACGTGGACTGGCGTGAATGAAATCTCGCCGGCTTTGAAGACGGCGCTGCTGGCGGCGGAGGATCACCGCTTTTTCGAGCATGAGGGCGTCGATTGGAAGGCGGCGATGGGCGCTGCTTTGGGCAATGCAGCGAGCTTGAACGGCAAGGGCGGGATGCGCGGGGCGAGTACGTTGACGATGCAGTTGGCTGGCCTGCTCGACGCGGATTTGAAGCGTGGCGAGGGCGGGCGCACGTTCGCGCAGAAGGTGAGTCAGGCGCGCGCGGCGTTGCAGTTGGAGAAGAAGTGGACGAAGCAGGAGATTCTGGAGGCGTATCTGAATCTTGTGACGTTCCGCGGTGAGTTGCAGGGCGTAGCGGCGATGTCGCATGGTCTCTTTGGCAAGGCGCCGCATGGGCTGGACAAGCGCGAGGCGGCGCTGGCTGCAGCGCTGCTGCGCGCGCCGAATGCGGATGCGAAGCGGGTGGCGGATCGCGCTTGCTGGTTGCTTAATTTTCAAGCGGGGGAACGCAATACGTCGAAGCCGATTGCTGCGGATACGTGCGACGGGCTCGCGGGTGAGGTGAAGCAGGTGCTGGCGCGCAGCTACGATTCGTTTCCGCGGCAGGACGCTGCGCCGCATGCGGCGCGCCGGGTGTTGGCGCTGGCCGGGGTGAAAGGGGATGCAGTGCGGGCCGATGCGGAGAAGCCCGCCGCAGTTAAACCCGGCACCCGCGTGCCGAGCACGCTCGATGCGAACATCCAGGCCGCCGCGCGCAACGCGCTGCGCGCGCGCTTGTCCGAGTTGAATGGCCGCAACGTTGAGGACGGCGCCGTGGTGGTGCTCGATAACGCGACCAGCGAGGTGTTGGCGTACGTTGGTTCGAGCGGCGATTTTTCGCGCGCGACTGAGGTGGATGGGGCGAACGCGCCGCGTCAGGCGGGCTCGACCTTGAAGCCGTTTCTCTATGGGCTGGCGATCGAGGAGGGTCGTCTCACCGCCGCGTCGGTACTCGACGATTCGCCGGTGCAGTTGAAGACTGACACCGGTCTTTACATTCCGCGCAACTATGCCAAGGCGTATCGCGGCGCGGTATCGGTGCGCGCGAGTCTGGCCGGCTCGCTCAATGTGCCCGCCGTGCGTACGCTGGTGATGGTCGGGCCAGACCGGCTGGTCGAGCGCTTGCGCGCGGTCGGGCTTGCGACCGTGAAGGAGTCGGGCGATTACTACGGCTATTCGCTCGCCCTCGGCAGCGCGGATGTGACGTTGGTGCAGTTGACCAATGCGTATCGGACGCTGGCGAATGGCGGGATGGTGTCGGCGGTGCGGATGACTGGAGCAGTCGATGCACCCCGCGACGCACCCCGCCGCGTGATGAGTGCCGCCGCCAGCTACATCGTCGCCGACATTCTCTCCGACCGCACCGCGCGCGCTGTCGCCTTCGGTCTCGCCAATCCGCTCGAAACACCGTTTTGGACAGCGGTGAAAACCGGCACCAGCAAAGACATGCGCGACAACTGGACGATTGGTTTTTCGTCGCGCTACACCGTCGGCGTGTGGGTCGGCAACGCCAGCGGTAGCCCGATGCATGATGTCTCGGGTGTGTCCGGTGCCGCGCCGATTTGGCGTGATGTGATGCTGCATTTGCATCAGCGTGGAGGCGTGAAAAGCGACGCGCCACTGGCACCAGCCGGTGTGGTGGAGCAGGAGTTGCGCTACGAGCCGGCGATTGAGCCGCGCCGGCGCGAGGTGTTTGTGGCGGGGAGTGAGCGTGGGGTGGTGATGCTGGCGGCGCATGGCGCGGCGGCGGCAGCGAGTGGGGCGCAGCCGCGCATCGCGCATCCGGTGCCAGGCTCGATCATCGCGCTCGACCCGGACATTCCGCCGAAAAATCAGCGCATGCAGTTCAGCGCAACCGCGCCGGTGAAAGGCCGTTGGGAGCTCGATGGCAAGGTGATTGGGCAGGCGTCGCAGCCGCAATCGTGGTTTCCGTGGCCGGGGGCGCATGTGTTGAAGCTGATTGGGGAGCGCGGCGAGGTGCTCGATGAGGCAGCGTTTGAGGTGCGCGGGGCGGGGGTTAAAACAGCTGCAAAAAGGTAGCGAAATTTGGGCACTCATTTGGGTACTCGGCCGGGCTTTTTTTGTTAAGGAATTATTAAGAAATTGTTAAGGAATTGTTAAAAAATCTTTCACGGCTGTGTCAACCACCCCGACTTGGCCGCGTTATTTGCGCTGACCGAGGAGGTCGTTTTGCAAATTAATTCAATCTTTTCAAATATTTAAAGGATTTACCATGACCAAGCTCCTGTCCATTTTGATCGCTGGTGTGTTCGCCACCGTTGCGACCACCGCTATCGCTCAAGACAAAAAAGCCGAAGCCCCCAAAGCTGAAGCCAAAAAAGAAGAAATGAAGAAAGACGCGCCGAAAGCCGCTGCTACCGCCGACGACAAAAAAGCCAAAGCCGAAGCCGCGAAGAAAGCCAAAGAAGAGAAAGCCGCCGCCGCGAAGAAAGCCAAAGAAGAAAAGGCTGCCGCTGCGAAGAAGGCGAAAGAAGAGAAAGCCGCTGCTGCTAAAGCCGCGAAAGAAGCCAAGGCTGCAAAGAAAGATGCGCCGAAAGCTGAAGCCAAGAAAGAAGAGAAAAAAGCTGACGCACCGAAAGCCGAAGCCAAGAAAGAAGAGCCAAAGAAAGACGCTCCGAAAGCTGAAGCCAAGAAGTAATTCAGCCGTTCAGGCCGTAACAAAAAACCGGGCGATTCGCCCGGTTTTTTTTCGTCTGCGCTGTGGCGCGATTTGCCCGCAGATTGCCGTTTGTGTTCGGCGTGGGCTACCCGTCCAGCCGCTTTTGAAACACCAGCCCAGCGTGCTCGCGCAGGGCGTGGAAATGAATCTTCGTCCACAGGCCTTCCACCGCGCGTAGTTCGGTGTGGTGCGCGACCAAGAGCGTCGGCGCATCGACCGCGTCGTAGGCAATGCGCATCGCGTTGGCGTCGATGAAGCGTTTCAACTCGCCCGGCTCATCGGCCGTGACCCAGCGCGCCATCTGGTAGCGCGAGGGGGCGATGCGCGCTTCGACGCCGTATTCGTGCGCGAGGCGGTGGGCGACAACTTCAAATTGCAGCGTGCCGACCGCGCCCAGCAGCAGCATGCCGCCGAGCGCCGGGCGAAACACCTGAATCGCGCCTTCTTCGCCCAATTGCGCCAAGCCGATACGCAATTGCTTGCTGCGCATCGGGTCAACCATTTCGACGGTCTGAAACAACTCCGGCGCGAAGAACGGCAGGCCGGTGAATTGCAGGTCTTCGCCTTCGGTAAGGGTGTCGCCCAGTTGCAATAAGCCGTGATTCGGGATGCCGATGATGTCGCCGGCGTAGGCGTCTTCGACCAGCTCGCGCCGTTGCGACAGGAATGACACGACGTTGTTGGTACGCAGGTCTTTGCCGGTGCGGCAGACGTGCAGTTTCATGCCGCGCTCGAAGTGTCCCGCCGCCATGCGCACAAAAGCCACGCGGTCGCGATGCGCCGGGTCCATGTTCGCTTGAATCTTGAAGACGACGCCGGCGAATTTGGGTTCGACCGGCTCGACCGTGCGTTGCAAGGCGACGCGTGAAGCGGGGGCGGGGGCGAGGTCGACGAGGGCGTCCAGCACTTCCTGCACGCCGAAATTGTTGATCGCCGAGCCGAAGAACACCGGGCTCTGCTTGCCCGCGACGAAGGCAGCGCGGTCGAACTCGGGCGAGGCGCCTTGCACCAACTCGATCTCGTTTTGCGCCTGCGTGAAGGCGGCGCCGAAGCGTGCTGCGATGGCCGGGTTGCGGATGCCTTCGAGCACTTCATCATCGCCGCCAGCGCGGTCTTCGCCGGGTTTGAACACACGCATGCGGTCGCGGCGCAAATCGAACACGCCGCCGAAACCCTTGCCCATGCCGATTGGCCAGGTGAAGGGCGCTGTGGGCATGCCGAGCACTTTTTCGATTTCGTCGAGCAGGGCCAGCGGCTCTTTGACTTCACGATCCATCTTGTTGATGAAGGTGAGGATCGGCGTATTGCGCGCGCGGCAGACTTCGATCAGGCGCAGGGTCTGCGCTTCGACGCCGTTGGCGGCGTCGATCACCATCAGCGCGGCGTCGACGGCGGTGAGGACGCGATAAGTGTCCTCGGAAAAGTCCTGGTGGCCGGGGGTGTCGAGCAGGTTGATGATGGCGTCGCGGTACTCGATCTGCATCACCGAGCTGGCGACTGAAATGCCGCGCTGCTTTTCGATTTCCATCCAGTCCGAGGTGGCGTGGCGCGAGGCTTTGCGCGCTTTCACGCTGCCGGCGATGAAGATCGCGCCGCCGAACAGGAGCAGTTTTTCGGTCAGAGTGGTTTTGCCGGCGTCCGGGTGCGAGATGATCGCAAAGGTGCGGCGGCGGGCGACTTCGCGCTTGATTGATTCAGTTGACATGTTGTTTTAAGAGCAGATTAATGTTTATTATATGCTCTTAAGAGCGTATTTAATTGATTTATTTGGCCGGATGAGTAATGCTCACAAGGTGCTCGGTGAAGGCGACTCTGGGCACCTTGAACCGGCCAAGCTGGCGACCCATAAAGCGGGGGATGACTGGACGGCCACAAAGCAATTCGCCTGCTGCCCATTAAACCGTCTATTGAACCGTCTATTTTATCGCGATGACTGCTCGCAACAAACTGACCACTGCGCCGCCTTACGCGGTTGAGCTTGCGCTGAAACGGCTGGGCGCCGATTTGCGCACCGCGCGTCTGCGCCGCAATCTCACGATCGATGACGTAGCGCAAAAAATCGGCACCGGCCCGCGCGCGGTGGCTGACGCCGAGAAGGGTAAGCCTTCCACCGGCATCGCGGTGTATGCGGCGATGCTGTGGACGCTGGACCTGCTCATGCAACTCGATGATGTGGCGGCACCGGCGCGCGATGCCCAAGGGCAGGCGCTGGGCCTAGCGCGTGAGCGTACGCGCGCGCGCCCGAGAATGGGAGTAGACAATGACTTCTGAAGCGCCGGGCGAATGCTATGTGTACATCACGCTGCCGGGCCAGACCGAGCCGGTGACGGCGGGGCGCTACACCCTTGAGATCAGTCGGCACGGAGTGCCGCTCGGGCGCTTCGTCTATGGCCGCCGCTATCTGGAGCGGCCCGACGCAGTGCCGCTCGACCCAGCAGAGTTGAAACTCTCGTCGCGGGTGGCTGAAACCAGCGCGCTCGGTGGCGTGTTCGGTGCCTTGCGCGATGCCGCGCCGGATTATTGGGGGCGGCGCGTGATTGAGCGGCACACCGGGCGCGCGTCGTTGAGTGAAATGGAGTACTTGCTGTATGCGCCAGATGATCGTGCCGGTGCGCTCGGCTTCGGCCTGAATCAAACGCCACCCGCACCGAAGCGCGCGTTCAATCAAACCCTTGATTTGGCGAAGCTGCAAGCGGTGGCGGATGCGTTGATTCGCGACGATGACGCGCCGACAGATGCGCCGGTAGATGCCGTCAGCGAGCAAATTCAAAACTTGCTGCTGCTTGGCACCTCGATGGGCGGCGCGCGCCCAAAGGCGGTGGTCGAAAATGCGGCAGGTTTATGGCTCGCCAAATTCAATCGCGCAGACGACGCCTGGAACAGCGCGCGGGTGGAGCACGCGATGCTGCTCTTGGCGCGGGCCTGCGGGTTGAGCGTGGCCGAGAGCCGGGTGGTGGGCGTCGCCGGGCGCGATGTGCTGCTGGTGAAGCGGTTTGACCGAGAGAAGACACGCGAGGGGTATCTGCGGGCGCGAATGATCAGCGCCCTCACTTTGCTGCGCACCGAGGACACGCACCGCGCGCGCGACAAGTGGTCGTATGTGCTGCTGGCAGAAGAGGTGCGCCGCGCCTGCGCCAACCCTGCGGCGAATGCCGCCGAGTTGTTTCGGCGCATGTGTTTCAACGCGCTGATCTCAAACGTCGACGATCATCCGCGCAACCACGCATTGATCGCGCGGGAGCGTGACTGGCAGCTTTCACCGGCCTATGACTTGACCCCGGCGACGCCAGTGAGTCTGGAGCGGCGTGACCTGGCGTTGGTGTGTGGTGATGCCGGGCGCTACGCCAATGCGCAGAATTTGTTGACGCAAAGCGCGCGGTTTTTGCTCGATCCTGGCGAGGCGGTGACGATGATTGATGAGATGGAGCGGCGGGTGAAGAGCGAGTGGTATGCGGTGGCGCGTGGTGCGGGCGTGTCGGAGCGTGATTGCCGTGCGATTGCCGGGGCGTTTGCTTACCCGGGGTTTCGCTTCGGCACCATTGCGCAGTGACGGAGAACGGATACGGCATCGCCAGTGCGCGTTGCATTGCAGGCATGGCGGTGCGGTAAAATCATTGGTTCTCAGTCTCAAGCAAAAGGAGCCGCGATGTCGCAACGACTCTCCGTCGTATCGGGGCCGACCACTGTATCCGGTGGCGTGCCGGTCGCCAACTCTTCACCTGAAGGTGCAATCAGCTCCACCACCGAAATCATCGCTGAGCTCAAAGCCGGGCGCATCGTCGTCGTCGTGGACGACGAAGACCGCGAGAACGAGGGCGATCTGTTGATGGCGGCCGAGTTTGTGACGCCCGAAGCGATCAACTTCATGGCCAAGCATGCGCGCGGGCTGATCTGTTTGACGCTGACCGAAGAGCGCCGCCGCTTGTTCAACTTGCCGCCGATGGCGAGCAACAACGGCACCAAGCACGGCACCAATTTCACCGTCTCGATTGAAGCAGCTGAGGGCGTGACGACCGGCATTTCAGCGGCCGACCGCGCGCGCACGATTCAGGCGGCGGTGGCGCGTGATGCCAAGCCGGCTGACATCATTCAGCCGGGACATATTTTCCCGGTGGTGGCGCAGGCTGGCGGCGTGCTGATGCGCGCCGGGCATACCGAAGCAGGCTGCGATCTCGCGGCGCTCGCGGGCCTGACCCCGGCAGCGGTGATTTGCGAAATCATGAACGACGACGGCAGCATGGCGCGTCTGCCGGATCTGCTGGTGTTTGCGAAAACACATGGTCTCAAAATCGGCACGATTGCTGATTTAATTCATTACCGCAGCCGCACTGAGTCGCTGGTCAAGCGTGCGGCAGAGCGTGAGATTGAGACGGCGCACGGGATGTTTCGCGCGGTTGTGTATCTCGATCAGGCGGGCGGTGCGGCGCATCTGGCGTTGACGCTCGGCACGGTGGATGCCGAGCGCGAGACGCTGGTGCGGGTCCACGAACCGCTCTCGGTGCTCGACTTGCTTGACACCGGCGCGGGGACCCATTCGTGGAGCGTGGATGCGGCGTTGCGCGCGATTGGAGAGAGTGAATCGGGCGTGCTGGTGTTGCTCAATGCGGGCGAAAGCGCCGAGGGTTTGATCGGCAAGTTCAACGATCTCAACGCCGGCGTGCGACCGAAATTCAAGATGGATTTGCGTACCTATGGCATCGGCGCGCAGATTTTGCGCGATCTGGGCGTGCGCAAAATGAAGCTGTTGGCGAACCCGCGCAAGATGCCGTCGATGACCGGGTTTGATCTGGAGGTGACCGGGTATGCGGAACCGGATGGCGTTGCTATAGATTTGAAAACAGCGGTGAGAACAGCGGTGAAGAAAGCGGCGAATACGGTGGTGAAGCTATGAGCGGCACCCACGCACAGTTTGATGAAGACCTGTCGGGCGCAGGCTTGCGCATCGGCATCGTGCAGGCGCGCTTTAACGCCCAGGTCGGTGACCGTTTGCGCGATGGTTGCATCGCCGAGTTGGTGCGCCTGGGCGTGGACGAAGATGACATTGAAGTGCTGATGGTGCCGGGTGCATTGGAGATTCCGCTGGCGTTGAAAGCGCTGGCGGTGTCGGATGCGTTTGACGCATTCATCGCCTTGGGTTGTGTGATGCGCGGCGAGACCTATCACTTCGAATTGGTCTGCAATGAGTCGGCGCGCGGCGTCACGCAGGTGCAGTTGGATCTCATGATTCCGGTGGCGAACGCGATTCTCACGGTCGAGAACGCGGCGCAGGCCGAAGCGCGGATTGGCAAAGGCGCAGAAGCCGCACGGGTGGCGGTTGAAATGGCGCTGACGCTGGACGATTTGGCGGAATGAACACCGAAACATTGAGGGCAAAAAAATGAAAAGCGCCCGCCGCCGCTCGCGCGAATTTGCGATGCAGGGTTTGTATCAGTGGCAGGTCAATGCCGGTGACGCCGGCCAGATCGCGTCGAATTTGATGCAGACCAAAGGGTTTGCCGACGCCGATGAAAAGCATTTTCGTGCGCTGTTGCAAGGCACGATGGAGCAAGCGGAGCCGCTGCGCGCAGCGCTCGGGCCGTGCCTGGATCGCCCGATCGCGGGCTTGAGTCCGGTCGAGCATGCGATTTTGTTGCTCGGTGCGTATGAGATGACGCATCACGTTGAGATTCCGTATCGGGTGGTGATCAACGAGGCGGTGGAGTTGGCCAAAACCTTTGGCGGCACTGACGGATTTAAATTCGTGAATGGCGTGCTCGACAAGCTCGCGCTGGTGTTGCGCGCGCATGAGGCGGCGGAGTATCGTGCGACGCCCAGAGAGTCGGTCGAGCGCAAGTCGGGTGCAGCGCGCAGGGCCATGCCCACCGTCGTGGTGACCACCAAAGCGTCGGCCAAAGGGGTGGCCATAAGGGCGACGTCGGCGGCGGCCACAGCGGTGACCACAGCGAAGTCGAACTTGACTGACGCCTAAGCCCGATTTTTTCGCTTCAGTACAACGTTTTCCGCCTGCGTTCAACGCTTGTGTCTGCGCCCGGCGAATTCGATCTGATCGCGCGATATTTCACCCGCCCGGCGCGGCGTGCAGTGTTGGGCGTGGGCGACGACGCGGCGTTGATCGCGGCGCCGGCGGGATACGAGCTAGTGATCTCGACCGACATGCTGGTCGAAGGCACGCATTTTTTGCCCGGCACCGATGCCGAGCGCCTCGGCCACAAGACGCTGGCAGTGAATCTCTCTGATCTTGCCGCGATGGGCGCGCAGCCTTTGTATGCGACGCTGGCGTTGTCCCTGCCGGGTGTCGATGAGGCGTGGCTGGCGGCGTTTGCGCGCGGATTTTTTGCGCTCGCCGATGCGCATGGGGTGGAATTGATCGGCGGCGACACCACGCGCGGGCCGCTTAATTTGTGTGTAACGGTGATCGGCGAAGTGCCAGTGGGCGCGGCGATCCGGCGTTCCGGCGCGCGTGCGGGAGATGACGTGTGGGTGTCGGGCACCTTGGGTGATGCGGCGCTGGGCTTGGCGCAATTGCAGGGCAGAGTGAGCTTGCCCGATGTCGCCGCCGCGCATGCCATTGGCCGGCTCGAAGCGCCGACGCCGCGCGTCGCGCTCGGGCTGGCGTTGCGCGGGGTGGCGAGCGCGATGCTCGATGTGTCGGATGGGCTGGCCGGCGACCTTGCGCATATCGCGCGCGCTTCGCAGCTGGCGGCGCGAGTTGACGCCGAAGCCTTGCCGCTGTCGCCTGATTCACCGCTGCGGGCGATGCCGCTCGACGCACGTCTGCGCTACGCTGGCGGTGGGGGCGATGACTACGAGCTTTGCTTTACCGCGTCACCGATGCAGCGCGCTGTGGTGCTCGCTGCCGGTGTGTCGGCGGGTGTGCCGGTCACGAAAATCGGCACCATGATTGCACCGGGTACTGCCCCAAGAATGGCTCCTGGTGCGGTTGTTATTGTTGATGTGGCAAGAAACCCTTGCGCACCAACGGTTTCCGGATATGATCATTTTGGAACGACGGCATGAAGCCCAGCGCACCGCGCGATTCTGCGCCTCCTGATTCCGCATTGCCCGATTCCACACCTGCTGATTCGTCTGCGCTCGCGCCGTCCGCCGTAACGGCGGCGCGCAAGCCGACATTGCGCTGGATGCTCGGCCATCCGGCGCGCATCATCGCTTTTGGCGCGGGCAGCGGCTTGCTTAGGCCCGGGCCGGGGACGTGGGGCACCGTGTTCGCCTGGATCACCTTCGCGCCGCTCGTGTCATGGCTGCAAGGCACGCTGGGCCTGCCGGGGGCGGCGATCCTCGCGCTTCCCCTAGCGGCGTTCCTGCTCGGCATCTGGGCCTGCGGACGCGCCGCGCGCGATCTGGGCGTGGCTGATCCCGGCGGCATCGTCTGGGACGAAGTGGCGGCGTTTTGGCTGGTGCTGGCGCTCACGCCGTCCGGCTTCGGAGCGCAACTGGCAGCGTTCACGTTGTTCCGCTTTTTCGACATCGTCAAACCGCCGCCGATTCGGCAATTTGATGCCAATCTCAAAGGTGGCTTCGGCGTGATGTTCGATGATTTGCTGGCGGCGTTTTACACTCTGCTGGTGCTGGCGCTGTGGACGCGCTGGACGGCTTGATCGACCAATCCCATGACCTGTTTACTAACGCGCCAACCCCGTATTTATCTGCCCACCGTTGAATGACTGATTCGATGTCAAACCAAGTACTGGAGCGGCTCTCCGTCGAAGTAGGCACACGCCTGAAAAAACGCCGCTGGATGCTGGCGACGGCCGAGTCGTGTACCGGCGGCTGGGTGGCGGAAGCAGTTACTGCGGTGGCCGGTAGCTCGGAATGGTTCGAGCGCGGCTTCATCACCTACTCGAACGACGCCAAGCGCGAGATGCTTGGCGTGCCGGCCGACTTGATCGAGCGGCACGGCGCGGTGAGCGAGGAAGTGGCGCGTGCCATGGCGGTCGGGGCGCTGCGCCACAGCCGCGCGCAAATCGCCT
>JAYVSR010000194.1:0-5031 GCA_043775155.1 Burkholderiales bacterium | reverse complement strand
CATCTGTTCGACCGAGCGGTTGACGTTGCGGCGCTGGTGAATGTCGCAAATGTCGATGAAGAGCGTGAACACATCCGCTTCCACCGTCAGCGGCGGCGCGTGTTGCTCGGCCAGCTTGCGCGCTTTTTGATTGTGGATGTAAGGCAGATAGGTCACGCTCGGCTTGGGGGTGAACTTCGCCAGCAATTCCTCGAAGCAGGCCATTTGCGGCACGTACTTGGGGCTGACAAAAGCGCCAACGGTGATACGCTGTAGCCCCGTCTCCGACAGCGCGTCGAGAAATTTCACTTTGGCTTCGAGCGGAATTGACACATCCTCGATGCCGAAGCCTTCGCGCATCACTTCTTCGTTGTAGATGACTTTAGGCCAGTTCACGACTTGCTCCAGACTGCCCGGCTATTGAAACACTGTTTTCAAAACGTCGCTTCAACACACCGAAAAGTTAATTGTATAACTATTATGATACGATTGCTTTCACTCGTCAAACCTGCATTCTGGGAGCAGCCGCTTGAACGCAACAACGCCAGTCGCGCCACCAGCCGTGGTGCCAACCGCAGCGCCAATCGCGCACCCCAGCGCGCACCCCAGCGCCTCACTGCCTGCCGCCAACATCTACGCAGAACTCTGCGCCCGGTTCGCATGGCAGGTTCCGCAACAATTGAACATCGCCACCTTGATTTGCGACCGCCATGCAGACGATGCATCGCGCGTGGCGATGATCTACGAGAGCGAAGACGGCACGGTCACGCAGCACAGCTTCGCCGAATTCCGCTCACGCTCAAACCAGCTTGCGCATGCGTTGAGAAAATTGGGCGTCGAACGCGGCGACCGCGTCGGCATCGTCATGTCGCAGCGGCCCGAAACGGCGATTGCCCATCTGGCGATTTACAAACTGGGTGCCATCGTGCTGCCGATGGCGGCGCTGTTTGGCCCGGAGGCGCTGGAATACCGCTTGCGCACAGCCGGCGTGCGCGTCGCGCTGACCGATGCGATGAGCCTGGATCGGCTGATCGAAGTGCAATCAAAACTGCCTGCGCTCACCCATCTCATCAGCGCCGACAGCGCCGATGCGCCTGACGTACACAACTTCGTCGCCCTGATTGCGGATGAATCCACACAGTTTGAAACCGTCGCCACCAACGCCGAAGACCCCGCGCTACTGATCTTCACGTCCGGCACCACTGGCCCGCCGAAGGGCGCGCTGCACGCTCATCGCATGATGCCGGGGCGCATGCCGTCGATGGAGTTCGTGCATCAGGGCTTTCCCAAAGCCGGCGACCGCTTCTGGACGCCGGCCGACTGGGCCTGGGCCGGCGGCCTGCTCGACATGCTGTTGCCAAGCTGGTATCACGGCGTCACCGTGGTGGCGTATCGCAGCCGCAAATTTGACGTAGCGCGTGCCTATGAGTTGATGGCGCGCCACCAGATTCGCAATGTGTTCTTGCCGGCCACGGTGCTGAAGATGATGCGCCAGTTTGGAGACCCGCGCAGTGCTTCGGGTGCCAAGTGGAACGTGAAATTGCGCACGATTCACACCGGTGGCGAAACCACCGGCGAAGAAGTGATCCGCTGGGCCGAGCAAGCGTTGGGTGCCACACCGCACGAAGCCTTCGGCCAAACCGAGGCGGTGATGATCATCGGCAACTGCGCCGATGTCATGCCGATCAAGCCCGGCGCGCTCGGCCGCCCAATACCTGGCCACGACATCGCGCTGCTCGATGCGAACGGCGCGCCGCACCCTGCCGACGCAATCAACACGCCCGGCGAAATCGCCCTCAAGCGTGGTGCGCCCGGCATGTTTTTGCGTTACTGGAACGACGAGGCCACCACGCGCGAGAAATTTTCCGGCGACTGGCTGCTCACCGGCGATCTCGCGCGCAAAGATGAAGACGGCTATCTTTGGTACGTTGGCCGCAAAGACGACGTGATCTCCAGTGGCGCCTACCGCATCGGCCCAGGCGAGATCGAAGCTTGCCTCACCGGCCACCCGGCGGTGGCGCTGGCGGCAGCGGTCGGCAGCCCAGATCCAATTCGCGGCGAAGTGGTGAAGGCCTTTGTGCAACTACGCGAAGGCTTTGCGCCTTCACCAGCACTCGCGCAGGAACTGCAAGCCCATGTGCGTACGCGGCTCTCGGCGCACGAATATCCGCGCGAGATCGAGTTCTACGACAGCATTCCCACGACAACAACCGGCAAGGTGATGCGCAAGGAATTGCGCGCGCTGGAACATGCGCGCAAGAAAGCGCATCCAGCCGGGTGAGTGTTTCTACTTGTAGGTTCCGAGCCGTTTCGCAAGCTGACCGGCTTTCTCCAACTCGGCCTTCATATCGGCTTCAAACCGCGCGTTGGTCGTGCTGACCGGCTGCGCGCCTAGCCCGGTGAGGCGCTCCCTGACTTCGTTGGTACGCATTGCCGCCTCGATCAGACTGTTCAACGTATTGACGGCCTCGCGCGGCGTGCCGGCCGGCGCGAGAAACGCGTACCACACGGGGGTCGGCACATAGCCGGCCACGCGCACCTCTTCGCCGATGGGCGGCGCATCCGGCAGCAGCGGTGAGCGCTGCGAATCGAACACGCCGAGCGCGCGGGCGCGCCCAGAACGCAGATGCGGCAACGCCAACGGCACCACCACCGGAAACAGCGCAATCTGCCCGCCAACGGTGTCGGTCATCGCCTGCGCCGTGCTCTTGTACGGCACCTCCACAATATCGAGGCCCGCTGCCTGCTTGAACAACTCCATCTCCTGCTGGCTGATGGTGCCCGGCCCTGACGACGCATAGCTGAGCTTGCCGGGGTTGGCGCGGGCGTAGGCGATCAACTCTTTGATACTGGTGAACGGCGCGGACGGGTTAGCGGCCAGCACCAGCGGAATCACGCCGACCTTGGCAATCGGCGTGAAGTCCTTAAGCGGATCGTATGGCGGTTTGGAACTCATGGCTGGCACGATGAGGAAGGGATTGGCCGCAATCAGAATCGTGTAGCCATCGGCCGGCGATTTGGCCGCCGCCAGTGTGCCGATCAGACTGCCGCCGCCGTCGCGATTCTCGACTACCACCGGCTGTCCGGTTTTCTCGGTGAGGTTTTGGGCGATGGTGCGCGCCAGCACATCACTGCCGGTCCCGGCCGAGTACGGCACGATGATCTTGATGGGGCGGTTCGGGTAAGGGCCGGACTGCGCCAGCGCCGCCGCGCCGGTCAGTCCGAGTAAAGCCATCACTATCCAAGCGCAACCGTTGTGAATTATCTGGGGCAATGAAGCACGCATTTTGTCTCCTCAAAAGCCGGCAGGCCGGCGGCAAGTTGGAACCTTCGAGTGCGAATTTCGGCGCGAAGTTGATGCGCTAAATTTTTTTAATTATATAACTATTTTAAACCTGTAAATTATACTCAAAGCAACGCCGCGCCTGCGTGCTACTCTCCGACTCAATTTTTGACTCATCAACACCACTCTATTCATGACCAGCACCACCGCACCGCGCAAGCGCCCCAAGGCTGCTGAAACCGTCGCCGCCGAACTGCGCCGCCAAATCGTCACCGGCCGCCTCAAACCCGGCGACAAGCTGCACCCAGAAAACGTGCTGCAAGCCGAGTTCGCGATCTCGCGCCCGACCATGCGCGAAGCGCTGCGCATTCTCGAATCTGAATCGCTCATCGCCATCAGTCGCGGCAAGCACGGCGGCGCCCGCGTGATCCCGGTCGATCTGACCTCGGCAGCAAGCCAGGTCGGCGTGTTTTTACAAATCGGCCGCGCTACGCTCGAAGACGTGTGGCTCGCACGCACCGTGATCGAGCCACCGGCGGCGGGTCTGCTCGCCGCGCGCCGCGACGCTGCAGCACTCGCTGCACTCGAAGCCAACATCGCGGCCGCGCGCATCGCGGCACAGCACGACCTGATCCGCTACGCCGATCTGTCGGCAGAGTTTTCCATGTTGATCACGCAGCATTGTGGCAACCGCACCATCCACGTGCTGGCCGCCCTGATCTACGACATCATCCGCCGCCAGCATGAGGATGTCACCGCGCGAACCTCAACCCGCGCCAGCGTCGGCAAACTACGGCAAGCCAGCCTCCGCAAGCGCGAGAAGGCGGTGGAACTGATGCGTAGCGGCACGCCGGCCGCCGCCGAGCGCTTTTGGCGCGAGCACCTCGAAGAGATGCGCGATCTGGTGCTGGCCGCGTACAAGGGGCCAGCGACCATTGATGTTCTGGACGATCCGGCGGCAAGGCTGCGTGCGATTGGCCGGGTGAAGCGGCGCACGCGTCCTGCTGCTTAAGGCTGTCAGCCGGACGGAAAATAACGCCAGCGTTCGGTTTTTTCGCTCTGCGCCACCGCCGTTATAATATATATACGTCATGTCTGGCACCACAGGTAACAACTCATGACCGCCGCCATCAAACGCAGCCCTGAACGTCTGGTGTTTTATTACAAAACAGCCGACACGCCGACGACCGTCAAGCGCGACACCCTGCGTCGGGCTGCGCGCAAACTGGGACTCGATGAAACCGGCTTTCTCCATTTGGCGGCAGCGCAAATGCTGGAAGATAAACAGAGAAATAACTCAATTAAAACAGATACTTATAAAATATCCGTATCCTCAAGCCAGCAGTCGCCCCTGCGTCTTCATTTGGCTTGATGCGTGGCCTCCCGCTTTGGCGGCAAAGGTGGTGGAAAGTGCAGACATGACTCCTTCATTGCTGGAATGCGGGTTACGCTCGTTCGACCTCATCTGCATGCTATGGTTCAAGACTTAACCCCATCGCGCAGCATTACTCCTCCGCCTTCGGCGAGCGCAAAACAAAATGCTATATTACAAGACGTGACCGTTCGCAGTAACAGCAGTGAATCTAGCGGGTTGAAGTCCCGTCCAAGGAATTGTCCGTACACCTTGGTAGCGCGAGAAAGCGGCGTCGAAGTAATTCGAGGTCGTGAGTTTTCGAAGCGCAAAAGAGCAGGCCGTAATGCAAATGAACCTATGAGTAGCCTCGTAAACGAATTGGAGACGCCGACCCTGTGGTCAGAAGGGGAAGGCC
>JAYVSR010000193.1:0-9998 GCA_043775155.1 Burkholderiales bacterium | reverse complement strand
AACATCGGCTCGGTGCCGCTCCTGGTGACGGCACACCCCAGCGTGCCGGCGAAAAATCTGCGCGAGTTTCTCGCACTCGTCAAAGCCGATGTTGCTGATCGCGGTGAAATCCTTTTGTACGTCGTACGGCACGTTGGGCAGGAACAGCGGATTGGCGGCGAAGATCGACGCCTGCACCAAGAGCGCGTAGCCATCCGGCGCGGCTTTCGAAACGAAATCGCTGCCGACTGTGCCATTGGCGCCGGCGCGGTTCTCGACCACGAAGGACTGGCCCATTTGTTCGGTCAGGCGCAGCGCCATCACGCGCGCCACCAGGTCCACCGTGCCGCCGGGCGGGTAGGGGACGATCAGGCGGACTGGTTTGGCCGGGTAGGGCTGCGCGAATGCGCTGGCGGTGCAACCAAGGGCCACCGCGAGTATTGCGACCAGCGATGTCGCCAGCGATGTGACCAGCGAAAGGAGCAAACGGAAAATGTTCATCATCAAAAAATCAAGCTGCAACTCAAGCTACAACTCAAGCCGCCATCGCCAGCTTCGGCTGCACGGCGTAGCCATATTTCTTGTCGAGGCCGAGGTCTTTAACAATCCGCAGACCCTGCGCCAACGCCTCGCCTTCGTAGTTGCGCAACGGCTTGCGCAGCTTGCCCACCGGCAGGCCGACTGCGTGCATCAGGCTCTTGACTGCCACCGGGTTGATCGCCGAATAGTTGTAGTGCAACAGCGGCAGCACGCGCAGGTAACTGTCTTTGAAGCCCTCGGCTTCGGCGTAGGTTTTCCACGGTTTCGAAATCGTCACCATCTCGGCCGGCAAAATGTTGCCACCCATGTTGGCGGTGCCGTGGCCGCCGAGCGACATCGTCGGCACCACGAGACCCAAGTTGGGTGAGTCGCAGCACATCACCGTCACGTCCGGTTTGGCAGCGAGAATTTGCGCGACTTGCCCGACGCGGGTGGTTGATTCTTTGTGGATCACGTAGTTCGGGTGTTTGAACAGCCGCAGCAGATGATCCCAGTGCAGGTCGGTTTTCACGCGTGGCGGATTGTTGTAGATGCCGAGCGGCAGGTCGGTTGCGTCCGCCACTTCAAGAAAAAAATCTTCGATGTCGTCTTCCGGCCCGCACAGATAGGGTGGCGCAGCGATGATCGCGCCGTCACCACCGTTGGCTTTGACCCACTTGATGTTGTCGATCACTTGCTCAGTCGTGTTGCCGGTGCAGCCGTAAAAAAACTTCATGCCGCCGGTTTTCATCTTTGCGGTTTCAACCACGAGTTGCTTTTTTTCTTCCAGTGTCATCAGCGTCGGTTCACCGGTCGAACCCATGAACAGCATCGCGCTGGTGCCGTGCTGCTGCTGAATGCTGATCAGGGTGCGAAAGGCACCGAAGTCAACCGACCCATCGGCGGCGAACGGCGTGACGCTGGCGACGAAAGAACCTTCGATACGCATTTTGGACATGGGGCGCTCCTGAAGAGAGGGGGTGGCGGCTTCGCCAAAAGGGCGGCGGCCGCGTCAGAGTGAAAAACCATTATAGGACTGGCTGTTAGACTTGGAACACACTTACAAGATTGAAAAGAGCGGCGTATGGAACTGGGTCTGGCGGATAAACGGGCATTGATATTCGGCGGCAGCCGCGGCATGGGCCGGGCGATTGCGATGCAGCTTGCGCGTGAAGGCGTGCATGTCGTGATCGCCGCGCGCAACCCTGAGACGCTGGCACGCACGGCGGCAGAGATTGAAACTGCTACCGGCATGAAGGTCACGCATGTGTCCGCCGACATCACGACGGAAGAAGGCCGGAGAGCCGCTCTAGCAGCGGGTCTTGGAGCAGATGATCGCATCGACATGCTGGTCAACAATGCCGATGGGCCGCGCCCGACCGGCTTTCACGAGCTGACGCGCGATGACTGGATTGGCGCATTTGATTCGATGATGCTGGGGCCGATCATGATGATGCGGGCGGTGGTGGACGGCATGATCACGCGCAAGTTTGGCCGCATCATCAATATCAGCTCGCGCTCGGTGCGCACGCCGCAGAACGAGATGCCGCTGTCGAATGGCGCGCGTTCGGCGCTGGTCGGTTTTGTCGCCGGGTTGTCGCGCCAGACTGTGCGGCATAACGTGACGATCAACAACCTGTTGCCCGGCGTGTTTGATTCGGACGCGCAGATCAATCACATTCGCGGCATGCTCGCTTCGACTGGCAAAACCTTCGAGCAACTGTGGGAGGAGCGCGGCCGGAGCAATCCGGCCGGGCGCTATGGTCGCACTGAGGAAATCGGTGCGCTGTGCGCGTTTCTTTGCTCGCAGCATGCGGGATTTATCACTGGGCAAAATTTGCTGATTGACGGCGGTGCTTATCCGGGGACGCTGTAGCGTCTCACGCTTGAGCACGCAACGCTTTCAGCAACTCGCCCACTGGGGCGCCTTCACCGCGGTAGTTGAGGACGGGCGCTTCGTGCGCGCCGAGCCATTTGTGCATGACTCGGCACCGTCGCCGTTGCTGGCGAACCTGCCGTCGATGGTCTATTCGCCGCTGCGGATTCAACGGCCGTCGGTGCGGCGTGCTTGGCTCGAAAAACGTCAACGCCGGGATGAACAAAGCCGCAGCGGCAACGATGAGTTTGTCGAAGTGGCGTGGGACGTTGCGCTAAAACTCGTTGCCGATGAACTCGCGCGGGTGCGCGCCGAGCGTGGCGCGCAAGGCATTTTCGGCGGCTCGTATGGCTGGTCGTCGGCGGGACGCTTTCATCATGCGCGCACCCAGGTGCGACGTTTTTTGTTTGCCGGCGGCGGCTGCGTTGATCAGGCCGGCAACTACAGTTGGGGCGCGGCGCAATTTATTTTGCCGCATGTGATCGGCACTTACGAGCCGGTGGCCGGGCGGGTGACTGACTGGGGTAGCGTGGTCAAACACACCAAGTTGATTGTCGCGTTCGGCGGGCTGGCGTTGAAGAACGGCCAGATCACTTCGGGCGGTGCCGGTGAGCACTCCATGGAGAAATGGCTGAGAGCCGCTCGCACCAAGGGTATCCGGTTCATCGTCATCAGCCCGAACCGGGCCGATGCGCCGGCGTTTCTTGATGCACAGTGGATTGGCATTCGCCCGAACACGGACACGGCGTTGATGCTGGGCATGGCGCATACGCTGTTGGTTGAAGGTTTGCACGATGCTGCGTTTCTCGCCAGCCATTGCAGCGGGTTTGAAAAATTCTGCGCTTACTTGATTGGTGAGAACGACGCGACGCCGAAGAGCGCGGAGTGGGCGGAGAAGATTTGCGGCGTGGATGCAAAAACGATTCGCGCCCTGGCACGTCAAGCTGCTGCGACGCGCAGCCTGCTCACGCTGGCCTGGGCGCTGCAACGCGCGCATCGTGGCGAGCAGCCCTACTGGATGGCGATTGCGCTGGCGGCGATGCTGGGGCAGATCGGTTTACCCGGTGGCGGCTTCGCGTTTGGGCATGGTTCGCTCAACGGCGTCGGCAATCCGCGCGCCGACTTGCCGGGCGTTGAGATGTCCGCCGGCGCGAATCCCGCAAAGCTCGCGATTCCGGTGGCGCGCCTGACCGACATGCTCGAGAAGCCGGGTCAGGAATACGAGTTCAACGGGAGGCGCGACATTTACCCGGACATCGGTCTGATCTATTGGGCCGGTGGCAATCCGTTTCATCACCATCAGGATTTGAATCGTCTCGCGCGCGCGTGGAACAAGCCCGAGACGGTGATCGTGCATGACAGTTGGTGGACGCCGACCGCGCGCCGCGCCGACATCGTTCTACCCGCGACGACGACGCTGGAGCGGAACGACATCGGCGGCTCGTCGCGCGACAACTATGTGTTCGCGATGCAGCGTGCAATTGATCCGGTGGCATCTTCGCGCAACGACTTCGATATTTTTTCGGAGCTCGCTGAGCGGAGTGGCCACGCTGCTGCATACACGCAAGGGCGCGATGAAGCCGCGTGGCTGCGCGAGCTTTGGCAAGAACTGCGCGAAGGCTGCGAGAAGAAGGGCGTCCGGCTCCCGGACTACGAAGCGTTTCGCGAAAAGGGCTGGATCGAATTTCCGCCGCCGCAACGCGACTACGTGCTGTTCGAAGAGTTTCGCGCTGCGCCGCAAACCCATCCGCTGCGCACGCCGTCGGGCAAGATCGAAATTTTTTCTGAAACCATTGCGGACTACCACTACGACGATTGCCCGCCGCATCCGGCCTGGCTTGCGCCAACGGAATGGCTGGGAAGCGTTGTGGCACAACGGTTTCCGCTGCATCTCATTACGATTCAGCCGCCTGACCGATTGCATAGCCAGATGGATAGTGGGCCGCTGTCGCAAGCGAACAAGATCGCCGGGCGCGAGATGTTGCGCATCCATCCGGACGATGCAACGGCGCGCGGACTGGTTGATGGCGCTGTGGTACGGATCCACAACGGCCGCGGGGCTTGTCTGGCGGGTTTGCGGGTGGATGACGCGGTGCTGCGCGGTGTGGCGGTGATCGCCACCGGTGCGTGGTTTGATCCAGATGACAGCGGGCTGGAGCGCAGCGGCAACCCCAACGTCCTGTCGCTTGACATCGGTACGTCGCGGCTGGCGCAAGGCCCGAGTGCATTGTCGGTGTTGGTGGACGTGGAACAATGGGGTGCCGCTGCTCGAAGCGCGATTTGAAACCAAATGACCGCACCGGTGCGACCACGCTGTTCGGCACCGTGATCATCAAGGATCGCGCGCCGGATGTGCCGGTGATTGCGCGCGTCAATCCGGCAGAAAATTTGTCGCGTATTTACACGGCGGGCGCCGACTTTGCGCTCTCGATTGCGCAGGTGTCAGGCCAGTTGCTCGCCTGGCATTTGCTCGGCAAAGAGTCGGTCGCAGTCGATGCGCGGCTCGAAGTGGCGAAGGTATCGGCGCGCGGATTGACGGCGCATCACCCTAGGCGTGGCGAAGCTGTGCAGCGGTTTGCTCAGGTGTTTCCGCAGTAGAGTTCGGCTCAACGAGAGGGCCGGAAAACCTTGGTGGGAGCAAGTTTTAGCCATTTCTCTCGCTATCGGTTGCGCGCAATTGATCTCGCTTGTGCCGATATTTTTGTTTGGTTCACGCCGTGAGCACAATCGGCTCCAACGCATCGCCCTGGGCGACGATGCGCCCGATGATCGCGGTATGCGGATAACCCGCCGCGCGCAACGCTGCCACGCACGCGTCGACGCGTTCGGCCGGCACGCTGGCGAGCAAGCCGCCCGCCGTCTGCGGATCGAAGATCAAGCGATAGCGCGGATGATTGACCATCTCGGCCTGATTGCGCAGCGCGCGGCGCAGGCGTACGTTGGCTGGTTGCAACGAGCTGAGAATGCCGGCGGCAGCGGTTTCTTCCGCGCCGTCCAACACCGGCAGCGCGCCCAGATGCAATTCGGCATCGACATTCGACGGCCGCGTCATTTCGACCAGATGGCCGAGCAGGCCGAAGCCGGTGAGATCGGTCGATGCGGTGGCGCCAAACTGGGTCAACACTTTCGCGCCCTTGGCATTCGAGAGCACCATTGACTCCAACGCCGCATCAATCCAGCGCCCGCGCACTTTCAACAGCGGCAGCGCGGCGAACAGGGTGCCGGTGCCGATGGGCTTGGTGAGGATCAACGCATCACCAGCACGCATGCCGCCCTTGCGGGTGACGGCGCGCAGGTCTTCGTCGATCAGGCCGTTGATCGCGAAGCCGAGTGCCAACTCGGCGCCCTCGCCGGTGTGGCCGCCGACCAGCGCACAGCCCGCGTCGTTGAGCACGCTGACCGCCCCCGACATCATCTGGAACAACGTGTCCTCGACTTTTGCTTCGAGGCCTGGGGGTACGGTAACTACCGAGGTGGCCGACTGCGGCTCGCCGCCCATCGCGAAGATGTCGCCCAGCGCGTGATTCGCCGCGACCTTGCCGAAGAGGTAGGGGTCGTCGATGAAGGCGCGGAAAAAATCCACCGAGTGAACCATCGCTTTGCCCGGTGGCACGCGCACTACGGCGGCGTCGTCCGGCGCGTTCAGGCCGATCAACACATCGTCGCGATGTATCGGGTTGAGCGAGCCTAACGCACGTGACAACACGGTCGCACCGACCTTCGCACCGCAGCCGCCGCAGCGCATCGCAATCGCCGAGATCGCTTGCGCGGCTTCTTCGGTGTCGAGCTTCACCGGTGAGGGGATGGGTGTGGTGGTGGCGGATGCATCCATCTCCGGCAGCACGCCGAACTTGTCCATGAAGCGCTGATCGATCCAGTCTTTCCAGCGCCACACCCAAGCGCCTTTGAAACCGAGCCAGCCGCGCGATGCCACCGCCGTTTTATCGCCGGTGCTGATCAGCGCCAGCCAGGTGCGTTGCGGGTGGTAAGGAGCGAGCGCGCGGCCCTCGACGGCGCGGCGCAGATTGTCCGCCAGCGGCGGCCCCATGCGCACGGCGAATACGCCGGCTTTTTCGAGCGGGTGATTGATCATGCTGGCGATGTCGCCAGCGGCAAAAATTTTGTCATCGGTCACCGTCTGCAAGGTGTCCGTCACCTGAATGAAACCGCCAGGGTCCAGCGCGAGGCCGGTGGCGCGCAGCCACGCCGCGCCACCGGCGCGCGTGACCCACATGATCTCGTCCAACTCGAAGGTTTCACCGCGCGCTGTGGTGAGCTGCCGCGCTGCCACTTGCGTCACGGCGGCACCGGTATGCACCTGCACGCCGCGCCCGGTCAGCACGCGCAAGAACGACGCGCGCACCCAGGCGTTGTGCGTCGGCAAAATCTGCGAGCCAGCATCGAACAAGTGAAACTGCAACTCGTCAGGGTTGCGGCCAATCGCACGCAACTCATTGCGCAGACGAAACTGCATCGCCAGCGTCAGCTCGACGCCGCCCGCGCCAGCACCTACGACGCCGATGCGCGTCACGCCTGCATGGGTACGCACCCGCTCCTGCAAGGCCAGCCAGCGCTGATTGAATTCGTAAATTGGCTTCACCGGTACTGCGTGCTGGGCCGCGCCCGCGACTTCACTCAATTGCGGCGTCGAGCCGATGTTGATCGACAGTTGGTCATACGGCACTGGTGGGCGATTGCGGCACAGCACTTTTCCTGCGGCGCGGTCAATCCCGGTCACTTCGTCGCTATAAAAGCGCGCCCCGGCGAACTGCGCCAGACGCCGCAAGTCGATATGCACTTCGTCGTAGCTGTAGTGGCCGGCGATGTAGCCGGGCAGCATGCCGGAGTAGGGCGTGTGGGTGTCACGGCAGATCACGGTGAGGCGTACGCCCGGCACCGGCTGCATGCCGAAGCGCTTGATCACGCCAACGTGGCTGTGGCCGCCACCGATGAGGACGATGTCTCTTAAGACCGGTTGATTCGAGGTTTGCATGAAAAACTTTTACGGTTAAAACAGGAAATCAGATGCAAACCCTTGGTGGGAGCGGTTCTTGTGGGAGCTGGTTCTTGGCGATATGCAGGAGTGTGACGGCATATCAGATTACATTTTCGCACCCAATGCGCGCGCCTGTGATGCCTGCTGCTCCAGCGCCGCCGCCGTCAGCTGCGGGCGCTGCATAGCCGTCAGATGCGGCTTGACCAGATTGACCAGCGCATGAATCCAGTCATCGCGTTCGTTCAGACACGGCAGGTAGTTGTATTCGCCACCACCGGCATGCTTGAAAGTCTCACGCCCCTCGATGGCAATCTCTTCGAGCGTCTCCAGACAATCGGCAGGAAAGCCGGGGCATACGACATCGACGCGCCGGGTCTTGGCACGGCCCAACTCGTGCAGCACGGCGCTGGTGTAGGGCTGCAACCATTGGGCGCGGCCAAAGCGTGACTGGAAGGTAATGCGGTACTGGTGTTTGGCCAGGTGCAATGCTTCGGCAACAAGCCGCCCGGTTTTCATGCATTCGCAGTGATACGGGTCACCCTTGTCGAGTGAAAATTTTGGCAAGCCATGAAAGCTCATCACCAGCACATTGGGTTGATTGCCGGTGAGACCGAATTGTTTCGCCCACTGCTCCTTGATCGACGCAGCGAGCGCGGCGATGTAGCCGGGGTCATCGTGAAAGTTGCGCACGAACGAGATGCCGGGCAGATTGCGCGTGCGCGCGGCCCAGGCGGCGACAGCATCGAAGGTGCTCGCTGTCGTGCTGGCGGCGTACTGCGGATAAAGCGGCAGCACAATGATGCGGTCGCAGCCTTGCGCTTTGAGTTTGTCGAGGCCGGACGCAATCGACGGGTTGGCGTAGCGCATGCCCAATTCGACTGGCACATCAATTCCGGCCGCGTGCAAAAAACCTTGCAGGCGCAGCGCTTGTTTGGCGCTATGGACTTTGAGTGGCGAGCCTTCGGTAGTCCAGATGCTGGCGTATTTCGCCGCCGATTTTTTCGGGCGAACGTTGAGGATGATGCCGTTGAGGATCAGCCACCAGACCGGTCTGGCAATCTCGACCACCCGCGGGTCGGAGAGGAACTGCTTGAGATAGCGGCGTACTGCCGGTGTGGCGGGTTCGTCCGGCGTGCCGAGGTTGGTGACGAGAATGCCGGTCTTGAGCGCGCTGCCGTGGGTGAAAGGTGGTTCAGAGTTGAAGCGGGGCATGTGAGGGCGGGTGTTGAAGGGCGCGCTGCAACATAATGCGCACCGCGCCAGTAAATGTGAGGCGTTTTAGTTGTTGTGCGACAGCGCGTTCGACAACAGCTTGGCAGTGATGTCAACAATCGGAATCACGCGCTCGTAGGCCATCCGCGTCGGGCCGATCACGCCCAAAGTGCCGACGATCTTGCCATCGACTTCGTAGGGCGCAGTGACGACGCTCATTTCATCGAGCGGCACCAGTTGCGATTCGCCGCCGATAAAAATCTGCACGCCTTCGGCATGGCTCGATGATTCAAGCAACTGCAGCAGCCCGGTCTTGCGCTCAAACATGTCGAACATGCGGCGCAGGTTCGCCATGTTGGACGACAGATCGGAAATGCCGAGGAGATTTTTTTCGCCCGAGAGAATGTAGGTCTCTTTGTTTTCGGCCAGCGCCTGGCCACCGGCTTCGACTGCGGCCTGAGTCAGGCGCGAAATGTCGGCTTGCAGCGATTTCAATTCAGTGTGAATCCGGCTTCTGATCTGGTCGAAGTCAACCCCGGCGTAATGCTCGTTGATGAAATTGGCCGCTTCGACCAGTTGCGATTGGGTGAAGGGTTTCTCGGTCACAAGGATGCGGTTTTGTACATCGCCATCCGGCGTGACGATGATGATCAGGATGCGCTTGTCCGATAGCGTTAAAAACTCGATGTGGCGAAACGTTGTTTGGCGCTTCGGCACCATCACCACACCGGCGAAGTTCGACAACTCGGAGAGCATTTGCGCGGCGGCGGTGATCACGCGTTGCGGCTGATCGGGCACCAGGTGCTCGCGCATTTCGTTGCGCGCGGTGGCGTCGAGCGATTGCACCGTCAGCAGGGTGTCGACGAATAGCCGGTAGCCGCGCGGCGTCGGCACCCGGCCGGCCGAGGTGTGCGGGCTGGCGATGAAACCGAGTTCTTCGAGATCGGCCATGACGTTGCGAATCGTCGCCGGCGAAAGATCCAGGCCAGAGAATTTCGACAGCGCGCGCGAGCCGACCGGCTGGCCGTCGGCGATGTAGCGCTCGACCAGAATTTTTAACAGAGTGCGCGCGCGTTGATCGAGCATGTTGTTGTCAAGCATCGAGGGACACCGAGAGCTGGCTGCCAGGGACAATGATGCCGCCGCGATCTCCCGGAGTGACGCTGCCGTAACGCGGTGCAAAAACGTCCGGCAACGGGCGCCCGCTCAGCGGCGCCATCCACAGGCGCAGCAGATGGCGCTGCCGTTCCGGCTCCGGCCAGTTTTCAAAATCGTTGCGCGAATGCAGGATTTGATGGTTGTGCAAAAACTGCATGTCGCCCGGCTCGAATGACAATTGCAAATGAATTGTGGGCTCGTTCACCAGCTCATCAATCAAATCCATCACTACAAATTGTTGCGGCGTCAGGCGCGGCG
>JAYVSR010000192.1:0-7739 GCA_043775155.1 Burkholderiales bacterium | reverse complement strand
TGCTTGTGTAAGGCCCAGCGCAGCCAGCGCGGCCTCGTGCACCGGTTCGTGCGAAAGATCAACCGCCCCAACCAGCGCAGCGTCGATCTCGCCAGCGCGAAGTGCACGCGCGGCTAGCTGCAGCGCAGTAATGCCTGAGGCTTCCTCGGCCGAAACGGTGAACGACGGGCCGGCCACGTCGAGCTGACTATTGATGCGGTTGGCGGGGATATTCGGCATGGTGCCGACGACACCCGACGATTGCAGCAGCGGAACAATGCCATCGCGGGCGGTCGTAAGCCAGGCCGGATCGGATTGCTCAGCAGCCAGTCGCCAGCGCGCGCCATAACGGGCAACTTCCGCATCGCAACCGATGCCGACCAGCACGCCAGTGCGATCACGCGGCAGGCTGACGCCAAACGCCGCTTCACGCGCGGCTTCGAGCACCATAGTTTGCTGCGCCAGCGACTGTTGTAGATCGTTGGGTGGGAAGCGCAGGCCGTCGAGCGCGACATCGACAACTTGCCTCGCCTCAGCTGAGGCGTTGCCGGTAAATAGCGCGTGCGCAAATTCGTCGACGCTGTTGCCACGACCGACGCGGGCACCCACGCCAACGATGGCGATTGTGTCGGCGGCGTTGGCTAGTGATTGAGGAAACGTCGGCGTGGCAGGCTGAGGCGCGACCTGTTGGCCCGCCACCAACGGACGCACTACGTCGCCCAGCGCGTGCAGTGTTTCTTCCACAGACTCAACAATCAGGTGCGCATTATTACCGCCGAATCCAAATGCACTAATCCCGGCGCGCTTCGGCCCGGTCCATGGTTCAGCAGCGTGCAACAGCCGAAACGGTGTCCCGGCCAGTGCGTCGTTCGGGTGATCAACATTCAGCGTCGGCGGCCTCTTGCTGTGCTGCATCGCCGCGAGAACCTTAATCAGCCCGGCAACACCGGCGGCAGTGATCAAGTGTCCAAGATTCGACTTGAGCGAACCAATCGGCACGTCAGCGCACTCAGCAAAAACACGTGCCATGCTGCGTAGTTCAGTGGCATCGCCAACTGGGGTGCCAGTGGCATGACACTCGATAAGACTAATATCTACCGGCGAGAGACCTGCCTGTTGGTAGGCGAGGCGCAGCGCCCTCTCCTGCCCCTCCTCGGAGGGTGCCAGCAATCCGCGTCCGCGTCCGTCATTCGACAACCCAACCCCTCGGATCACGCCCAGCACCTTGCGCCCGGCTGCAAGCGCATCCGACAGGCGTTCGAGTACGACGAAACCCGCGCCCTCCGCTGGCACCAGCCCGTCGGCATCGCGATGAAAAGGTCGGCTTTGACCGGTCTGGCTTAACGCCGACAGCGCACAAAACCCAACATGAATAAACAAATCGTCAGCCTGATTGACCGCCCCTGCAATCATCCGGTCTGCCGTGCGGTCATGCAGGCGGTCACACGCCAGCTTGATCGCGTACAGCGACGACGCGCACGCGGCATCAAGCGCAAAAGCACCGCCGCCCAATCCAAGAGCGCGCGCGGTCAAATGGGCTGGCAAGCCTGAATTAAATCGGTTCCACGGGTGCGGCCATGACGCGGCGTCGGACGACCGCCCAAGCCATACGCCTTGCGCAAAACGCGCCATCGCTGCGGACGGAAACGACAGATTGCCAAGCACCAGACCGGTCGTCGCGGCACGTCGTCCCCCCTGCTCGTCCGCTTCGTCGCCGACACTACGCAGCGCCTCGCGCACACCCTGTATTGTGATCTGAAACAAAGGGTCGAGCGCCTGTAACTCTTCGACTGAAAAGGCAAGACCACGGGGATCGAATTCGAAGCCGCAAACGTAACCACCAACGTCGGACCACGTACGGTCAGCTGACTGCGTGAGCGTGCCCATCACACTCGATCGCGGAACTCCCCAACGCCCTTCTGGAACCGAAGAAATACTGCTGCGCCCAGCCAGCACGTTTTGCCACAGCCCCTCAGGTGAAAGCGCACCGGGCAGCGTGCACGACTGACCAACGATCGCGATCGGCTCAAACCGCATCGGCGGTTGCTTCATGCGCGAGCGGCAGCGGTCTTCTTTTCACCGAGACGCAGCACCGTCTCAACCCCAATCAACTGCGCGACCATCTGCCCGCTCGTGTCAGCAAAATCAATGTCACACACAGCATGTTCGTCGTGGATCTTCCGACCATGCACAACGCACTGCATCGGGCCTTCCGATAGTCCATCGCGATAGCTCCGGTATTCGCCCATCGCCATTGGCAGCACAGCACCGCCGAGAACATGCCGCGACCAGACTAGCGCGAGTTGCAATCCGCCATCCATCGCTGCTGCGTCACTACGCCAGGATTCGTTGGGCCAGGCCGACTTCTTCGTTCCTGAGAGAGTGCCGACGATGCCATCACGCGACATACCCTGTACCGAATCGACAACCTGAAAACGTGGCCCGTGAAACAGCACATGGCCGTCATAGACCGTGGCGTTTGTCCACGCGTCGAGCGGCGGCGGCAGTTCACGGGCTGGTATTACAACCGCGCGCTCGGTCATGCCGACTACTGCGCTGTAGTGCAGCGTGTTGTTCTTGCCGCGAAGCTCGACGCCGATATCGGCACCCGCGCCGCTGGACAACGGTTTTGCGTTGATCGTGAAACAGTCACCCACGCCAGCGAATGCTTCCAACCGGATACCGCGCAAAACCTTAACCTGCTTGACCGTAGACAACACCAGATCCGAGCGACAAGCTCGCGCTGCGCGCAGGAACCACTCGACCGCAAGGACCATCGGCAACACTGGCATGTCGGCGATGCGGTGATCGGCCAGATGTGGATGCGAATTTTGATCAACCCGCACCTGAACCGTGGCGTGGGGCGTAACTGTTGCACCGAGTGCACCAAGGCCGTTCGAGCCACCAATAACGACGCTGACATCGTCGCTGATACCAACAAGTTCATCCACAAAGCGCTGCGCGCCGACGGCGAGCGGAATCAACGCGACCCCCATCTTCTCGAAATGACTTTTGAGGCTCGGCGTGACCATGCCGCCTTCCCATGGACCCCAGCCAATAGACCGTACCACGCACGATGCACCGCGTCGCGCACGCTCGGCACAGGCAACGAGGTTCAGCACCTCATTGGCCATCGCGTAATCGCACTGCCCAAGATTCCCAGTGCGGGCCGCAACAGATGAGAAAACGCAAAGCGCGCTCAGCGGATCATTCGCGGTTGCCGCAAGTAACGCACGCAAACCATTCACCTTGGTATCAAAAACGCGATCAAACTGCTGGTCGGTCTTCTCCTCGATGCGTTTGTCTGCCAGCACGCCAGCGCCGTGTACGACTGCGATAATCGGACCCCATTCCTTACGCACTGGTTTCAGCGCGGCAGCAAGCGCTTTGGTGTCAGTCACGTCGACCGCGATATAACGCGATTCGGAACCAGCGGCATTGAGCGCGGCCATCGTGGCGCGGATTTCCCGAAGGGCGAATACATTCGACACCTGAGTATTCAACTCGGTCGGCGTCAGTTTGCGTCCCTCAGTCAGGGCGTGCTGCAACAGCGCACGTTTTAGACCGACATCATCGCGGATTTTTTGCAATTGCTCCGGTTCATCAATGAGCGCGGTACGCCCCAGCAACACGATACGCGGCTGCTTCGCTTTCGCCAGCGCGATCAAGGCAGCGGCAGTAACGCCGCGCCCGCCACCGGACGCGACAACAACGGCGCTCGAATCAATATTGCCGGCCTTGCCCGTGTTACCTGTCGCAACGATCGGCGATTGCGTCACCACCGCGGCGAGCGTGGTGCGACGGCCGTCGGCGTGAAGCCCAACTTCCAGCGTCGATCCACCGTCGAGGAGTTCGTTGACGATAGCCTCGCCCAGCGCCTTTGCGTCGCGCGTGCCGCGCTCAATGTCAATGGCCTTGACGGCTGCCTTCGGCCATTCGAGCGATGCAGTTCGTGCCAGCGCGCTGATACCGCCGAGGAAAGCGCGCGTCGCATCGCGTCCCGAGAGGCCAAAGTCGCCGGTCGTGTCCTGCACGGTCACAAACGCGCCGCCCTCGTGGGTCATGCGTGTGGCAACCATACGGCTGGCGCGGAAAGCTTCGCGATTGACCGCAACCGCATCATCGACTGTTTTTAAAGCGCGCAAACCGCCGAGGAAGACAACGGCGTCGGCATCGCTTGGAACTGTTGGCACAACGCTAGCCTTCACGCCGCGATTCGCCAGGCTGAAGACCACCGCAGCAGCGACACCGGTGCCATCGTCAGTGACGACTAAATGCTGTGCGCTGAAAATTCCTGCGAGTGCCAACCCGACCGGGCTGGCGGACACTTCACGCACAGCAAATCGTTCAACGCCAGACGAACTATTGGCCGTGGCCGCTGCACTCACGGTGGGCACCGTTGGTTCTCCAGCAGCGCGCATGTGCTCGACGATTTGCCCAAGCGTGCGCAGCAACGCAAGCTCTGATGCCTTTACCTCCGGCAGATTCGGCATGCGTTCGCGCAGTGCGGAAAGAATTTCGACGCGCTTGATGCTATCAATGCCGAGGTCAGCTTCAAGCGCCATTCGCATACCGAGCATTTCTTGCGGGTAACCCGTTTTCTCAGCGACGATGGAGATCATCAACGCTTCAAGATCAAGCACCTGCGACGTTTGCGCGGTGGGAACGAAGTCTGTATCGGTATTCGGCACGAGCTGCGCCGCAGCAGCGACAAACGGCGCAACGGCAAGCGTCGCAACGGCAAACGCAGCGCCGCCGACAACACGCATGTTGTCGATAATTTGTCCAAGGGTACGCAACAACGCCACCTCAGCCGCCTTCAATTCCGGCAGATGCGGCACACGCTCGCGCAGCGCGGAAAAAATCTCAACGCGCTTGATGCTATCGATACCGAGGTCAGCCTCAAGCTCCATGTGCACACCGAGCATTTCCTTCGGGTAGCCGGTTTTCTCGGCGACGATGGACATCATCACAGCTTCAAGATCAAGCACTGGTGCGGATTGTGGGGCGATTGTCTCTGCTGCGGCGGTGACCGGGGTTGAGGTTACGACGGCGATCGCGGCGGCAGCAGAGACCGGCGCAGCGGCAATTGCAGTACCACCAGCAGCACGCATATACTCGATGATCTGTCCGAGCGTACGCAACATTGCTAGTTCAACTGCCTTCACCTCCGGCAGATTCGGCGCGCGTTCACGCAACGCGGAAAGAATCTCGACGCGCTTGATGCTGTCGATACCGAGATCAGCTTCGAGCTGCATATGCACGCCGAGCATCTCCTGCGGGTAGCCAGTTTTCTCGGCGACGATGCCCATCATCAATGCCTCAAGATCAAACTCTGGCGCGGCTTGCGGGGCCGGGACCGACGCAACTGCTGGCGTGACGACCTGCACCGGCGCTGGTGGGGGAACAACAATAGACGGTGTCTGCGGTACTACAACCTGAACCTGAACGGCTGCAGATGGCGCAGCTGCAGCAGCGGCTAGCGGTGCGGCTGCAGGAATTGGTGCAAGTATGGAGGCGGGCACAAGCTGATTTGCCTGCGGGGCAACACCACCGTGCAGCAGCGCGCCTAGTCCAGCGAACGATGCCTCCGCCGTTTTCAGGAACGCCATGTGGCTTTCCGCCATCGCGTTCTGATACGCGGCGTGCGCCTCGGCGGTTTGCCGCTGCGTTTCTTGGAAGGCATTTACCCACGCAAGATGCGCCTCGGTCGTAATGACTGGGGTACGCGCCGCAACGGCTGCGGGCACAACTGGAACGTCTACTGATTCACGAATAATCACGGTTGCTGGCACAGCACGAGGCGGATTGGGCAGCGGCAAAGCCTTCGCGCCACCCGCTGGCGGATACGGCCGACCAGCATTGGTGCCGAGAATGGGCATGGTCATTGCAGGTTTCTTCACCGGCTTCTCAGAGAGTGGTGCGTACTGCGTCCACAGCGGGGCAAAATCGATTGCCACGCCAGCCAACGCGAGACGTCCTAGCCCTTCCTGAAACGCGGTGACGCCGTGCTTGCCTTTACGGTCTAGGCTAACGGCTCGGTGCGGGCGATCCCCGAGAATCCGTCCAACCAAATCGGTCAGCACGCCTCCTGCGCCGACTTCAGCAAAGGTGCGCACACCGCGCGCATACATGGCCTCGATTTGCTCGACGAATCGTACCGACTGGGAAAGCTGCGCGGCGATTTGCTCGCGGATTGCTGTCGCTTTCTTGGTATAGGTTGATGCCGTTGCGTTGCTGTAGACATCGTGCTGTGGCGCACTGACTTTTACGCCCTGCAGAAATTTGCCAAACGGCGCGCTGGAACCGGCCACCAGCGGGCTGTGGAATGCCGTTGCAACCGACAGGCGCCTGGCAGTCATTGCCTTCGCCGCCAACGCCGCTTCTACCTTGCCAATCTCTTCAACTGACCCCGAAAGCACGACCTGATTCGGCGCGTTGTGATTGGCAACAACCACGTTGGCGCCGCTCGCGGCAACTGCCGCCCGCACCGCCTCGATGGAACCCGCCACAGCGGTCATCGCGCCGGGTACGACGGAAGCATCACGCATCAATTCACCGCGCCGACGCGCGACTTTGACCAAACTGGCTGCGTCAAAGACACCCGCTGCATGCAATGCGGAAATCTCGCCGAAGCTATGGCCGGCAACGCAGGACGACCGTACGCCGACAGCGTGCAGCACGTTTGCCAGCGACTGGCTATGCACGCCAAGCGCGGGCTGCGCCCACTCGGTGGCCGTCAATTTTTTCTGTTGCGCTTCACGGTCCGCGTCGGTGAACGCCGGCTTCGGAAACACCACATCGTGCAGGCGTTCGCCGTCAAACGAAAAATTGGCCGCATCGTCCCAAGCTTGCCGCGCCTGGTCGAACGACATTGCCATCTCGGCACCCATACCCACGTACTGGCTGCCCTGACCGGGGAACAGGAAAGCGAGCTCTCCTGCGCCTGCCGCGCTGGGCGCGTAGTACACCCCTAGCGGGCTGGCGTATGCCGCGTTTGGTGTCTTTTCAATGGTGGTGGCCGCTTGCGCCAGCTTTTCTCCCAGTTCGCCTACATCTGCGGCGATAATCGCAAGGCGTACCGGGTCGCCTGAGGCAAACGAAAGTTGCGTCTCGCGGGCAACGTGGCAAAGTTCTTTCTTGCAGCCCGCCAGTGCGCGGCACTTGGCAACCAACTCAGTCGGACTGTTGGCACTGAGCAATACCAACTCGGTGGGAACCGAACGCAATCGCCAGGCCGCTTTGCCGGTATCCACCGAAGGTACGTATTCTTCAAGTGCGACGTGAAAGTTACTGCCGCCGAAGCCGAAGCTCGACACGGCGGCGCGGCGTGGGTGCGCACCGTCGCGAATCCACGGGCGGCGGTGGGTATTCAGGTAGAACGGGCTCTGTTCGATGTCCAGTTTTGGGTTCGGGCGGTCGATCTTGATCGTTGGTGGTAGCACTTTGTGGTGTAGCGCCATCACCGCCTTGAACAAGCCGGCTGCGCCAGCGGCTGCCTTGGTGTGGCCGATTTGCGACTTGACCGTGCCGAGCGCGCACCACTGTTTGTCGTCACGCTCTCCACCGAATGCAAGCTTTAACCCAGCGAACTCGGCGACATCGCCGGCCTTGGTGCCGGTGCCATGTGCCTCGACCAGTTCGACCGTCTCCGGGCCGAATCCGGCCACTTCGTAAGCACGACGCAGAGCGCGCGCTTGCCCCTCGGGCAGCGGCGCATAAACGCTGTTGGCACGCCCGTCGGACGCTGAACCGATGCC
>JAYVSR010000191.1:0-8946 GCA_043775155.1 Burkholderiales bacterium | reverse complement strand
CGAAAGGTCGGTGCGCCAACCGGGATGATCATGAACTCTTGCAGGTCGAGATTGTTGTCGGCATGCGCGCCGCCGTTGATCACGTTCATCATCGGCACTGGTAGTTGCATCTGCCCCGAGCCACCGAGGTAGCGATACAGCGGCAGGCCGGTTTCTTCCGCTGCTGCTTTGGCGTTGGCCATCGATACGGCGAGGATGGCGTTGGCGCCCAGACGTGATTTATTTTCGGTGCCGTCGAGTTCGATCAGGGTTTTGTCGAGAAACGCCTGCTCGTTGGCGTCGAGCCCGGCAATCACTTCGGCAATTTCGGTGTTGATGTTTTCAATTGCCTTGAGCACACCCTTGCCCATATAGCGGTCTTTGTCGCCATCGCGCAACTCGACTGCTTCGCGCGAACCAGTGGACGCGCCCGAAGGCACCGAGGCGCGGCCCATCACGCCGGATTCGAGCAGCACGTCGCACTCGACTGTGGGGTTGCCGCGCGAGTCGATGATTTCGCGGCCGACGATGTCTACGATTGCGCTCATGATGGGTTCTCCAGATGTCCGTTAACGCTGGTGTTCGACGTGTGTATCACTCGTGCCGCTACGCTTCGAGGCCCTGCACGATCACCGCCTTGGCAATCGCTGCGCCCTCGCGCGACTTGCGCGCTGCCGTGTATTCGGGCGAGTTCCAGAACTCTTGCGCCTTTTCGTAAGACGCGAACTCGATGATCACCATCCGGTTCGGCTTCCAGTCGCCCTCAACCGCTTCGTGCTTGCCGCCACGAACGACGAACTTGCCGCCATAGGCCGCAATCGCCGCCGGCGTAAGCGCTTTGTATTGTTCGTACTTTTGTGGATCAGTCACCACTGCGTCGTAAATCAAATATGCCGCCATGCTGTCTCCCTCAAAAATGTCAGTTCAAACCCTGCTCTGCAAAACCGTGCTTCTTCACCACGCGATCAAGTTCGACCAGCGTTTCGAGCAAGGCTTTGATCCGTCCCAGGGGCCAAGCGTTCGGGCCGTCAGAGAGCGCTTTGTCGGGGTCGGGATGCGTCTCCATGAACACACCCGCGATACCCGCCGCCACCGCAGCACGCGCCAGCACCGGCACAAACTCGCGTTGACCACCGGATTTATCACCCTGGCCGCCCGGCTGCTGCACCGAGTGCGTCGCGTCGAACACCACCGGGCAGTTTGACTCGCGCATCACCGCGAGCGACCGCATGTCAGAGACCAGCGTGTTGTAGCCGAATGAGGCGCCGCGCTCGCACACCATGATGTTGTCAACGTAGGCGCCGCCGGATGACGCCGCCGCCTCGCGCGCCGCTTCTCGGGCTTTGTCCACGACGTTTTTCATCTCCCACGGCGAGAGAAACTGGCCCTTCTTGATATTCACCGGTTTGCCGGTTGAAGCGGCAGCACGAATGAAGTCAGTCTGCCGACACAGGAACGCCGGGGTTTGCAGCACGTCCACCACGCTCGCCACTTCAGCAATCTCGGGCGTGTCGTGAATGTCGGTCAACACCGGCACGCCGATTTCTTTTTTCACGTCGGCGAGAATTTTCAAACCCTGCGCCACACCGAGCCCGCGAAACGATTTGCCCGATGTGCGATTCGCCTTGTCGTACGACGACTTGTAGATGAACGGGATGCCGACCGCCGCGGCAATTTCTTTCAAACGCCCGGCGGTGTCCATCGCCATGTCGCGCGACTCGATCACGCAGGGGCCGGCGATCAAAAACAGCGGCTGATCCAGCCCGGCTTCAAATCCACAGAGCTTCATGCGCGCATTTCCCCCATCAAGCCGCTTGCCCGAGCAGCTCGCTGCGCATTGGCGGCTGGCTGCGCGCCGCTTTGTAGGCCAGAGCCGCCTCGACATACGACGTAAACAGCGGATGCCCGGCCCGTGGCGTCGAAGTGAACTCAGGGTGAAACTGCACACCGACAAACCACGGATGCGCGGGGATCTCCATCATTTCCGGCAGGTCTTCGGTGGGCGTGCGCGCCGAGATCAGCATGCCGGCTGTTTCAAACTGCTCGACATAGTGGTTGTTGACTTCATAACGATGGCGATGCCGCTCGTTGACAAAGCCGCCATAGATTTTCTCGGCGCGGGTACCCGCCTTGACCGGGCATTTTTGCGAGCCGAGACGCATGGTGCCGCCGAGATCAGATGAGGCGGAACGTTTCTCGACATTGCCGCTGCGATCCATCCACTCGGTGATCAGCCCCACGACCGGGTGCGGCGACTGCGTATCGAATTCGGTGCTGTTGGCACCCGTTAGGCCGCAGACATTGCGCGCAAATTCAATCGTCGCCAACTGCATGCCGAGGCAAATACCGAGGTAGGGAATGCCGTTTTCACGCGCATGCCGGATCGCACGGATTTTGCCTTCGACCCCGCGCACACCGAAGCCGCCCGGCACCAGCACCGCGTCCATGCCGTCGAGCGCCTGCGCCACCGCCTTGGCATCGGCATCGGTCAGCGCTTCAGAATCGATGTATTCAATTTTGACTTTCGAGCGCGTATGAATACCGGCGTGGATCAGCGCTTCGTTGAGCGATTTGTAGGAATCGGCGAGGTCAATGTATTTGCCGACCATCGCAATCGTCACCTGATGCTTCGGGTGCTCCAGCGCGTCGGACAATTTGCGCCAGGCCGACAAATCAGCCGGCTTGGCGAGAATCGCCAGCTTGTGGCAGACGATCTCGTCGAGCATCTGCTCGTGCAGCATGGCTGGCACTTGATAGATCGAATCGGCGTCCCACACCGACACCACGGCTTTCGGTTGCACATTGCAAAACAGCGCAATCTTGGCGCGCTCGTCGTCCGGTATCGGCCGGTCCGAGCGGCACAGCAGCGCGTCGGCCTGAATCCCGATCTCGCGCAGCTCTTTGACCGAGTGTTGAGTCGGTTTGGTTTTGATCTCGCCGGCCGAGGCGATGTAAGGCACCAGCGTCAAATGCAAATAACACACGTCGTTGCGATTGCCTTGCAAACCCATCTGGCGGATCGCCTCTAAAAACGGCAGCGACTCGATATCACCGACAGTGCCGCCGATTTCAACAATGGCGACCTCTGCCGCATCGGCCGTGCCCTCCCCCGCTCCCTTGCGGATGAAGGCCTTGATCTCATCAGTAATGTGCGGAATTACCTGCACCGTGCGCCCGAGGTATTCCCCGCGGCGCTCTTTCTTGATCACGCTCTCGTAGATCTGCCCGGTGGTGAAATTGTTAGCGCGGCGCATCTTGGCCGACGAGTAGCGCTCGTAGTGGCCAAGGTCAAGGTCGGTCTCAGCGCCATCTTCAGTGACGAACACTTCACCGTGCTGAAACGGGCTCATCGTCCCCGGATCAACGTTGATGTAGGGATCGAGCTTGAGGTTGGTAACTTTGAGGCCGCGCGATTCGAGGATCGCTGCCAGTGACGCGGCGGCTATGCCTTTCCCCAGTGAGGAAACCACGCCGCCGGTGACGAAAACGTATTTTGTCATGTGCTGCCGTCTTCGGAAATTTGAATTTTAACCCAAAGACGGCGCGGAACTTTTGCACTGCTTTTGCATTGCTTTAGCGTGCGGCAGACAACTCTTTCACATTGATCTCGCGCTTCCACAGTTCGGTGCCGGTCGCGTCAAAACTCTTCAGCGTCAACTTGCGCTCGCCCCACGAGCCCGAAAAATCAATCGAACAAAAATTGCGCTGGCTCACCACGGTGTCGGCATCGGTGTGGGTCATGTCCTCGTTCTTGCCCGGCATAAACGCGCCCGCTGTCAATGGAGAACAAGTGAAATCGTAGAGTGGATAGGTGCCGGCGCGCTCCAGTTTGGTCAACACGGTGTGATGGCGGTCACCGGAGAGAAACAACACGCCGTTGACCCGCTGCGCCGCGAGCCAATCGAGAAAGCCGCCGCGCTCATTGGCGAAGTTGCTCCAGCCTTCAAATTGCGGCGGCGTGGTCTTGAGCATTTGCCCGCCGCTGACGATCACCTTGACGTGCGCGGTGGAAGCGAGCAATGCGTTCTTCAGCCAGCGCAGTTGTGACGCGCCCAACATGGTCTTGCCGGCGTCTTGCAGTTTGTCGCTGTCACGATGGGTGCGGTTGTCGAGCAAAAAAAAGTCGGCGTCATTGATGCTCACGCTGCGAAAAATCCCGCTGGTCTCCGGCAGGCCCCCTGCCGCACCCGGCAGTCCACCAGGTAGTCCATACGCGCCATTCGCCCAATAGCGTTGAAACAATTTCAACGCTTCGCCCTTGTAAATGAAACTCGAATTCGAATCATTCGGGCCGTAATCATGATCGTCCCAGATCGCGTAGTGGTGGCCGGTGCGCAGCAGGTTGTGCAGCGCCGGCAGCGCCCGATCATGGCGGTAGCGATAAGCCATGCCGGACGGGCTGGCGTAATCGGCCTCGCGCAAATAATTGTTGTCGCCGAGCCAGAGCATGACATCAGGTTTTTGCGCCGCGATGCTGTTGAAAATTTCATAGCCCTTGCCAAACGCGCCAGAGGGATTGAGCGAACGGTCGTAGGGCGGATCGTTCACATACACGCAGGAGCCGAACGCGACTTTAAAGTCCGGCACCACGTGGCCTTGTGCAGCGATGAAGGCGTGGCGGCGCCACTGCCACAACGCTTCCGTAGTGAACGACAGGGGCTGTGGCAATTTGACTTCTTTGCCGTCGATGAATACGCGATAGTGATAAACGGTGCCAGGAATGAGACTGCTCAATGTGATGTGCGCAGCAAAATCGTCCGCGGAGTTGAGCATCTGCGGCGCGCTGCGTGCGCGCGGCGTGCTGCCCGCCTTGCGGTATTCAACACTGGCGGGCCAGTATTCAATCTGCACCGCCGCCTTGGCGTCCCCTTGCAGCCAGAGGATCACCGAGCGCGCATCGCGATGGCCGGCCATCGGTCCGGCCGCCAAACCTCCGGCCATAGGCCCGGCCGCCAGCGCAGCGGCTTGGGCGCAATGCGCCGCGAGCAGGCCCGCGCAGAGCAGAAATGCGCGAAGACCGTTGATACACAACGCTTTCATGGCGATTGTCAAGGTCAAAACGATGAGCCGGGGGTGCCGAGAAATTCAATTTCCTCGGCGGTCGACGCGCGCCCCAGAATCGCATTCCGATGCGGAAAGCGCCCGAAGCGCTCCACGATCACCCGATGTTTTTGGGCCCACTCCAACAATCCTTGGGTCTCCGGCAACGCCTCCAGAATCCCGAACAAGCGCAGCGACTCGTCCTGATCCGCCAGTTGTTCACTATGCTCAAACGGCAAGTAGATGAACTGGCGCATCACCGGCAAGAAGGCGGTGTCTTGGCGGCGCGTGACCAATGCGCGGGCCAGCCGCAGCGCCACGGCATCGCCGGCGAACGACTCGGGTTGACCGCGAAACATGTTGCGCGAGAACTGATCGAGCACGATGATCAGCGCCAGCGTCGACTTCGGCTGCCCCTCCCATGCCTGCAAGCGGCCGGCCCGCGCCTCGGTATGCAGCGCGCCGAACTGTGCATGCAGCCGGGCGTCGAACGCGTCGTCCTTCTTGAACCAGATGGCGCGGCTGTGGCCGCGCTCGGCTGAGCCGGGCGCGCCAAACCAAAAATCGAGAACGGTTTCCGGGGTCATCGTCTAATCCATCAAGATACAATCGTTTCACGCACCGTCCATCATTGCATCATTGCGCACCGTCCATGATTGCGCATCATCCATCACTGATCACCAACCTCAACGCTTAGGCACCCCACCATTATGCCCTCCCCGTTATTTGACCTCACCGGCAAAACCGCCCTCGTCACCGGCTCGACCAAAGGCATCGGCAAAGCGATTGCCCGGCATCTCGCGCTGGCCGGCGCCAAAGTGGTGATCTCGAGCCGCAAGGCGGACGCCTGCGACGCGGTGCAAAAAGAGTTCGCCGCCGAGGGCCTGCAGGCGATCTCGATCCCCTGCAATATCGCGCGCCCCGACGAAGTAGAAGCGTTGGTGAAAAAGACCATGGCGGCGTTCGGCCAGATCGACATCCTCGTCTGCAACGCTGCGACCAACCCGGTGTACGGCCCGACCGCGAGCGCTTCGTCTGATGCGTTTGACAAGATCATCGGCACCAACGTCAAGAGTGTCTGGTCGCTGTGCAATCAGGTGATCCCGCAAATGGCGGCGCGGCGCGACGGCGCGGTGATTTTGGTCTCGTCCATCGCCGGGCAAAAAGGCAATGGCGTGATCGGCCTGTATGGTGTCTCCAAAGCCGCTGACTCAGCACTGGTGCGCAACCTCGCGGTCGAATGGGGGCCGTCAAATATTCGGGTCAATGCAATCGCCCCCGGCCTGGTAAAAACCGATTTCGCCAAGGCGCTCTGGGAAGACGACAAAATCCGCACCCAGCGCGAAGCACAAACCCCGCTGCGGCGCTTAGGGGATCCGGACGATATCGCCGGCCTTGCCGTGCTGTTGGCGTCCAACGGTGGCCTCTTCATCACCGGCCAAACTTTCGTCGCCGATGGTGGCGTGACCATTACCTGAACCACCTGAACCGGTCAGCCTGAGCGCGCCATCCCCAAGACCCGCCCCATGCACCTCGAACTGATCGCCGCCGCCGTCATCGTCGTCGTCGCCGTGGTTCTCGCCGCGTTGCTGCTGCGTGCGCAACGGACGATCAAACAACTCGCATCGCCGGAGCAGCCGCCGGTTGATGCATCGCAGATGCATAGCGGCTGGATTGATTTGCCGAGCCATTGGGCGCCGTCGTTGAGCCACATCACGGTATCTGCCCACGATCTGTTTTGGGAGTCCGATTCGACCCATCGCTACACCCATTTTTATGGCCGCAAAAATGCTTTTGACGGCTTTGACATATCCCTTTTTGTCGGCAAAACAACTTGGGAGATTCCCGCCGTCGGCGTGAGCGATGCGCAGTGGGACGATCTTCGGCAAACGATGGACGCACACCGGCCGTTTCACAACTTCGTCGTGGGCCGCTCCGACGGTGAAGGGCGCTTGCGCTTTGGCAGCATCAGCGGCACCCCGGTGTTTAGCGCCGGCACCAAGGCGTTTGCCGGCTATCGCGCCGCCAGCCGCGATATCACCGCGCAGCAGCAGACGCAGATGCAGATGCAGATCACGGATGGCGTCACCCGCGTGCTGGCGGAGCACCAGCGCCTATCAGAGGCGCTGCCCGGCCTGCTCGAAGCGGTCTGCAAACCGCTCGGCTGGCGCTATGGCGCACGCTGGATGCGTGACCCGCGCGATGATCATTTTGTGTGTGGCGAAATGTGGATGCAGGGCGGCGCCGAGCCATTGGTGCAGGTATCGAAAAAAGAACGCATCCCGATCGCCAGCACTGATCTGCTGGCGCGGGCGTGGCAAACCAGACAGATGGTCTGGTTACACGACGTGCAAACCGCCGCCGATCAGCCGCGCCGCGCTGCCGCCACCGCCGCGCAAATGCATGCGGCGTTTGCGCTGCCCGTGCTGGTGCAGGGCGATTGCGTCTGCATCCTCGAATTTTTTGGCCCGCGGATTCAGCGCTGCGATGCCTTCATCGAATCAGCGTGTGCGTCGGTTAACCATCAGATCTCGCTGTTTTGGCTGCGCCGCGAGGCCGAAGCGCGTCTCACCTACGCCGCCACCCATGACGCCCTCACCGGTCTGCGCAGCCGTCTGTCGTTCAATGCTGAGCTCGACAAGGCCATCGCCCGCGCTGAACGCAACGGCTGGCGCACGGCGCTGTTGTTCATTGATCTCGATGGCTTCAAGCAGATCAACGATACCCAGGGCCATCACGCTGGCGACCTCGTCCTCGTCGAAGTTGCGCGCCGCTTCAAACATCTGGTGCGTGCAAGCGATGGCATTGCCCGCTTCGGCGGCGATGAATTTGTTGTGCTGCTGGAGCAGGCGGGCAACGACGGTGACATTGCGGACATCGCCAACAAGCTGGTGCGCAACCTGCGCGCGCCAATCGAAGGGGTGGACGCAGGTGCGCAAGTGGGCGTCAGCGCCAGCGTCGGCATCGCGATCTATCCGGTCGATGCCACCGACGCGGTGACCTTGATCAACTGCGCCGATGCCGCGATGTACAAAGCCAAAGCCGCAGTTGACTCACGCATCGCGTTTTATCGCCCGCCGCCAGATGCAAAAGCGCCGCTCAGTCGTACGCCAGCAGCAAGCACCTCGAACAGCGCCCTACCTGATCTCTAAGAATGGCTCCTGGAGCCATTCTTGACCGATTTAGATGAGTCTGCGTCAACGCTTAGCCAGGTGCCAAACCGAGCTTCATCGACACTGACTTGCCGCTGGCCGCATCGACCTTCTCCGGCCCCGGCTGCGCGATGCGCGCGGCATCGATACCAGCGGCCTTCAAGGCCTCGGCCACTGCGTCAGAGCGGCGCTTGGCCAATTGCGTCAGCGCATCTTGCGGCAAGGTCTGGGTCTGATTCAAGCGCTCAATCAGGCCGCGATAAAACGGTGTGAGGTCGGCGACCTGCGGGTCGCCCTGCGTGACGCGGGTGGCGCGCTCGAACATCGACACTGGCGCGCCGGCTGCATTTTTCTCCGCCTCCGCCTTGCGCGCGTCCCACTCAGGCGCACCGTGGCGTTCGGTGAGCATCGCGCGCAACGCGCCCCGCACGCTGCGATCCCCGATGTCCGGCGGGCCTGGCTCTTCGTCGTCGGCGACGCGAATTCCCGCCCGCTTTGCCGTCTCCAGACGCACCGCGCGCACCCGCAGCGCCGCGCCGTCGGCGGCCTCGTTATAGCTGGCCGGCGCGGCGAGCTTTAACTGCATACGCTTCGACAGCACGGTGGCGACCTGCTTCAATTTTTCGCGCTCGGGTGGCAACAGCACGGCGCTGCCCGGATCAAACTCAATCGCCTCGAGCTTGTCGCCGCTGATGCCGAACATCGCCCCGAGCGCGCGGAACGGCGCGGTGACGATCTTGCCGATCAAGGTGAGCACCGCCTTCCAGACAATCGC
>JAYVSR010000190.1:0-6285 GCA_043775155.1 Burkholderiales bacterium | reverse complement strand
TATTACCAGCAGGGCGGTGATATGGTGCGCGTCGGCGGCATGCGCTACGCGGTTGATCCGAACGCGAAGATGGGTGGGCGCATCAGTGATATGCGCTTGCATGGCAAGCTGATTGAGGCGGACAAAACTTACAAGGTGGCGGGCTGGGCGCCGGTAGCAGAGGGTGCCAAGGGCGAACCCGTTTGGGATCTCGTGGCGGGATATCTGCGGGCAAAGAAAGTGATCAAACCGGTCAAGCTGAATCTACCCAAAATCAAAGGCATGGACGGCAACCCGGGGATCGCACTGTGACTTCGCCGCACAAACGCCGGTTCGCACTGCTATTTCCGCTGCTACTGGCGGTAGCACAGGTACCGGCCCAGCAAACGAGCGGCACCTTTGCCGTCAAGCAATTGACGCCGGAAGCGGCTCTGGGCGCAGCCCGCGCAGCCCTAGAGAGTTGCCGCAAGAGCGGCTATCAAGTCGCCGTCGCCGTGGTCGATCGCAACGGCCTGACGCAGGTGTTGCTGCGCGACCGTTTCGCCGGTGCGCACACGATTGAGGTTGCCACCAACAAGGCCTGGACCTCGGCCAGCTTCAAGATCAGCACCACTGCTCTGGCACAGGAAACGCAAGCCGGCCGGCCGATGAGCGGCATTCGCGCGATGCCCAAAGTGGCCGCATTGGGCGGTGGCCTCACGATTGAAGCTGGCGGTTCACTGCTCGGCGCCATCGGCGTCTCTGGCGCGCCAGGTGGCGAGGCCGACGACGCGTGCGCGCGTGCCGGAATCAAGGCGATAGAGGACTTGCTCGAATTTTGATTTTGAACAGCTCAAAATGACAAACACTATCGAAATGTGAGGATTTGAGACGTTCGGTGAATCGGCGTGCCGCGCTGATGCGCCTGCCCGGATGCGGCAAAACGAACCAGCAAGCCCGGCATTTGCATCGCATTGCACTACAATGCAAATTCATTTTGGCCGCCGGGAGAATTTCGATGGAATCGCAATTGACGCTGCGCCTGCCAGCCAGCCTGGCAAGTCGGCTAGCCCTCTCGGCAAAACGCCTGAAGCGCAAGCGTTCGGACGTGGTACGTCTTGCGTTGAACCAATTTTTAGAAGCTTCTCCGGCCGCTTCTCCGGCACCGGCAAAGCCGATTGATCGCGTGCGCGACCTGCTTGGCAGCGTCGAAAGCGGCGTACCCGATTTGGGCCAAAGACATCGCGAACACCTGATCGCCCGCTTGCGCCGTGGCACTTAATCTGCTGCTCGACACCGGTGCTTTCGTCGCGCTGGTGGATCGCAGCGAGAAGCGTCACGCGGACTGCGTGCGCGTCTTGGATGAGTGGCAAGGCAACATCGTCACTACCGACGCGGTGGTGACCGAAACCCTCCACCTGACCGGGCCGCGCTGGCAGGCGCAAAAACAATGCCTTGAATTTTTGCTGCGCGGCGCGTTTGTCATGGTGCCGGCATCGGACACCAGCTTGTTGCGCATCGCCGCCCTGATGGAAAAGTATCGTGACGTACCGATGGACTACGCGGACGCTACGCTGGTCGCGCTGGGCGAGGAAATTGGCAGCGACACCGTATTCACTCTCGATTTGCGCGGCTTTTCCGCTTACCGCTTGAACCAGCGGCGCGCGTTTCAGATTCTTCCTTGATTGGAGTATTGCGAGGCGCTCTCGCTACTCACCTCGGAAACCGTTGTCGCACAACACTTTCAGGACGATGCCCCCTCAACTACGCCGCGATCGGCAGCCGCGCCTTCACCGCCGCGATCGCTTTCGCCTCAGTGAAATCTTTGGTGTAGCCACAGGCAAACAAACAGCACGCGAGCTGATTGATGATCGGCGGTGGAATCGGATGCGCGCCGTCCAGGGTTTCGCGAATCCACTGCGCGGTGGTGCGGGCGTCACAATCATCCGGCAGACTCGGCATGGTTTTGAGCGAACCGTGCTCGGCTTCGAACAACACGCTGCTGCGGCCTTCGAAAAAATAGTCGATCTGCGGGCGGCGTTTTGGGTTGGCGAAGGCTTCGCCCTCGGTGCCGCGCATCAACAGCGCGGCGCTGCCGCCGCTCTTGCCTTGCTCGGCAAAAAATTCGGTCATCTTGTCGGCATACGCCGGGTGCGTGACGCTGACCATCCGCACGCCGCCACCCTGCGCGCTGAACGGGTCGATCAACTTCGCCAGTGTGTGGGCAGACGAGCGCAGGCCCAAGCGGCTGCGCAGCGCGAGCAGATTGGACAAGCCCGGCGACAACGCGCCGATCGGCACGAACGCGAGACCATCACGCTGCAAGGTCTCTTGCGCTTGGCGGCTGTTCGCTTGCGGCAAGATGCCGAGCTCACGAAAAATATACGCGGTGGCGACCCGCCCTTCGCTTTCCAACACGCCATGCACCAGCACTGGCACGCCGAGGCGTTTGAGCAACAAGGCGAGCAGCGGCATTAAATTGGCCTGACGGCGCGCGCCGTTGTAGCTGGGGATGACGACCGGTTTGATCGCTGCCCCGGCAGTCGTCAATTGCGCCGTCTTCAATTGTGCGGTGTTCAATTGCCCGGTGTTCAATTGCCCGGTGTTCAATTGCGCGATGCGTTCATCGAGCGCGGCGTGAAAGCCGAGCAGTTCGGTGAGGGATTCGGTTTTGAAACGCAACGCAATCAGGATCGCACCGAGTTCGAGATCGGGCACACCGCCGTCGAGCATTGCGCCGAATAATTTTTTCGCTTCATCGAACGGCAGATCGCGCGCGCTGCGCTCGCCGCGGCCGATTTCTTTCAACACGTTGGTGTAGCTCATGCATTTTCCTTGATCGCTGCTTTGCTTGCTTCTTGGCTCGCTTCTTTGCTTGACGGTGTCGCGCCGCGCGATGCGGCGCCGACTAATCGCCGCACCTCCGGCACGCACGAGCCGCACTCGGTGCCGCAGCGCAGCTTTGCCTGCACTGCCGTGAAACCCGCTCCCAGAGCCGCTTCGCGCATGATTTCACGCTCTGATACATCGACACAATTGCAGACTATACGCCCGCGATCGAGCGAGCCTTTGGGCGGCTGCGCCACCGGCGCGAGAATCCACGGCCGCACGGCGTCGATCGACGCACGCCCTTGCATCATCGACTTCAACCATTCCGCCGCTGCGGTTTCGCCGGACAGACACAGGCTGACCATTTCGCCATTTTCGATGCGCGCGGCTTTTTCGACGCGGCGCTTGGCATCGACATAGCGCATCACTTGCGCCGGTTCGTCGAGTTTGAGATGCCGGTCGATCTCGGCCAGCACCGCTTCAGCCACTGGCTCGGCGCTGTAACCACGCAGCACGATAGTGGCGTCGTCGCGCCCGGCGAGAGTGAGGGTGGCGTAGTCGAACCTGCGCAGCAGCGGTTTGAGTGCTTCGTTGAGTGCGCCCACCGTCACGTGAGAGTCAGCGTCAGCGTCCGCGTGAATCTCTGCGTGATTGTCAGCGTGATTGTCAGTGAAATTGTCAGCGTCAATGTCAGTGCCGGTGTCAGCGTCAGCGCCGGCAGTCACGCGCGCCATCGCCACCACGCGGTGCGGCAACTGCGCACGGGTGACTTCAATCGCCGCTGCTTTCAATTCAGGCTGTTTCGAAAACGGGTCGAAGGCCGGCACGGTGACCGCATTCACACCGAGGCCCTGCATGAATTGCGCGCCCCAGTGCATCGGCATGAAAGCTTGGCCGACGCGCACTGAATCGCCGCTCTCCACCCGCACCACGAAACCGCCGCGCCGCGATGACACCTTGACCAGATCGCCGGTTGCCAGACCGCGCCGTTCGAGGTCGGCGGCGTGCATGGTCAACAGCGGCTCTTCGACATGGCTGAACAGACGCGCGACCTGCCCGGTGCGGCTCATGCCGTGCCAATGGTCGCGCAGGCGGCCGGTCGTGAGCAGCAGCGGGTATTGCGCGTTGGCGGGCTCCTTCACACCTTGATGCTGGGCGACGACGAAACGCGCGCGGCCGTTGGCGGTGAAAAATTTTCCGTCTTCGTAGAGACGTTTTTTTCCCTCGGTGGCACCGGCCGGCATCGGCCATTGTTGCGGGCCGCGGGTATCGAGAATCGCATACGACAGACCGGTGATGTCGAGGTCGCGTCCGCTGGTCGAGTCGCGGTGTTCGTTCCAGATCGCTTCGGGGCTGGCGTAGTCGAACATGCGCTTTGCCGCCTCCGCCTTGCCGAGTTTGGCACCGAGGCGGATGGCGAAATCGTTGACGATGTCCCAGTCGTGCCGCGCCGCACCGGGCGGTGGCACGGCGGGGAACACGCGCGTGATGCGGCGCTCCGAGTTGGTCACCGTGCCGTGCTTCTCGCCCCAGGTGGAGGCGGGCAGGAGCACGTCGGCAAACTCTGCCGTGTCGGTGTTGCCAAAGGCTTCTTGCAGCACGACGAACTCGCAATTGCCGAGCGCTTCGCGCACCGCATGCAAGTCGGGCATTGACTGCGCCGGATTGGTACAGGCGATCCACAGCGCCTTGATCTCGCCGGTGCGCGCGGCTTCGAACATTTCGACCGCCGTTTTGCCGGGCTTCTGCGGCACGCTATCGACGCCCCATAGCGCAGCGACTTCGGCACGATCAGCCGGGCTGGCCATGTCGCGATGCGCCGAGATCAAGTTCGCCAGACCACCGACTTCGCGCCCGCCCATCGCATTTGGCTGGCCGGTGAGGGAGAACGGCCCGGCACCGGGTTTGCCGATCTGCCCAGTGGCCAGATGCAGGTTGATCAGCGCGGCATTGTTGTGGGTGCCGTGCCACGACTGGTTCAAGCCCTGGCAATACAGCGAGAGCGAGGCGCGCGACTCGCCGAACCATTTGGCGGCCGTGATGATGCCGCCCTCGGACACGCCGCAAATGCGCGCAGCCGCCGCCGGGGTGGTCTCGCGCACGGCTTGTTTTAACGCGTCGAACCCGGAAGTTGAAGCCTCGATGAATTTGCGGTCGATCAGGTCTTCCCACAACAACACATTGAGCATGGCGTTGTAGAGCGCGATGTCGCTGCCGGGTTGAATCTGCAAAAACAAATCGGCCTCTAAGGCAGTGTCGGTGCGGCGCGGGTCGATGACGATGGTTTTGAGCGCCGGGATGCGCGCATCGGCGATTCTCGCCTGCGCTCTTTTTTCACGCGCGTCTTCAATCCGGCGATACAAAATCGGATGCGCGTAGGCGGTGTTGGAACCGGCGATCAACAACACGTCGGCGTGGTCGATGTCTTCGTAGCAGGCGGGCGGCGCGTCCTGCCCGAGCGTCTGCTTGTAACCGGCCACGGCCGAGCTCATGCACAGGCGCGAATTGGTATCGACGTTATTGGTGCCGATCAACCCTTTGACCAGTTTGTTAAAGACGTAATAGTCCTCGGTCAGTAATTGGCCGGAGATGTAAAAGCCGACGGCGTCCGGCCCGTGCTGTTGAATTACGTGGGCGAATTTTTCCGCGCAGTGCTCTAGCGCGGCGTTCCAACTGGCAGGTCTGCGCGCGACCGTTTTGGTGTCGCGCTGCCAGGGTGTAAGTATGCGATGGTCGAGTCGCGCCGATAAATGCAGGGTCGAGCCCTTGGTGCAGAGCTTGCCGAAATTGGCTGGATGCGCCGGATCCCCTTTGACGTTGCGGATGCGCGCGCCATCGTGCTCAATCAATACGCCGCAGCCGACGCCGCAATACGGACAAGTGGATCGGGTTGTGGTGGCACTGGAAGACATTAGGGCGGCGGGGTACGCAAAAATGAAAATGAAAATGAAAACGACTGCGGGTAGACAGGCAACTGCCATGCCAAGGTTTTTCTGACCAGACAATTAATCGCCCGGTAGACAAGAACGCGCCACAAACTTCTAAAACTTTTGTAAACTGCGGGTTAATCCACCGGTTCGCTTAGGTTCATTCGCCGATCAGCCGGTCAGCCAACGAGGAGTTCGCCGCATGTTTGCCATCGTCTACAAAGAAGACAAAGTTCCGATGTGCGCACGTTTGAAAGAGAATGGCCCGGATGCGGTGGTCACGTGGGATTCCGGCGACAAGGCGAAAGCCTTTTTGGAGAGCAAAGGCGCCGAGATGCTGAGCGCCTACGATGTCGTCGCGATCAGCGATGAATCGCTGGCCGAGATGGCTAAATCGCTCGGGATTAAAGAAGAAGAGATCGAGCTGGTGCCGTTTCCGGCTTGAGTTCTGGCTGGGCTCACCCCGGAGAGCCGCTCGCACCATAGGTTTCACGGCATCTATCGTAAAGAACGGCTCTGGGAGCGGATTCCAGAGCCGTTTTCTTTTACAGATTCAAATCTGAGCAGCACC
>JAYVSR010000189.1:0-4052 GCA_043775155.1 Burkholderiales bacterium | reverse complement strand
CAAGGCAAGGAAATCTTGCGCAAATACGGGGTCGCGACGCCGCGTAGCATCCCCTGCTTCAGTGTTGAGGAGGCCGTTAAAGCCGCCGAAACGTTGGGGGGCAAGGTTTGGGTCGTGAAGGCGCAAATTCATGCGGGTGGGCGCGGCAAGGGTGGTGGCGTGAAGGTCGCGAAATCGATCGACGAGGTTCGCACATACGCCACGCAAATCCTGGGCATGACGCTGGTGACGATCCAGACCGGCCCCGAAGGTCGCTTGGTAAAGCGCTTGTTGATTGAGGAAGGTGCCGATATCAAGAAAGAGCTTTACGTTGGCATGGTGGTGGATCGTGCCTCGCAGCGCGTGGTGCTGATGGCCTCATCCGAAGGCGGCATGGATATTGAGCACGTGGCCGAACATACGCCTGAAAAAATCTTCAAGGTGGCAATAGATCCTACCAAAGGGTTGCCGGATGCGGAAGGCGACGATATTTCGCGCAAAATCGGCGTGCCGGAAATTGCCGTGCCGCAGGCGCGCGCTTTCATGCAGTCGCTTTACAAAGCATTCGTGGAATGCGATTGTTCGTTGGCCGAAATTAATCCGCTCATTTACACCGGTGACAACAAAGTTTTAGCACTCGATGCGAAATTGAATTTTGATTCCAACGCCTTGTATCGCCATCCTGACATTGTCGCGATGCGCGATCTGGACGAAGAAGACCCAGCCGAGGTTGAAGCCAGCAAATTTGATCTGGCCTACATCTCGCTCGACGGCGATATTGGCTGCCTGGTCAATGGTGCCGGTCTCGCGATGGCGACCATGGACGTGATCAAGCTCTACGGTGGCTCGCCCGCCAACTTCCTTGATGTGGGCGGCGGTGCCACCACCGAGAAAGTGACCGAAGCCTTCAAGATCATGCTAAAAAATCCATCGCTGAAAGCAATCCTCGTCAATATTTTTGGCGGCATCATGAAATGTGATGTGATCGCCAACGGCGTTATCGCTGCCGCGCGCGAGGTCAAGCTTGCGGTGCCGCTGGTGGTGCGCATGAAAGGCACCAACGAAGAACTCGGTCGCCAAATTTTGAAAGATTCCGGCTTGCCGATTATCTCGGCAAACAATATGGCGGAAGCCGCAGAACGCGTTGTTGCTGCTGCCAAAGACCAAGCAGCAAAAGGAACCAAATAATGAGCATCTTGATCAATAAAAACACGAAAGTTATTACCCAGGGTATCACCGGTAAAACCGGTATGTTCCACACCAAAATGTGCAAGGAATATGCGAATGGTGCAAATTGTTTTGTCGCCGGTGTGACGCCAAAAAAAGGCGGCCAATCTTACGAAGGCATTCCGATTTTTGAAACAGTGGCTGAAGCGAAAAAACAAACTGGCGCGACCGCATCGGTAATTTATGTGCCGCCACCTTATGCTGCCGCGGCAATCAATGAAGCGGTCGATGCGGGCCTTGAATTAGTCATCTGCATTACCGAAGGTATTCCCGTTCAGGACATGATCAACACCCGCTACAAAATGCGCGGCAAAAGCACGATTTTGATCGGGCCAAATTGTCCCGGCGTGATTACGCCTGAAGAAATCAAGATCGGCATTATGCCCGGCCACATCCACAAAAAAGGTCGCATCGGCGTGGTCTCGCGCTCGGGCACATTGACCTATGAAGCGGTCGGCCAATTGATGGATTTGGGCCTGGGGCAATCAAGCTGCGTGGGTATCGGCGGCGACCCGGTGAATGGCATGAAGCATCTTGACGTGATGAAAATGTTCAATGATGATCCTGAAACCGACGCCGTGATTATGGTCGGCGAAATCGGCGGTGATGATGAGGAAACTTGCGCGCGCTGGATAAAAGATCACATGAAAAAACCGGTGATTGGTTTTATCGCTGGTGTCACCGCACCTGCGGGAAAACGCATGGGCCACGCTGGTGCGATTATTTCGGGCGGCAAAGGTACCGCACAGGAAAAATTGGCGGTGATGGAAGAGTGCGGCATTAAAGTCACCAAGAATCCGGCTGATATGGGCAGATTGTTGCAGTCAGTTTTGTAGAAAATTTGCGAATGCAGATAGCGGGGTGCGCGTGATTGCGCGCCCCGTTTTGTTTTGAAAGCTGGCTTTGATTACCACCCGAAAAATGATTGAAGTTGATGTAAAACCAGTCGCCGAGTTAAGTGCGCAACTGGGCTATCCCGTTTCAGAAATTGAATTGCAAGATCGTTTTCTCAGAATTGCAGCAACGAGGGGTAACGGTATTTTTGTCGCATTGAATAATGAGCAAGCGGTCATTGGCTGGCTGCATGTCCACGCTGTTGATCGCTTGGAGGTTGGGCGCTATGCGGACATTGGCGGTATCGTCGTGGACGAAACCATGCGCGGACGCGGCTTTGGCCGCGCGCTGATGCGGTGCGCTGAAACATGGGCACACGAGCATGGCCATGATCGCGTCAAACTCAGTTCGGGCGCGCACAGGGTTGAAGCACACGCGTTCTATGAACACATTGGATACAGTCATGTTCCTACGTCGTTTCGTTTTGAGCGGATACTCTAGTCTCCTTATTTCGCTGAAACCTAGTTGAGCAACACAATTTCGAAATGAGGCCATTCGCATTGACTGTACGTATTTATGTCGATGAAATGCGTGGCACGCGATTTAGCTCTCTACGCTTGTTCAAATGTGACGGTGTCCCACTGTGGCTAGAAAGTTGATGGCGGAGCTGACGTCGTTCCGCCGCTACAGTAATTGTTAATCCAAACGTTCTGCAAAGATGCAAGGGTGCCAGTCGAAGTATTGTTGTAACAACCAACAGTCGACCCGCTTGGATCGTTCAAGGTGAACAGGTTGTTACGCGGTAGCATGTTAGGCGCACCGATTGAAAGAACACCGAAGTAACTTGAAACCTTGTTCCCACTTACGAAATTGTTTTCGGTAATGAGCGTGTTTCCGCTTACTGCCGAGTTGGTATCTTGACATAAGAAAATTGCCGCTGATTGGTTCACTCGACCACATGCTGGATGGTACTGTTGTCCAAGCTGATTAGCAGGATGGCTAATTTGATTGCTGGTCACTATCCAATTACTGGCTCCATAAAGGCTAACTCCAGCCCATTCCGCATTACCAGACACTACGTTATATTCAAATCGACCGCCCCAGGCACCATTTACGTCGAGAGCGGGCCCGCCGGTGTTTGTAATGGTGTTGTTTCTAATCACTGGTGCGAGGCTGCGATTTGTGGCTGAACCCTCTACATATATGGCCGCTCCCTCTCGCGCGGGGCTTAGTGTTTTCGCTAGACAGTATGTGAATCCATCCGTACCAGTGGTCGCTTCCGGGCAAGCTGCGGTAGGCGATGCCCGTCTGATGAACTCACCACGACAATTAGCGAGGGAAGGCACTGTTGCAGGCATATTCTGGGCTGGGGGCCTCAGCATAAGCGTATTTTTGGCGTGAGAATTGATCTGGCTGTCACTCACAACTGCAGCATAACTGTTGATGCCTACTCCGCTACAGCGCCCTTTGATCATTACGAGATGATCCATCATACCTGTTGGCGCAATCGCATAGGTTGCGATGCCGCTCCCATCAATTGTAAGTTCAGTAATCCTTACGCCTGTACTTGCAATGTATCCGGTTGACGTGCCCGTGATGACAGAGAACACTCCGTCGAAGCCATTGGTGTCCCAAAGATCGGTATCAGCTTTGATTATGCTGGACTGACTGTCTGCGCCTTTTATTGTTTTGTTGTTGGGTACAGTGATGTAGCCAGACAAATAGAATGTTCCTGCTGGAATCAGAACGCATTTGGTGGACGTCTCATTAATGAGATTTTGCAAGGATGATTTGTTGCTGCTTGAGGCGCTCTTCCCTGTGACGCCTAACCAGCTTACGCAGGGTACTTGCTTCAAAGGAACGTTTGTTGCGCCGTTTACGCCGGTTCCCACTGGCGAAGGGCCGAGAGAATACGAATGTTGCGCCGCAGTCAACAGTAATGCGCTCAATAGACAACCGAACGGGGCCTTGCTGTATGACGGCTTGTGTATCGAATTTAAAAACATAGCGTG
>JAYVSR010000188.1:0-17831 GCA_043775155.1 Burkholderiales bacterium | reverse complement strand
TTGAAGTAGGTGCAGGCGACGATGGTCTCGGACTGGAACGAGTGCGGCAACGGCAGATTCTCGTGCATGTTGTGCGCGCCGAAGCGGCCCCCGCGTTTGGTGAACACATTGGCCGGCGGCATCGGAAAGGTGCTGATCGGCACCGGGTTGGCGTCGTTGCGCGCATCGACCACCCACACCAGTTTGGGCCAATCCTTGCCGTCGTCCATCACGCACTCATCGCTGACGATCCACAGGTCGCGGCTGAACAGCGGCAGCACCGTGTGGGTGAAGCCGTTGAACGGCGGCGAGTGGTTCCACTGCGAGGCAATCTTGATGTTGCTCTTGTCCGAGATGTCTAGCACCACCGCGCCACCATCGATATAGCCGACGTAGGCGCGGTCCGGCCGCTGCGGATAGACGTTGGTGTTGTGGGCGCGAAAGCCCATGTCGAACGGTTTCGGCAGGCGTGGCGGTGGCGGGGTGCTGTCGCCCACGCGCGTGCCGGGGTACCACCAGCGGCCGGCCTCGACCGGCTTGGCCGGGTTGGACACATCGAGGATGCGATAGAACTGATCGTCGAGCGGATTGGTCGGTTGAAAGTCGGGCGCGCCGGAGGCCATGTGAATCGTTTTGCCATCGACGAACCAGACGCAATGCACACCGCGCGAGTAGGGGCCCGAGCAATCGAAGTGCGAAATCAGCTTCGGGTTTTCCGGTGTGCTGATGTCGAACAGATCGACACCGGCTGGCTTCAAGCCAACGGTCTGGGTTTGATACGCCACCGCCATGATGTCGCCGCAGACGTCGAGCGAGTTGGAGCGCACCTTCATGTGCGGCAGCTCGGTCTGCACCACCAGCTTGGGGTTCTTCGGGTCGCTGACATCGACGCCGGTGAAATTTTTCGGCGCCGATTCGTGCGCCAGCCAGAGAATGCGACGGCCATCTTTGGCGATTTGCATCGCGGTGCCTTCGCCCAACCCGCCGAAGCCGGCCAGTTCGTGCTGCGACAGCAGCTTCATGTTGCGGGACAGCGCTTGATCGGAGCGGGTGCCGGGTTGCGGAGTGGTGAGCATGTGCGTTGGTGTCCCGAGTGTTTACTGCGGGTTCCTTATTTAGCAAGCGATAATATAAACTAATGTCATCACTACAAGCCGGTGCAATCACAACAACCGGTTCAACCTAACAGGAGACCAACATGAAGTCAGTTATTTCATCTCTGCGTGCCTGCTCGCGTACCTGCTTCTTGGGCGCAGCGTTTGCTGCGGTCAGTGTCAGCGCACCGTCCGCACTCGCGCAGGCGTTTCCGAACAAACCAGTGAAGTTGGTGGTGACCTATCCACCCGGCGGCAGCTCTGATTTGATGGCACGCATCATGGGTCAGAAGCTCAATGAACTGTGGAACCAGCCAGTGGTGATCGAGAGCAAACCGGGTGCTGCGGGTGCGATCGGCATGGAGTTCACCGCGCGCCAGCCGGCCGACGGCTACACCTTTGTGATCGGCAACATGCAGCCCGCCGCAGTCAACCCGCTGATCACCAAAGTGCCGTACAGCATGGAGAAAGATTTCATCCCGGTAGCGCTGACCACGGTCGGGCCGAACATTTTGGTGGTGCCGGCCGCGTCGCCGTTCAAGACGCTTGGTGATTTGGTCACAGCGGCCAAGGCCAACCCGGGCAAGATCAACTTTGCCACCAGCGGGCCGGGCAGCTTGTCGCACCTCGCTGCCGAGATGATGATGCGCCAGGGCAATCTCAAAATGGCGCACATTCCCTATAAGGGCGGCGGCCAAGCGATCATTGATGTGATCGCGGGTCAGGTGCAGATGATCGTCTCCGATTCGCTGCCAGTGGCGCAGCATTTGAAGTCCGGCAAAGTGCGCGCGCTGGCGATCACCAGCGCCAAGCGCTCGCCGCTGTTCCCGGATATTCCGACCTTTACCGAGGCTGGTCTGCCGCTGACGATTGTCAATTGGTGGGGCGCGTTCTTGCCCACTGGCACGCCGCAACCGGTGGTCAATTCGTTTCAGGCGGCGTTCGCCAAAATCATGGTCGATGCCGATCTGAAAGAAAAATTTGCCGGGCTGGGTGTCGAGGCGGTGGTCGGCACGCAAGACGAGTTCCGCGCCTTCATGGCGTCGGAGAAGGCGATGTACACCAAGTTGATTGCCGACAACAACATCAAGGGCGAGTGAGTCGCATTTGATTTGCATTTATTGGTCCGGCCATCGATTTCATACCCATCACCGCGAACCACCTGCATAACATGAATCAACAGCTTCCCAGCCAGCGCGTCCCCTACACGGCGATCATCGACCGACCCAAGCTCACGGTGCCTGACGGCGGGCGCATGCTGGTGTGGGTGATCGTCAACGTCGAGCATTGGGGGCAAGAGCGCCCGATGCCGCGCATGGTGCTGTCGCCGCCGATGGGTCAGCCGTTGCAGCCGGACTTGCCGAACTGGGCCTGGCATGAGTACGGCATGCGGGTCGGTTTTTGGCGCATTTATGAAGCGTTGGTTGCGCGCAAGATCGTGCCGACTTTGGCGATCAACGGTATCGTTTGCGAAAGCTACCCTCGCGTTGCGCAGGCAGCACACGAAGCCGGGTGGGAGTTTATGGGCCACGGCTATGTGCAAGGGCCGATGCATGCGCTGACCGATCAACGGCAAGCGATTGCCGACACGGTGGCAGCGATCAAAAAATTCACCGGCAAAGCGCCGCGCGGGTGGGAGAGTCCGGGCCTCACCGAAACCTACGAGACCCTCGACCACCTGTCGGCAGAGGGCATCGACTACGTCGCCGACTGGGTGTTCGATGATCAGCCGGTGTGGATCCCGGCGGCTCCAAAACCGGTGTTGTCGGTGCCGTACAGCGTCGAGATCAACGACATTCCGATGATGGTGCTGCAAAGCCATAACGGTGCCGAGATGTTTGAGCGCGGCGTCGCGCAGCTTGATCGCATGTGGGCCGAGAGCGCGACGATTCCGCGGGTGATGGCGATCAGCGTGCACCCTTACATCACCGGTGCGCCGCACCGGATTGCGCAATTTGAAAAACTGCTCGACTACGTGCAAGCCAAACCGGGCGTCGTGCTGCGCACTGGCGTTGAAATCGCCGACTGGTATTCGGCTCAAGTCCCGTCGCCCGGATGACAGCGAAAAAGAAAATTGCTCCTCTGGCGGCTCCTCCAGCGGTGCGCCGCAAAGCGGCCGTCAAGCAACGCCTCTTACCCGCCGACCGCGAGAGCCAAATCATCGATGGCGCGATTGACTACTTTGCTGAAGTCGGTTTCTCCGGGCAGACCCGCGAGTTATCCAAGCGGCTCGGCATCACGCAGCCCCTGCTGTATCGCTATTTCCCCTCGAAGCAGGCGCTCGTCGAGCGCGTCTACTCGACGGTGTTTGAAGGCCGCTGGAACCCGGCGTGGCCGCTCTTGTTGGCGGATCGCTCACGGCCGTTGCGCGAGCGGCTGGTTGAGTTCTATCGCCAGTACTCGACCGTGACCTATCGGCCCGAGTGGATTCGCGTTTACATGTACGCCGGACTTTCCGGCACCGGCTTGAACAAGCGCTACATCAACTTGATTCAGCGCGAACTGATGACGGTGTATTGCACCGAGCTGCGCGAATTTTGCGGCGTCAAGCTTGACGCCCCGGTGTCACAAGAGGAAATGGAATTCGTCTGGAGCCTGCACGGCGGCATGTTTTATTACGCGGTACGCCAGTCAATCTACAAAATCAACGTCAAGGTTGATTTCATGACCAAGGTGGGTTACGCGGTGGACAATTTTCTTGCCGGTGCGAAGACTACTTATCCCGTGCTTATTGCGGCGACGTTTGGTGCGGCGGCGGCTTCGGTTGCGCGCGCGCCATCGAAGGGTCAGAAACGGAACTGAGCCAGCACTGAGGCACAGCGCTGAGACGGCACTGAGACGGCACTGAGGCCGCGCTGAGGCTCAGCCGCTCGCCGCCTTCGTTCGCGCTTTGCCGCTGCGCTTTTTCGGCGGCTCGCGCATCCAGCGCTCCAGTACCGCATACACGGCGGCAGTGTCGTCGCTGCCATGCCCGAGCGCCATCGCGGCGTTGTATATCGGGACGGCGGCGGCAAACAGCGGCGCGGCGGTATCGGTGGCGGTTAATTCATCACCGATCAAACGCATGTCTTTTTGCCAGGTCGAGACTTTCATCGTTGCCTCGCCCCAACTGCGATCTACCATGACCGGGCCGCGCACCTGAAACATGCGCGAGCCACCGGCGCCATCGGCGACCACTTTGACGATGGTGGCAGCGTCAAGGCCGGAGCGCTCGCCCATCAAAATTGCTTCGGCAGTGGAGACGTTGTGAATCGCCACGAGCAAGTTGGCGACCAGCTTCATCCGCATGCCGTTGCCGAACACGCCGACGTCATAGCGGATCCGTGCAAAGCCATCGAACACTGGCGCAAACGCCTTGATCGCTTTCGCGTCGCCACTCGCATACACCGCGAGGTCGCGCGTGATTGCCTGCGCGCCGGTGCCCGACAGCGGGCAGTCGAGCAGGGTGATGCCGTGTTTGGCGAGGCGGTCACGCGCACGCTCTTTGGCGGCGACCGGCAGGGTGCTCACTTCAGCGGCGATGAGGCCTTTCGGTTTGGCAGCGATCAACTCATCACATACTTGTTCGAGCGCCGCTTCTGACGGCAGCGACAGCACGACCAAGCGCGCCCGACGCGCGACTTCAGTGGCGTTACGGCAAACGATGCCGCCATTGCGCAGGTGGCGTTTGCAGGCGGCGGCAACTGGGTCAGTACCGTAGACGGTGAACCCGGCTTTGATCAAATTCGCCGCCATTGCCGAACCCATGATGCCCATGCCGATCATGCCGACTTTGCTGGCGGAGCCCACTGAGGATGCAATGGCGGGCGTCGAGCTGGCTGCTTTGCTAGCTGCGGCATTTGACTTCGACTGCGTGGTACGCATGGGATTCCTTATTGAGCTTCTGATAAATTAAACGAAGTATAAATCAGCGTATGAGTACGCAGACCAGTATCATTGCGGCCTAACGCTTTCATCGTATTCCCGAGTCAACACAATCAATTCAGGAGCATTGGCATGGCGCAAGAGGCATTGAGAGTTGCGGTCATTGGCTTCGGCTGGTGGGGCAAGATCATCACTCAGACATTGCAGGAGAGCCCGGCAGTCAAAGTGGTGATGGTGGTCGAACCCGACGCCGCCGTACGGGCGTTGGCGACGGAAGCGGCGCAGCGCGGCGGCTTTGCGGTCGCGGATAACTTCGACGCCGCAATTGCCAATCCACAGGTCGACGCGGTGGTGCTGACCACGCCGCACAAATTTCACGCCGAGCAAATCACCGCTGCCGCCAACGCCGGCAAACACGTGTTTTGTGAGAAGCCGTTGTGCCGCACCTTCGTCGAAGCGCAAAGCGCGATTGGCGCGTGCCGCAAAGCCGGAGTGGTGTTGGGCATCGGCCATGAGCGCCGGTTCGAGCCGGCAGTGATCGATCTGCGCCGCCGGGTAGCGGCAGGCGAGTTGGGATCGATTTTGCAAATCGAAGCCAACTTCAATCAGAACAAGTTTTTCGCACTGCCGCCGGACAACTGGCGTTTGTCCAAAACCCATGCGCCGGTCGGGCCGCTCACCGCTACGGGCATCCATCTGGTTGATCTGGCGATCGCTCTATTGGGGCCTGCAGAGTCAGTCTGGGCGCGGCTCTCGACGCGCGGCAGCACGTTTGAAAACGGCGACACCCTAGGCATTACGCTCGGCTTTCCCGGCGGCGCGACTGCGATGATCAGCGCCGTGCTGGCAACCCCATTCGATGGTCGCCTCGCGGTCTACGGCTCGGATGGCTGGACTGAAATTCGTGACCGCACACATCCGGAGCACTCGACCGGCTGGGACATCACGCAAGTGGCGCGCAACGGTGATCGCAAGACCCATTTCATGCCGCCGTTTCCCGCAGTGCGCTCGAATCTTGAAGCGTTCGCAGCGGCGGTGCGTGGCACCGCACCCTACCCGGTGACGCAAGTGGAGATGCTGGCCAATGTGGCGGCGCTTGAAGCGATCATGCGCTCGGTTGATACTGGCGGGATCGAGAAGATTGCGCAGCCGGTGTTTGCTTGAAATACACCGGCTGCGCACAAAAAATAAAAAGGCCCGCAAAGCGGGCCTTTTTATTTTCTACTGTGGCGTCCCCACCGGGATTCGAACCCGGGTACTCACCGTGAAAGGGTGATGTCCTAGGCCTCTAGACGATGGGGACCCGGACTGCTGATTACACTTTACTACGACAAAACCTGACGCCGAAAACTGACATTTTGGTGGAGGTAAGCGGGATCGAACCGCTGACCTCTTGCATGCCATGCAAGCGCTCTCCCAGCTGAGCTATACCCCCGAAAAGTCCAAAATTATATCGCGTTTCGACGCGCGATGCAATTTTTTTGAAGTTGTGAAGTGGAGAAGTTGGTGCTGAATTTGGCTATGCCACCGGTCCGGCTTCCGCAGCTTCAATCGCGCCCAGCACGCGTTCGCGACCCAACAGTTCCAGCACCGCATCGAGCGATGGTGTTTGCAACTGTCCGGTGACGATCAGGCGCAGTGGCGGCGCGAGTTGCGGCATTTTTAGTTGATGCTCAGCCAGCGTTTCTTTGAGCGCGGCGCTGATGGTGGCTTTGTCCCACGCGCAGGTGGCGAGCCGGTTTTTCAATGCGGCGATGGCGGGTTTGAGCGTTTCCGTGACGTGCTGTGCCATCAGCGCCGCATCGGGCGTGACGCGGCGATAGAATAAACAGGCAGCGTCGGCCACTTGCAACAGCGTGTCGCAGCGGTCTTTCACCAGAGCGATCACGCGATCCAGCGGCGGCGTATCGGCTATCGAACCGGCTTGCCCTTCGGCTCCAAGAATAGCTTCCACCAAGGGTTTCACGAGAGTCGCCAAGCGCGCATTATCGGCTTCCTTGATGTATTCGCGGTTCAGCCAGGTCAGTTTGGCGATGTCGAACTGCGCTGCTGATTTGCTCACATGGCCGAGCTCAAACCATTCGATAAATTTTTCGCGCGGAAATTTTTCGGCGTCGCCATGACTCCAGCCCAAGCGCGCGAGATAGTTGAACAGCGCCTCGGGCAAGATGCCGTCTGCCGGGTACTGCATCACGCTGACCGCACCATGACGCTTCGATAGTTTTTCACCGTCCGGGCCGAGGATCGTCGGCAGGTGCGCGAACTGCGGCACCGGCGCTTTCAACGCTTGATAGATATTGATCTGGCGCGGCGTGTTGTTGACGTGATCATCACCGCGAACCACATGGGTGATCGCCATATCGAGATCGTCGATCACGACGGCGAAGTTGTAGGTCGGCACCAGGTCCGCGCGCGCGATCACGAGGTCATCGAGCTCGGTGTTGCTGATGCGGATTTCACCTTTGACGAGGTCATGCCACACGACGTCACCGGCGTCAGGATTACGAAAGCGGATCACCGGCTTCACGTCCGGCGGAGGGGTTTTGCCCGCTGCATTCTCGGGTCGCCAGCGACCGTCGTAGCGCGGCTTCAGGTTGTTGGCACGCTGATCTTCGCGCAGCGCATCAAGTTCTTCCTTCGACGCGTAGCAGCGATAGGCTCGGCCATCGGCGAGCATCGCGTCAATCACTTCGCGATAGCGCGCCAGCCGGCCGGTTTGACGAATCGGACCTTCATCGTAGTCGAGGCCGAGCCAGGCCATGCTGTCGAGAATCACCTGCACCGCTTCTTCAGTCGAGCGCTCGATGTCGGTGTCTTCGATGCGCAACACGAACTTGCCGCCGTGATGGCGTGCATAGGCCCAGGAGAACAACGCGGCGCGGGCATTGCCCAAGTGTAAAAAGCCGGTCGGGCTGGGAGCGAAACGGGTGCGGACTTGGGTCATGGGGAGGCGCAGATCGGGAGGCGCTTAAGCGAAGCGCAAAAAGAAAAACCCGCCAGCGGAGGCGGGTTTTCAGGGGTTTTTTTCCGGAGTTTTTGGTGGGCGGTACTGGGTTCGAACCAGTGACCCCTGCCGTGTGAAGGCAGTGCTCTACCGCTGAGCTAACCGCCCAATAAAACGAGATTATAACCGAGGCCTGCGCGAGTGAAAAGACGATTCATCGGCAGGCTACAATTTCATGTTGATCTCAAACAAAAATCGAACAGAAAATTACACGATGGACAAGATTGATTGCGTCGTCATCGGCGCCGGTGTGGTGGGCTTGGCAGTAGCGCGGCGGATGGCGCAAAGCGGTCGCGACACCATTGTGATCGAGGCCGAGACCTTGATCGGCAGCCACACCAGCTCGCGCAACAGCGAAGTGATTCACGCCGGCATCTACTATCCGAAGGGATCGCTGAAGGCGCGCTTTTGCGTCGAGGGCAAGCAGATGTTGTATCGCTTTTGCGCCGAGCGCGGCATCACCGCGAACAACTGCGGCAAGTTGATCGTTGCCACTAGCGATGCGCAGTTGCCAACGCTCAAGGGGATCGTCGAAAAAGCGCGCGCCAATGGCGTCGATGATCTGGTGTTTTTGTCGCAAGCCGAAGCGGTGGCGCGCGAGCCGAAATTGCATTGCGTCGGCGCGCTCAATTCGCCGTCCACCGGCATCGTCGATAGCCACGGTTTCATGCTCGGCCTCGAAGGTGATTTTGAACAGGCGGGGGGCATGCTCGCGTTCGCCTCGCCGCTGGAGAGCGCCACGTGCGGTGCGGATGGAATCACACTCGCTACTGGCGGTGCCGAGCCGATGGAATTGCAAGCCGAGATTGTGATAAACAGCGCCGGCCTGTTCGCGCCCGACCTCGCACGCAAGTTCGCCGGCTTGCCGCCGGCCAGTGTGCCGCCGGCGTTTTACTGCAAGGGCAACTATTACTCCTTGGCCGGCAAATCACCATTCTCGCGCCTGATTTATCCGGTGCCAGAAGCCGCCGGTCTCGGTGTGCATCTGACGATTGACTTGGGCGGGCAGGCGCGGTTCGGCCCAGACGTCGAGTGGATCGACGCGATTGATTACGAGGTTGATCCGAAGCGGGCCGACAGTTTTTACGCCGCGATTCGCACCTATTGGCCCGAGCTGCCGGACGGCGCGCTGATGCCCGGCTACAGCGGTATTCGCCCCAAACTACAAGGGCCAAAAGAAGTGGCAGGCGACTTTGTCGTGCAAGGCCCGCGTGAGCATGGTGTCAAGGGGCTGGTCAATTTGTACGGGATCGAGTCGCCGGGCCTCACCTCGGCGCTGGCGATTGCCGAGTATGTCAATCAACTGTTGGAGGTAAAAGCGTGATGAAAAAATCTTCCGTTGCAATCGCAAAGAATGTAAAGAGCGGAACGAGTGCCGCCGGCGCAAACGCCGCGAACCGCCGCGCTACAAAAAAATTATCGCCCGCCGATCAAGGCCGCGTCGACCTCGCCGCAGCGCTGCGCTGGGCCGCGCGCTGCGGGCTGAATGAAGGCGTCTGCAATCATTTTTCGCTTGAGCTGGAGCCGAACCGCTATCTGATCAACCCGCAGGGCATGCACTGGAGCGAAGTCGCGGCCAGCGACATTTTGTTGATCGACGGTGACGGCAATGTACTCGACGGCAAACACACGCTGGAGCCGACGGCGTTTTTTATTCACAGCCACATTCACAAGGCGAACCCGCAGGCCAAGTGCGTGCTGCACACCCACATGCCGTTCGCCACCGCGCTGACGCTGATCGCCGGTGGGCGGCTCGAATGGTGCAATCAAAACGCGTTGCGCTTCTGGAATCGGGTCGGCTACGACGATGTGTATAACGGCGTCGCGCTCGACGCTGCCGAAGGCCAGCGCATTGCCTCAAAGCTGAACGGCAAAGATGTGATGTTCATGGCCAGCCACGGCGTCACCGTCGTCGGGGCGAATGTGGCCTGGGCGTTCGATGATTTGTACTACCTGGAGCGCGCCTGCATGCATCAAGTGCTGGCGGTGCAGGGTGCAGCGGGGCGGCCGTTGCGGCGGATTCCGGATGACCTGTGCGCCACTGTCGGTCAACAGATCGCCAGCGAGCGGCAGCAAAGCGATCTGTTTTTTGACTCGATCAAGCGCATGCTCGGGCGCGATGATCCGGGTTGGTCCAAGCTTTGATCCAACCCGGCGTTACCCGGGTTGGATGCCTGACGCTTAGGTGTTGAGGAAGTTGAACGGATCGTCTGCGGCCAGCGGGGCAGATGCCGGGGCCGGTGCTGGTGCCGGAGCGGGCGGCGGGGCGGCAGGCCGAGGCGCAGGAGGGGGCGTAGGAGCCGCTGCGACAGGAGCAGGTGCGGCAGGGGGCGGCGGCGCGGGACGCTGAGCCGGAGGGGCGACTGGCGTGGCCGCAGCGGGTGCGGGGGCGGGTGCTGGAGCCCGCACTGGAGCCGCTGCCGCTGCGGGCATCGGCGCCGCTGCGGCAGGGGCGGGAGCACGAGCCGGCACCGCAGCGGGAGCAGGGGCAGGCGCAGGGGCAGGCGCAGGGCGCGGAGCCGCAGCTTGAGGAGTGGGTGCCGCCGGAGCAGCCACCGCAGCCACGGCGGCGGCAGGCGCTGCTGCCGCACCATCGAGCAGGCGGTCCAAGTCGGCGACGATCTGACTCGTGTCGGCCGTCACGCGGCCTTGCATGCGCGACAAAATGCGTGCCGGTAAATCGATCAGGCGCGGGTCAGCCGAGCGAACGTTCGCTGCGGCATTGAGCACTGGCGCCAGGTGCGTCGCCTTGAAGCCGGGAATCGCGCGATCGACCGCATCGAGGATCGCATTTTGCGATTTCGCAATGCCCGAGAGCAGCTCAGCGAGTTGTTCGTGGTTCATGATGTTGCTTCCTCCTCAAATTGAAACGTGTTGTTTTCGCAAGGATACCGCTATGCGGCATCGGCTGCATGCGCAGGCGTCAAGCTGCGGTCAGGTAACGATGTGTGTGGCTGGTGTTGGCAGCAGCGCAGCGCATTCGCGCGGCGTGACGATGCGAAAGCCCAGTGGCCCAAATTTCAGCCCAAACCTGGCGCGGCGCAACGACAGCAGGTCACGGTCTTTCGTTACCAAAAAATCCGCAGCGCAATCGCGCGCCAGTTCGAGATAGGTCTGATCGTCGGCGTCGCGGCATTGCGGCACGCGCCCGGCGCGGGTGCTGCCATCGTGCAGGATTGAGACACGGCGCATTTCGGTCATGATGGCAGGCGGAAGAACCGCTCCCACCAAGGGCTTTATGGCTTTGTAGTCCAACACCCGCTCCAGCTCTTGTTCTCCGGGCAGGTGCCTGATGATATCGATGATGCGAGCCGCCTGCGCGGTCTTGAGCGGCGCGATGCCAGCGTCGTGAAACACCAGCCAGTCGAGCCAGATGTTGGTGTCGAGCACCAGGCGCGTAGCAGCGCTCATCTGCGGTTGCATTCGCTCAACAATTGTCGAAACGCCTCAAATAGTGGCGCATGGTTTGCCGCATTCAGTCACGCAACTTTTCCAATTTTTGCAGTGAGCGCATGCGCCACGGCACCGTCTCACCGGGGAACAGGCGCGGGTATTCGGTGTAGCTGACTTCACCGACATAAATGTCGCCGCGCGAATCGACTGCGAGGCCGTGCGGCGCGACGAATTTTCCGGTCTCCAAACCCGGCCCGGCTTCGCCGCCCAGGCGCGCAATGGTCTTGCCTTGCCCATCGACAATCGACAAACGCGGCCCGATGTTCGGCATCGCACGATTCACCGGCATCGCTGGTCCCAATTCACCGATGATGAATTGCGCTGACTTGTCCGCACGGTTGCCGGTACCGCAGCAGAACAAACCGCAGGGGCGGTGCAGATTGTTCCATTGCGTCTCGTAGCGGCCTTTGTCGTCGAACACCTGGACGCGATGGTTCTCGCGATCCGCGACATAAACCCAGCCTTCGGCATCGGTGGCGATGTTGTGCGCGATGTTGAATTGGCCGGGGTCAGTGCCGGGTTCGCCCCAGGAGAACAGCAGCTTGCCGTCCGGCGAATATTTGTGGACGCGTGCGTTGCCGTAACCATCGCTGACGTAAATCTCGCCCGAGGGTGACAGCGCGGTGTGGGTGCAGCGATGAAACGGCAGGCCGCTCATATAGGGCGCGGGCGATCCGGGTACGCCGATTTCGAGCAGCACGCGGCCATCGGTCGTGCATTTGCGGACGAAGTGGCCGCCATCGTCGGTGCAATACAGGTTGTCGTCAGCATCGATGTGAATTCCGTGCGCGCGCGGGAAGCTGCCTTCGCCCCATGAGCGCAAAAAGTTGCCGTCGCGGTCAAACACCATCATCGGGTGTTCGCCGCGATTGAAGACGTAAATTTGATCGCGGCTGTCCACCGCCACCGCCGCCACGTCTTTGAACTCCCAGCCGTCGGGCAGCCTGGCCCAGTTTTCGACGACGCGATAGCGATGTTCGCCGCTGCCAAGTATTGTGCTCATTGCGTGTGCCTCCAAGTGATGCGAAGTTGAGATAGGGCGCTGCCGTTTGCTGTGTCGAATCGCGGACGAGCGAGACGGTGTTTGGTGACTATAAAGGGTTCCGGCGTAATCCATTCTGGCTAGAGCGCAGGCGTTGCAGCGGCTGTGACCGGCGACGCTGGCACCGCAGGATCGCGTACCGGAAATTTCCGCCCGGTGGGCCGCCCGGTGGGCCATTTGTAAAATGAATAGTCGAAGGTTAAGATGTGCGGGCCGAAGAATTGATGCCGCTGCGATGCCGGCCCCACAGAGGAAAGAACCATGCTCAACACCGTCGAAGCCGTCTTGCAAACCAATGGAGCGCTTGAATTTTTGGAGCCGATTCACCTCGTGGCGGCGCAGCGCGTGCTGGTGACTTTCACAGGGCAGCAAGATGAATCGCTGAGCGGCGCGCAGTTGAGCGAGCGCAGTTTGTCGGTTGACTGGCTGCGCGCGGAAGAAGATGCCGCCTGGGCGCATCTGCAGGCCGCAGAACCGCCGAAAGGCCAGTGAGCTTGAACGTCATCGCCCGGCAGAAGGTGGTTCTGCTGCCATTCCCATTTAGATCCGCTGATCAAGAAATTCTCCTTGGCGGTCGGCTGGAAACCATTGGTGCAAGCCATTGTTGCGCCATCACTTTGCGAAGAAGCGCATGGATTGGACTTCTCCAGCCAAGCCACAAAAAAAGGGCCGCCCGAAGGCGGCTTTTTTATGTGCGTAACGCGCGTACCATGGTTGCCCGTCAACGCTTGCGCAAGCCGTCAATCAGCAGGCCGGCGGCGAAAGCGCCATACTCAGACCGCAGCCTGGGCGCGCTGCCGCGCTTGTCGAACAGCGCTTCAACCAAGGGACTGGCAGTGGCGAAAAACTCGGTCAGCGCGATGATCGCGAGGTAAACAAAGCGCGGTTCGACGGCGCGCAATTCGCCGTTTCTGACCCCTTCAGCGACCATCGTTTCCAGTTCCAAGTAGGCGCGTTCGCCAAATTTTTTCACCCGTTGTTTCGCGCCGGCTTCGTCGCCATAAAACACCTGTTCGACTACCAGCTCATGAAAATGCGGGTTGTCGGTGAACACGTCCAGCCATACCTGCAGATAGGCTTGCAGGCGCTGGATCACCGGGCCGGTCGTTGGCAGCCGGTCGCGCCGGGCTTTGAGGTCCGCTGACACCGTGCGGATCACCTCGGCAAATACCGCCGACTTGTTGCCGAAGTAATAGCGTACCAAGGCGGGGTCGACGCCGGCTTCGCGGGCAATGTCGAAGCGCGTGATCTTCGCCGGTTTGGAGACGTGCATCAGCGCGCGGGTCGCGGCGATCAGGCGCGCTTTGGTGGTTTCGGCATCGGCCTTGGGTGGCCGGCCTTGGCGGCGCTTCACCGGCGCAGCGGTGCGGTTCGCAGTTTTTTTCGCAGTCTTTTTATCGGAGGATGCCATGAAGGACGGGCTGGCGCGAATTGTTGCGGTGTGTGATGTCGTGCCGATGTTACCCTGCCGCATATTCGCACTGCAACAAGTCGAGCGGAATTGACAATTCCTCTTTTGGGGAATTAAGATTCTGTTTGCCGCCAGAGGCGTGGCGCGCATCGCTGCGTATTGTCTTTTCGTGCCTTGCTTTTCGCAAATCTTTTGGAGTACTCATGGCCCTGCTCGGCACCCAGTCCCTAGTCTACGGCGTTGACGATCTTGAAGCCGCAGCGCGTTTTTACGATGATTTTGGTCTGGTCGCGCCGCGCCGCGATGCGCATGGCATCGACTATGTGCTGGAGGACGGCGGCACCGTGCTGCTGCGGCGTAGTGACGATCCCGCCCTGCCGCCACCTTTCACCAAGGCTGCCGGCGTGCGCGAGGTGATCTGGGGTGTCGATACCCAGGCATCTCTCGACGCGCTGGAGCAATCGCTCGCCACTGACCGCACGGTGCGGCGCGACGCCGACGGCACCTTGCACACCAGCGACGACAACGGCATCGCCATCGGCTTTCGCCTGTTTGCTCGCCAGCCGCTCGAAGTGGTGGCGTCGACAGAAAACGCGCCTGGCGAGATCCGGCGCTGGAATACCCATCGCCGCTGGGTCAAGCGGGCGCAGCCGCGCTGTATCAACCATGTCGTGTTCGGTGTGCCGGATGTGGATCGCGCGATGGCGTTTTATACGCAACGGCTTGGCTTTCGCGTGTCCGATGTGTCGCGCGGGCTGGGTGCCTTCCTGCGCTGCGATGGCCGCCACGAACACCACAGCATTTTTTTCCTCAAAACCGCATTCACGGTCTGGCATCACGTCGCGTTCGCCGTGCAAAACGTCGATGAAGTGATGGTCGGGGCCGATCACATGCAGCGCCGCGGCTGGAGCAGCGATCTCGGGGTTGGCCGTCATCGCATTGGCTCTTCGGTTTTTTATTACCTCAACAATCCGGCCGGCGGCATGTCGGAGTATTCGGCCGACACCGACTATCTGACCGACGACTGGAAGCCGCGCTTGTGGGAGCCGCGCTTCGGCAATTGGCATTGGGTCGGCAAGGTGCCCGATGCGTTCATCAACGAACCCGATTGGGACGTTTCAATGATTGACGATCCGGCCAAAAGTTTCAGCGAGTTGTCCGGCAAAGGGAATGGGCCGGTGGTGAAAGCGATGAATGGCTGAATCAACGCTTGAATCTTTCGCCTGCGACACGCGGCCCGCGTCCGGCGCGGCGCCTGCCGTGGCGCGTGGCAAGCGCGGCCTGTTTACTGTGGACATTCACTGCCATGTCCTGTCGAAGCGCGCCGAAGCCTTGGCGCAGCCGCATTTCACGCTCGATAAAGAGCCGACGTTAGCCTTCGCCACCGACCAGACGCGCGGGATCAACCGGCGTCAGCGAGACAACACCAACGAACGCATGACGCTGGTCGAGAAGCGCCTGGCCGACATGGACGCGGCTGGCATCGACGTCCAGGCGATTTCGCCCGCTCCGACTCAGTACTACTACTGGCTCGACGCCGACCTGGGCCGCCAGGCCAGCCGGATGATCAACGACGATATCGCCGCGATGGCGGCCACCGACCCGCGGCGCTTTGTCGCCATGGGCACGGTGCCGCTGCAGGACACGCGCCTGGCGGTAGACGAAATGCGCCGCTGCGTGCGCGAACTGGGCATGCGCGGCATCGAGATCAACTCCAGCGTCTGTGGCGAGGAGTTGGCATCAGCGCGGCTGGCGCCGTTCTTCGCTGCGGCCGAAGAACTGGGCGTGCTGCTGTTTCTGCATCCCCTGGGTTTTTCGCAGGGTGAGCGTTTGTCGAAGCACTACTTCAACAACGTCATCGGCAATCCGCTCGAATCAACCATCGCCGTCTCACACCTGATTTTCGAAGGCGTGTTTGAACGCCATCCAAAGCTATGCATGTGCGTTGCGCATGGCGGCGGTTATTTGCCCGGTTACTTCGGCCGCATGGACCATGCACACGGCGCGCGTGACGACTGCCGCGTCAACCTCAGCCGGCCACCGTCGGAATATTTGCGCCAGTTGTACTTCGATACCGTTGTGTTCGACCCGGAGCAACTGGCTTATCTGGTGCACCGTTTCGGTTCGGACCATCTGTTGCTCGGCACCGACTACCCGTATGACATGGCCGAGGCCGACCCGGTCAATTTCGTCCTCTCGACCCCCGGTTTGACCGCCGAAGACCACGCCAAAATTTGCGGCGGCAACGCCGCAAGCCTGCTCGGCATCACTGACACGCGCGCTTGAAGCGTGGGCAGTTTTTGTGGTGGAGTGGGGCGGCTTGCGCTACACCGAAACGCCATACCGACGCGCTAAACCGACACGTTAAACGAATGGCTCGGCCAGCCGGGCATAGCGTTGCTGCACGTCAGCCAGCATCAGATTGCGGATGTAGTGGTCGCGTGCTTTGAGCGCACCCGGCGCTTCATCATGCGAGCGTTGACCGGTCGCCATCGAACCTTGTTGCACGAACCGGCAACGTTCGTGGCGCATCGCCATCCAGCGCGGCAACACCTCGGCAACCGGGTCACTGCGGGTGAGCAGCATCGCCAACAACACGGCATCCTCGACCGCCATGGAAGCGCCCATCGCCCAGAACGGCGTGCCGGCGTGCGCGGCGTCGCCCAGTACCACCACCCGCCCCTTGTGCCAGGGGGCGGGCATCAGCACTTCAAAGATCGGGGTGTAGACCACTTGCTCCGGCAAATGTACCTGCGTCAGCAGATCAGGCGCGAAGCCGCCGAATGCGGCGAATTTTTCGCGACACAAAGCGGGAAGACGCTCGCGCTCGTAACGCGGATCGCCCGGCTCCTTGGTCACGCCGCCGATGTAGACGATCTCGGGCGCAATCGGCACGATGCCAAAAGAGGTTCCTTGCCCCATCATCCAGATCGTGCGCTCGAGCCCGGGCGGGCGCGGCAAAATCACGCGCCAGTTGGCATAACCGGTAAACACCGCCTCAGGACCGCCGAATACCAATGCGCGCACTTTCGAGCGGACGCCGTCAGCGCCGACCACGAGATCGTAGTCACCGTACTCGCCACCTTCCCCGCCGGTGAAGCGCACCCTGGCGGACGCACCCGTGTCATCGATGGTGTCGACGCTCACCCCCATGCGCACCGTGACACCGCTAGCCTCAACCGCACGCGCCAGAATGTCGTGCAGCACCTTGCGCCGGATCGGCACCACGGCGGGGATGTCCGGACCCGCGATGCGCGGATAACGCGGGCTGGCCATGATGTTGCCGTCGATGTCGCACACCAGCGAAGTGTCATCGGCCAACGGCTCGCCTTCGCGCACGATTGCATCGGTCACGCCGATATCCTGAAACGCGCGCAGCGCCGGGCCCTGCACGTAGAGGCCGGCGCCGGCAATATCAAAGGCTGGTTTGATCTCCACCAGGTCGCACGCGACGCCGCGCTTGGCCAGCGCACAAGCGAGGGTTTGTCCGGCGATGCCGCTGCCAACGATGAGTACACGCATGCGCGGGCCTTACTCCGGCAGTTTGAGGGTCGGCAGCAGCGCCGCCTTGGCGCGAAAATCGGCCTCGACACGTGCCGAAAAACCGGCGCGATCCAGATAGTTCAACAGTTGAAACTGCCGGCCGGCCAGCTCGCGATACCCGGCATCGGACGCGGCGTCCTTGCAGACCGCCTCCAGTCGCGCCACCAGCGGTGCCGGCGTGTCGGCACGGATAAACAAGCCGCCATAGCCGGACGGCAGCACCGGCAAACCCGCCTCGGCAAGCGTCGGCACATCCTTGTAGGCGGGCAGGCGTTCGTCGGCAAATACCGCCAGCGGTTTGAGTTTCCCGGTGCTGACACCGGTGGTGGTGACAATCCCGAGGTCAACATCACCCGACACCAGCGACGGTATCGCCTGCACTTCGCCCGCAAACGGCACATCGATCAGTTGCGCGCCCGCCTTGACCCATAGTTCGGCACC
>JAYVSR010000187.1:0-11797 GCA_043775155.1 Burkholderiales bacterium | reverse complement strand
CGAAGAGGCCTTCCTTGAAGGCCGCGATAAATTTCTCATCGAGTGCCGCACCCTCGCCAAATTCAATCATCCCAACGTCGTGCGGGTGTCGCGATTTTTCCAGATGAACGACACTGCCTATATGGTGATGGCCTATGAGTCGGGGGCTTCGTTCAAGGAGTGGCTGACCAAGCGCGGCAGCATCAACGAAGCGCAACTGCTCAAGATGCTCATGCCGCTGCTGGACGGCCTTGAAGCCGTGCACAAGACGGGCTATCTGCATCGCGATATCAAGCCGGCAAATATTTTTGTCCGTGAGGACGATAGCATGGTGCTGCTCGACTTCGGCGCAGCACGCCACGCGATTGGCAATAAAAGCCGCTCGCTTACCACCATCGTCACGCCGGGCTACGCACCGTTCGAGCAATATCACTCGCACGGCAAGCAAGGCCCGTGGACTGACTTGTATGCGGTCGGCGGTGTGCTCTACTGGATTGTTACGGGCAACAAGCCGGTCGAAGCGCCCGCGCGCATCAAGACTGATGCGATGGTGCCGGCCGCCAAAATAGGATTGGGCAAGTTCAACGCCTCGGTGCTCGCCGCAATTGATTGGGCGCTGATTCCGGACGAAAACAAGCGGCCAAAGTCGATTGAAGATTTCAAGCGCGCGCTCACCTCACCGGTGCCGGTGGTAACCGCCCCGCCTGTCGCGCCTGCGCCTGCCGCATCGGCGATCACGAAGACGTTCAAGGTTGAGAGCAAAAAAGAAAGTGATGTGTCAATGGAAAAGAAAGCTTGGTGGAAGCTGGGTAAGTGAGCCGCTGTGATTCGCCGTCGCGGTCAATTTTCAGCACTGACAAAACCCGGAAACCCTTGCTGGGAGCGGATCTTGTGAGCTTATTCGAATCCGCACCCGGTTAGCCGCTGACGTTTACCGTTGCCCGGGCGCACCGCGCTCTCTTGCAACTCAACGGGTTCGGCCTTGCCGTTCGTGAAGATGTTGAGATACGCATTGCCCTTGAACTGATCAAAAAATTCTTCGTCGAGGGCGTCGTGAAAGTCAGTCCGCTGATTGGGCCCATCGACCACGGTCACGATGAAATCAGTGTCGCGCCAGATCAGATCTGCTGATTGCCAACAGGCGGCTTCAACAGATGCTGGTGCGCAGCAATCCACTGCGGGAAGTTGATACGAGGCAGCATCATCCGACGTGCTGGCGCAAAAACGCAATCGTGCGTTCGCGTGCCAGCTTGGCGGCCGGCGCGTCCCAAGATTCGCGTTGATCGCAATTAAAGCCGTGATCAGCGGCATAAATATGCACCGGCAGCGCCGGGTGTGCCTGCTTGAATTCTTCGACCGACGCCACCGGGATATGCGCGTCGCGCTCGCCGAAGTGCAGCAGCACCGGGCATTTCGGCTGCTCTGAGGCCATGCCGGGAATGCCGCCGCCGTAATACGGCACCGATGCCGCCACACCGCCGACGCGCGAGGCCGACAGCCAAGACAGGCGACCGCCAAAGCAGTAACCCACCACACCCACCTTGCCGGCCGATGCCACGTTGGCCACTGCGGCGGCAATGTCCTTGATGGCGTTGTCGATGTTCACTTGTTGCATCAGCCCGAAGCCGCGCGTGCGCGTCTCGACCGTGTAAGGGTCCATCGCCACGCCTTTCTCCACGCGGTCGAAGATGGCTGGCGCGACCGCCAAATAACCGTCGGCGGCATAGCCGTCTGCCACCTTGCAGATGTGATCATTGACGCCCCAAATTTCTTGCAGCACCACCAGACCGCCGCGCGGTTTGCCTTGTGGTTCGGCGCGGTAGGCAGAAAACGAAAAACCGTCTGTTGCGGTGAGTGTGATCATCTGACCCATGATAAAAATCTCCTGATGGTTGAGAGGGAAAATCGATGAAAACCCTTGTGTACCAACGGTTTCCGGGTTATTTTCAAGTCTGTTTCCAGCCTACACACCAACATAGCGATGCAACAGATCGGGTTGCGCGCGCAAACTTCCCGATGATCCGGACCACACCACGCGGCCTTTCTCGACGATGTGATGCGCATCCGCCAGCTTCATCAGTGAGCCGATATTTTTATCGATCACGATCACGGTTTGACCCAACGCTTTCAAGCGCCCGAGGCAATCCCAAATCTCTTGCCGGATCAACGGCGCCAGCCCTTCGGTCGCCTCATCGAGAATCAGCAAGCGTGGATTGGTCATCAGCGCACGGCCCACCGCCAGCATCTGCTGCTCGCCACCGGACAAATTCGCCCCCAGATTGCGCTCGCGTTCTTTTAAGCGCGGGAACAAGGCATACACCTTGTCCAGCGTCCAAGGCTGTTTCGCACCGACGCGGTTGTTTGCGGTGGCGACCAAATTTTCGTAGACCGACAGATTGGGAAACACCTGCCGCCCTTCCGGCACCAGCCCCAAGCCTTGCTGCGCCACGCGATAGGCCGGCAGCGTGTGCAGGGCCGTACCAGCGAAATGCAATTGTCCGCGCGCTGGCTTGAGCAAACCCATGATGCTTTTGACGGTGGTGGTTTTGCCCATGCCGTTGCGGCCAATCAGCGTAACGAACGCCCCCTGCTCGACCTCAAAAGACATGCCGAACAGCGCCTGACTCGAACCATAAAATGTTTCGATCCCATCGACCTTGAGAAGCGGGTTGCTCATGCCACCTCCGCTTCGCTCATTTCGTCACCCAGATAGGCGTCTTTTACATCCCGGTTATTGCGAATCTGGTCCGGCGTGCCGGTGACGATGATGCGGCCATACACCAGCACCGAGATGCGATCCGCCAGTGCGAACACCGCATCCATGTCGTGCTCGACCAGAATCACCGCGTATTTGCCCTTGAAAGATTTGATCAGAGCGATCATTTCCTCCGACTCCTTTTGGCTCATGCCGGCCATTGGCTCATCGAGCAGTAACAGGCGCGGCTGACCGGCCAGCGTCATCGCCAGCTCGAGCTGCCGATGCTCGCCATGCGCCATCGCGGCGGCGGTGGAATGCGCGCGCGCTCCCAGGCCCACCATGTCGAGCGCGGCCTGCGCAGGCGCCACCAGTGCGGCATCATCGGCCACTGATTTGAAAAACGAAAAGCTGTGCCCGGCATGCGCTTGCACTGCAAGCATGACGTTTTCCAGCGCGGTGAAGTCGCGAAAAATCTGGCTGATCTGGTACGAACGCCCCAGCCCCAACAGTGAGCGGGCCGGCACTGATTCGCGCGAAATGTCGCGTCCTTCAAAACTGATGCTGCCTTCGTCGGGGTGCAGTTCACCGGCGAGCTGCGAGATCAAGGTGGTCTTGCCCGCGCCATTCGGCCCGATGATGGCGTGAACCTCGCCGGGCTGCACGTCGAAGTCAATGTGATCAGTAGCGGTCAAGCCGCCGAAACGCTTGACCAGGCCCTTGATGGTGAGGATCGCGCTCATCAGTGTCCGCCTCCACCACCGTCAGCCTGTTTGCCCTGCGTGAGGTAGCCGTAAATGCCGCGCTTCGCGTACAGCACGACGAGGATCACGAACACGCCGATCACCAGTTGCCAGTGCTTGCCCACCAGTTCTTCAAACGGCGGATAGAGACCCGGCTTCCAGCCCTGCAACACTTCTTCGAGCAGCAAGAACACAATCGCGCCGATCACTGGGCCAAACAGCGTAGACATGCCGCCCAGCACGATGATCACGATCAATTCCCCCGACACGCTCCACTGCATATATGAAGGCGAGGCGAACTTGGTGAAGTTGGCGAGAAAGAAGCCGGCCAGAGTACACACCAGTGCCGAGATCACATAGGCCGCCAGCTTGTAGCGAAACGCCGGAAAGCCCAGCGCCAGCATGCGCCGCTCATTCGACTTGATGCCCTTCAGGCAAAAGCCGAAGCGAGCACCGAGAATTCGATTAAACAGCCAGAGCGCCCCCACCAGCGACGCCAACACGCAGTAGTACAGCACCGTGTTGTTCGACAAATCAAACAGCCCCATCACGCTGCGCGCGTCAATCGTCAAGCCGTCATCACCGCCGTATTGCTTCAGGCTGACCGAAAGAAAGTAGCCCATCTGCGCGAACGCCAGCGTGATCATGATGAAGGTCATGCCGCCGGTGCGCACTACCACCGCGCCGATCAGGGTCGCGAACACCAGGCAAATCACAAATGCTGCGCCCAGATGCAACCAGCCATTGGTGATGCCGTGAAACGACAAGATGCCAACCGCGTAAGCGCCCAGGCCCATGTAAAGCGCGTGCCCGAAACTGACCAGCCCGCCAAAGCCGAGAATGAAGTTGAGTGCGATGCCAGCCAGCGCATAAATCATGATGCGCGAAAACAGCGTGACGTAAAACGGCTGGTTGATCCACGCCGCGTAGGCCGGCAGCAAGGCGAGGAACGCCAACACCAGCACCGGCACCAGCATTGGCACCTGCCCTGGCACCAGAAAGCGCGCACTTTTGAAATCGAACATCGCGCCCTTATCCATGCTTCACCGGGAATAGCCCTTGCGGCTTCACCGCCAACACCACCGCCATCAACAGATAAATCAGCAGCGACGCCACCGCCGGCCCGGCGGCTTGCGCGATCGAGCGCTCCATCATCATCTGAAACACAATCGGCATGAAGGCGCGGCCCACGGTATCGACCAGCCCCACAATCAATGCGCCATAAAACGCGCCACGAATCGAGCCGATGCCGCCAGTGACGATCACCACCAGCGTCAAAATCAACACTGGCTCGCCCATGCCCGGTTGCACCGACAGAATCGGCCCGGCCATCAAGCCGGCCACACCAGCCAGCCCCGCGCCCAGCGCGAACACCATCGAATTGAGAAACTTGATGTTGACGCCAAGCGCCGACACCATATCGGCGTTCGACGCACCTGCGCGGATCAGCATACCGAGCCGCGTCTTGTTGATCAACAGATACATCCCCGCTGCCACCGCCAGGCCGGCCGCGATGATGACAAAGCGATACGTCGGATAGTTGAGCCCGAACAAGTTGACCTGCCCCGACAACGCGTCCGGCACGTTCATGTAAATCGACGAGGGCCCCCAGAAGTAGCGCACCACTTCGTTGAACACCAAAATCAATCCAAAGGTTGCCAGCACCTGATCGAGGTGATCACGCGAGTAGAGCCGCATCAACGCCACCCGTTCGACAATCAACCCCAGCAGCATGGTGGCGGGAATCGCAATCAGCCCGGCGGCGATGAACGACCCGGTCCACGCGAACGCCGCTGCCGCAAAGTACGAACCCATCATGTAGATCGAGCCGTGCGCGAGGTTGACGAAATTCATGATGCCGAACACGAGGGTTAACCCCGCCGCGAGCAAAAACAGCAGCACGCCCAGTTGCAGGCCGTTCAGTACCTGGGTGAGAAACAAGCCAAAGGTCATGTGATGAACTCCGGAATATCCGGCTTCGATCCCCACATGCATAAACTTTCCGGCGCGAACGGATATTGGCGCGGCCGCCACGCCGCTTCATCGGTGATGCTGCGTACGCCGCAGGAATATTCGTAGACCATGCCGTCCGGCCCTTCAAAATACAAAAACACCGCACTGGAAGTCGGATGCCGCCCTGGCCCGAACACGATCTTGACGCCCTGCTGTTTCAAAAAATAGTACGAGCGCATGATGTCGTCAATCGACTCAACCTGATGGTTGATGTGCTGCACGCCGGCAAAGGTGGAGGGGAACAGCGCGAGCGTGTGATGCACTGAATTAATCCTGAGCAAGGCCGCTGTGCCGATACGGTCCGAGACGCGCGCGCTCATCACTTCGCACCAGAATTTTTCGTCACGCACAGCATCGGTAGTGCGCAGGCCGATGTGCGAAAAGCCGGTGATGCCGGCGTCGCGTGTCGCCAGATACCGCACGCTCGACTGGTGCGGCCGCACCACGAGGTCAATCGAATTGCCGCTGGGGTCGCGAAAGTTGGCGAAGGCGCTCACATGGCGCTGCTCGCACTCATCTGCGGTGCCTGTATGCACGCGCACCTGCATGGCTTCGAGCTGCGCGCAGGCGGCGTCGAGCGCGGCAGCATCATCGACTTCAAACGCGGCGGTGTGCTCCTTCGGATCGCCCTCGTAGTACACCAGCGTGTGGTCGCGATAGTCGCTGCGAAAGTAGACGCTCTTGCCCACACGCCGCACCACCGGCAACCCGAGGATGCGGTTGGCGTAGGTGATCGCCCCTTCCAGATCGGCAGTGCCGAGCCGGACGTAACGAATTTCACGCAGATTGATCATGGGGCGAAGTGTGCCATGAGTCGAAAAAAAACGGAGGATGATCACTCATCCTCCGCGGCTGTTGCACAGATCTTTACTTCATTGGACACTTGTCGAAGTAGCCGTCCTTGTCCTGCTTCAATGGCGTCGCCACCGTCTTGAGGGTGTAGCGGCCCTGCGCGTCTTTGATTGCCTCAAACATGTGCATGTCCTGAATCGGGAAGTTGTTCGTGTTGAACTTGAAATCACCGCGCACCGATTTGAAATCGGCGGCTTTCAACGCCACCTGAAATGCTTTTTTGTCGGCTACATTGCCTTTGACTTTGGCCAGCGCCGAGTCAAGCAGCAGGGCCGAGTCGTAAGCCTGCGCTGCATACTGAGAAGGAATGCGCTTGAACTTGGCTTCGAATTCAGCGACAAATTTTTTGTTCGCTGCGTTGGTGAAGTCCGGCCCCCAGAAGGTGCCAGTCAGTGCGCCCAGTGCTGCATCGCCTTGCGCGGCCAGGGTGATGCCATCGACCGTCGAGGTATTGAGCAGCGGATACTTGGCCTTCAAGCCGGCTTGCGCGTACTGCTTCACAAAGTTCACGCCGAGGCCGCCGGGGTAAAACACAAACACCGCGTCCGGGTTGGCCGCCTGAATCTGCGCCAGTTCGGCCGAGTAGTCCTGCTGCGTCAGAGAGGTGTAGATTTCATTGACTAGCGGCGCGGTGTAGTTGCGCTTGAAGCCGGCGATGAAATCCTTGCCGGCCTGGTAGTTCGGTGCCAGCGCGATGATGCGCTTGTAGCCTTTGTCCGCAGCGTATTTGCCCACCGTCTCGGCCTGCTGGTCGTTCTGCCACGAAGTCGAGAAAAAGAACGGCGAGCATTGCGCGCCGGCAATCGGCGACGGCCCGGCGTTCGATCCCACCAGAAACACTTCTTTCTCGGTGATCTTTTTGTGTACCGCCATCATCACGTTGGAGAACGTCACGCCGGTGATGATCGGCACCTTGTCGCGCTCAATCAGCTTGTCGACGATCTGCACTGCGACTTCGGGTTTGAGCTGGCTGTCTTCCTTGAGAATCTCGACCGGCACGCCGCCGAGCCGGCCGCCATTGGCCTGCACCACCAGCATGAAGGCGTCGTATTGATCCTGGCCGATGGCGCCCTGCGGGCCGGAGAGCTCGGCCATGAAGCCGATCTTGATTGGCGCCTGCGCTTGCGCCGGTGCCGCCAAAACCGCTGCCAGTGCAACAGCAGCAGTACAGAAATTGAATCTAGTCGCGAGTTTCATTTATGTCTCCATCGTTGTTTTCGCCGCCGTATGATACTAGAATCGTTCACTGGCTAAAGCGTGTTTTTTGGGGTCGATGCGCGCCGTGCCATCACTGGAGAATCAAACATGTTCATCCGCAATGCTTGGTACATCGCCGCCTGGGCGCACGAAGTCACGCAAAAGCCGCTGGCGCGCACCATCTGCAACGAAGCTGTGGTGCTGTTTCGCGACCAGGCCGGCCAGATCGGCATCCTCGAAGACCGCTGCTGCCATCGCGGCACGCCCCTGCGCTTCGGCGAAGTGGTGGAGAACGGCCTCCAGTGCGGTTATCACGGCCTCGTCTTCGATACGACCGGCAAATGCGTCGAGATTCCGAAGCAGGAAAAAATTCCTGCCAAGGCACGCGTGAAAAGTTTTCCTGTCGTTGAGAAAGACGAATTCATCTGGATCTGGATGGGCGAGGCCGATCAGGCCGATACCGCCAAAATTATCGACTACCCGTGGCACAACGACTATAAAAAATGGCCGCACAAGCATGCGCTGTATCACATCAAGGGCGGCTACATGCTGATGGTGGACAACTTGATGGACTTGACGCACTTGGGCTACGTGCATCGCAATACCATCGGCGGCAACCCGAAAGCGCACGTCGAAGCGAAGATGACCGTGACGCCAACCGAAAATGGTCTGCACTACCTCCGCTGGATGCTCGACTCGAACCCGCCGCCCACCTACATCAAGGCCGCAGGCTTTACCGGCAAGGTCGATCGCTGGCAGGAGTTTGAATTTCTCGCGCCCGGCAGCATCATCCAGTGGAGCGGCGCGTTGTCAGTCGGCCGCGGTGCGCAGGAGAATCGCGAACAGGATGGCGGCTTTCAATTGCGTCTGTTTCACGGCCTGACGCCGGAGACTGATACGACGTGTTTTTACTTTTGGTCTACCGCCAACGGCTATCGCCAGGACGACCCGCAAGCTACCGAACAGCTTTACACCGAGATCGATACTGCGTTCAAGGAAGACAAACTCATCGTCGAAGCGCAGCAGGAGCGGCTCGCCGCCACCGGTTACGAGCGGCTGGTGGATATTGTTTCGGATTCGGCGCGCATCCACATGCGCCGCACGGTGGATCGTTTGCTCGCTGCCGAGGCCGAGGCCGAGGGCGGTGCCGCGGGCGAGAAAAAAATGCAACGCGCTTCAGCGTAAAGCGCATGGTGGGCGACACTGCTTTTCAAGTCAAGATCGCCAGCACTGGCGCGATCATCGACGTCTCGGCCAACGACACCATCGTCGATGCCCTGCTCTGGCACGGCATCACCGTCGAGACCTCGTGCGAACAAGGGATCTGCGGCACCTGCCTGACACGCGTGCTCGAAGGCGAGCCGGAGCATCGCGACGCCTTCATGACGCCGGACGAGCGCGCAGCGAACGATCAGATCACGGTGTGCTGCTCGCGTTCCAGATCAGCGTTGCTGGTGCTCGATCTTTAGGCAAACACAGCTTCAGGCAAACGCCGCCTTCAAAGCCGCACTCGCCGCTTGATAGCGCGGCAGTTTTTCCAGCGCATCGCGCGACGCCGCCGGTGCAGGTTTACGCAGGTGCGCGAGGCGCGCCGCCGCCACTGGTGCTGTGTTGCGTTTGGCCAGCCCATCGAGCACCACATCCGCATTCACCGGGTCGTTGCACACCAACACCATGTCGCAACCGGCACTCAAGGCCGCCTCGGCGCGCGCGTCATAGCCGCCTGCCACGCTCGCGCCTTCCATCGACAAATCGTCACTGAAAATCACACCCTCAAAGCGATAGGTGCCGCGCAAAATTTCGCTGATCCATTTGCGCGAAAATCCCGCTGGCTGCGCATCGACTTTCGGGTAAATCACATGGGCCGGCATCACCGATGACAAACCGGCAGCGATCAATTGTTTGTACGGCAGCATGTCTTCGGCTTCGATCACCGCGTATTCACGCTCGTCCACCGGCACCTCGTGGTGCGAGTCGGCGCGAATGAACCCGTGCCCCGGAAAATGTTTGCCGCAAGACGCGAGCCCGCCTTCGCTCAACCCTCGCTGCAATGCCGCTGCCAGCGCGGCGACGATGGATGCATCGCGATGAAACGCACGATCACCAATCACCCCGCTCTCGCCGTAGTCGAGGTCAAGCACCGGGGTGAAACTCAAGTTCACGCCGCAAGCGCGCAACTCGGCAGCCAGCACATAGCCGCAATCTTTCGCCAGTTTCAGCGCGGCGTCTTCGTCTTTCTCCCACGCCTCGCCCAATTTACGCATCGGTGGAATTGCCGTGAAACCGTCACGAAAGCGCTGCACCCTGCCCCCCTCGTGATCAACCGCGATGATGAAGTCGTCACCGCGCAGCGCTCGAATCTCTGCCGTCAACGCGCACAACTGCGCCACCGACTCATAGTGGCGGGCGAACAAAATCACGCCACCCAATTGCGGATGGGCAAGGCGCTTGCGGTCGGTATCGTTCAGCCGCAGTCCATCCACATCAGCGATCACCACTCCCAGCGGCAAGGTACTCATACTTTCTCCTTTTCCAGAATCACAAATGCCACCGCATGTTCGCGCTCATCGGAGAGCGAAACATGGGTAGACCCAATTTTTAGCTGGCGCAGCAATGCGCCAAGCGACGGCCCGCAAGCGAACACCGGTTTGCCTGCGGCGTCGTTGACGACGCTCAGTTGATGCCAAGTGTTGGCGGCCGACGGCGGCTCACCCAGCGCTTTGAAAAACGCCTCCTTCGCCGCGAAGCGCTTCGCCACCCAGGCTGCGCCGTCTTTCAACATGGCGAACTTTTCCAGCTCGGTGTCGCTGAGCACCTTGCGCGCAAAGCGCTCCTCATGCCGCACCAGCGCCGCGCGAATCCGCGCAATGCCAACGATGTCAGTACCGATTCCGTGGATGGTCATTGCGCCGAAACCCTTGGTGGGAGCGGTGTTCCAACAGATGGTGGCGTGAAACCGTTGGTGAGAGCGGCTCTTGGTGGCAAGGACATGGACAATTTGGCGCACCCGCTGGCGCAAGAGAGAGATTCGGCACGAGACTCTGCGCGACGATGCCGGCGGCTGACGAAGCGGCGAATCATTGATCGAGCACCAGCCGAAAACGTTTGTTACCCGGCAGGCGATAAGTGGAGAAATCGCGGCGGTCGAGCGTCAACACGTCAATCACTCCGGTTTTGCTAGCGAGCAAAACCAGCGATGCGTCGGCAAGGTCCATCGGCAGATATTGGTACTTTTCCAGAAAACCGATCAACTGGGCGTTGGTGTGAGTGTCAAAATCGGCTAACTCCACACCGGCAGCCATGACCCAGCGCATCATTAACAGCCGCTGCGATACCGCCAACAGATGCCAGGCCTCCGTAACCACCGGCCAGGTGGTGAGCAGGCGTGCTAATGTCTCGCGCAAAAATTCACGCACCAGCATATGGGAACTATCGCGCCGCGCAAACAACGCAATCAGCGGGCCCGCATCGAGCAACAAACGCATCAGCGCTGGTGCTTCTTTTTGAGCGCAGCCAGCAGATATTTTTTGTGATTGCGCGCCAAGTCGGGAGGGGTGTTCTCCACTGGCGCGTCAAACACGCCGATTTCCAGCGCAACTTCATATGCCGATTTCGGCTCACGCGCTTCGACGTATTGCGTCAGCAATTGCGTCACCACCTCCGACTTGGTGCGGCGCTGGCGGCGCACGGTTGAGTCGAAGCGTTTTTCCAACTCGGGATTCAGGCGGACGGTGAGTGTCATGGCGTGGCGCGGCAGCTAGATGTAATACCAATATTACCGCAAGCCGCCGGCATGGAATTTTCGCCCCGCATTGGTGCTCGTTTCCAGGGTTTTTCCAGCGCCAATTGCCGCCACGCCAAGGCAGACTCAGAGTCCGCGCGCGGCCATCATCAACACCTTCATGTCACGCACCGTCCGCTGCCAACCGCGAAACACCGCCTCCGCCACGATGGCATGACCGATGTTGAGTTCGCTGATGCCGCCAAGCGCGGCGATGCGCGCGGTGTTGCCGAAATGCAGGCCGTGGCCGGCGTTGACGATGAGTCCGATCCGATTGCCAAGCGCGACGCCGGCTTCGATGCGTCTGAATTCGGCATCCTGCTCCGTCACGCTGGCGGCATCAGCGTAGTGGCCGGTATGAATCTCACGCGCTGGAGCGCCGGCTGCCTTGGCCGCTTCGATCTGATTGGCATCGTGGCTGATGAAGAGCGAGACGCGTATGCCTGCTTCCGTGAGCAGGCGCACGGCATCTTTGACGCGGTCAAATTGGCCAATCACGTCGAGCCCGCCTTCGGTGGTCAACTCCATGCGCCGCTC
>JAYVSR010000186.1:0-12159 GCA_043775155.1 Burkholderiales bacterium | reverse complement strand
TGAACTCGCAGCCGCGCTCGCCGACATCACGGCGGACGACGCGATCCGTCTCGTCTTCATCAAGGCCAACGGCCCGGTGTTCTGCGCCGGTGCCGATTTGAAAGAGCGCCAGGGTATGGATGAAGCAGCAGTGCGCGCGCGGCGCATGAAGGCCTTCGCCGCCTACGCCGCGATTGAGGCATTGCCGATGCCCGCCATCGCCGTGGTCGAAGCGCCGGCCGTCGGCTCGGGCTGTGAGATCGCTGCAGCGTGCGACTTCATCATCGCCACGCCGAAGGCGAGTTTCAAAACGCCGGAAGCGCTGTGGGGTACGGTGGGCGCAACGCAACGCCTGCCGCGCATCCTCGGCAAGCGCGTGGCGAAGGACATGATGTTCACCGGCCGCACCCTGATGGCTGAAGAAGCGCATGGATTGGGCCTCGTAGCCCGCCTGGTCTCCGAAGCCGCTCTGGTAGCCACTCTTGGCGAGGTGGCTCAGACGATTTGCAAGGCGCCGCCTGCTGCACTGAAGCTCGCCAAGCGCTGTGTGGACACGGGAGTCGAGCAGCATCCAAAGGACGCGCTGGCGACCGAAATCGCGGCGATTGAAGAGAACCTCGCGCGCAATAACTGGCAGGCGGGGATTGCCGGGTTTGGAGAGCGAAAATGACTTCACTGAAACGGGCCGCTTGTTCTGCGTCTGTTGCGGGTCGCCGCAGAGGTAGACTTTATGTTGGAGGCGAATATGAACTCTCAACTGGAATTCACGCGCATCACCATTAATCCCGCCGTTTTGAATGGCCAGCCTATCGTTCGCGGTACCCGTATCACGGTTCGTTGCGTCGTTGAGGCGGTGGCGATGTATCCGAATTGCGATGAACTCAAGGCAGACTATCCGGCGCTCACCGATGCTGACATCGAGGAGGCGTTGCGCTTCGCTGCATTCAATGGTGCTGGCGAAAGTGCGGACACACAAAGATGAAGTCAACTCTTCTCGTTGTTTTTAGCTTATTGGTTTTGTTGCCCGGTGTAGTTTGGCCGCAAGACAAATGCCCTGAGAAATTTTCAAAATTTGGCGAGGAATGGTGCGGCGCCGAAAAGGCGCGCCTTGCCTTTGAGGAGGCTGATGCTGACCTAAACAAGGCATACCAAAAAATGTTGAAAGCAATGAGTGCAGAGCGGAAGAAGCGCGTGGTGAATGCTCAAAGAAAATGGTTGACCTCGAGTCGCGCCGATTGCTCAGTCTCCGCAGGAATGGACAGTCCTGGGGCAAACTCTGTGAAGCAAGAGTTTTACGCAAATTGCCTTGCGGAGAAAACGCTCGCCAAAACGAGAGACTTTGAAATTCTGTTACAAAAATAAATCCCGCACAAGACGAATACCGGCGATGGCGCAAATTCAGTTAAATGCTTGGCAACCACGCGTCCTTCGCGAAGTGCTTGAAGCCAACGTCACCGCACGCGGCACGCACGAAGCGCTGGTCACCGACCGTATGCGTTTTTCGTGGGCCGACATTCACACCAAGTCAATCGAGATGGCGCAAGCCATGAACGCGCTCGGCATTCGCAAGGGCGATCACATCGGCATCCTGATGGGCAACAACGCGGCTTGGGTCACGCTGGTTTTCGGCGCGGCGATGATCGGCGCGGTGACGGTGCCGGTGAACACGCGTTTCAAGGCGTCCGAACTGGCGTTTTGTTTGAAGCAGGCGGATGTGAAGGCGCTGTTTCTGGCGGACAAGTTTTTGAACATCGACTTTGTTTCGTTTTTGCGCGAGGCTGAGCCTGCCATCGACGACGTGTTGCCAGGGACGGCGCTGCCACATTTGAAGCACGTGATCGTGATGGGTGACGATGTGCCGAAGGCGGCAATCGGCTGGCGCGCGTTTCGTGACATGGCCGAAACCGTTGGTGCGAGCCAGTTTCAAGCCGATTTTTCTCTGGTGACGATGGACGATCCGCTGTTGATGCAATTCACCTCCGGCACCACGGCCTATCCCAAAGGCGTGCTGCTCACCCATCACAACATGCTGCGCAACGCCTGGAGTTGCGGCACGCGCATGGGCGTGGTAGCAGAGGATCGTTACTTCAACTGCCGGCCGTTCTATCACGTGGCCGGCACCACGCTCTCGCTGTTGGTCGCGCTCACCTTCGGCGCGACGCTGGTGACGCAACCCACGTTCGAGGCCGGTGGTGCGCTGAAGATGCTGGCCGACGAGCGCTGCACGCTCACCAGCGGCAACGACACGCTGTTTCAAATGATGATGAGTCATGCTGACTTCGACCCATCGAAGCTGCATTTGCGTGGCGGCTGGTCGGCGGCCGGGCCGCAGACGATGCGCAAGATCATCGATGTGATGGGGATGAAGGCGGTGTGCATCGCCTATGGCTTATCCGAAGCCTCGCCCAACGTGGTGTTCAGCACGCACGATGAGCCGGAAGAATTTCGCGTGGGTGGCCGCGCGCTGCCCCATGATGGCGTTGAGGTACGCATTGCTGATCCAGTCTCGAACGAACCGCTGCCCGCCGACACGCAAGGTGAGATTCAGGTGCGTGGCTGGAACGTGATGAAGGGCTACTACAAAAATGATGAAGCAAACGCTAAGGTATTCACGCCCGATGGCTGGCTGCGCACTGGCGACCTCGGCGTGCTGGGCGAAGACGGACGCCTCTCGATGGTGGGGCGCTTGAAAGATGTCTTCCGCGTCGGCGGCGAGAATGTCGCGCCGGCTGAAGTCGAGGAAGTGTTGCTCGCGCACGCGGCGGTGGCGACGGCGCAGGTGATTGGCGTGCCGGACGCGCGTCTCGGTGAAGTGGCGGCGGCCTACGTCACGCTCAAGGCCGGCGTGACAAGCGACGCGGGGGCCGGTGCCGGTGTGGGTGGTACCGATATTGACGATACGGCGGCCGCCCTCGAAGCCGAACTCATCGCCTGGTGCAAAGCGCGCTGTGCCAACTTCCGCGTGCCACGCTATTTGAAAATCGTCGCCGACTTTGAAGCCATCGGCATGACCGGCAGCGGCAAGGTGCAAAAAAATAAATTGCGCGATCATGCAATTCGCGAACTCGGATTGGGTTGAATCTTCATGAGCGCTGACGTCACCATCTGCGAATGCTTCGCCCGCGATGGCTTGCAGCATGAGCCGGACTTCATCGCCACTGATCTCAAGCGCGAGTTGATCGAGCGCTTCGCCGCACTCGGCTTCACGCGCATCGAAGCAACTTCGTACTCAAACCCGAAAGTGGTGCCGCAGTTTGCCGATGCGAGCGAGTTGTTGAAACAACTACCGCGCAAGGACGGCGTGTTCTACAAGGCGACCTGCGCCAACCCTCGCGCGGTCGAGCGCGCGTTGATCGACGCGACAGCCGGCTACGGCGTCAACGAAATCAGCATGCTGGTCTCGGCGTCTGAAGCGCACACGCAAAAAAATCTCAAGCGCACCCGCGACGAGCAGTGGCATAACGTGCGCGAAGTTGCGGCGCTGGCGGGCCAGCGCTTTCGCCTGATCGGCACGGTGTCAGTGGCGTTCGGCTGCCCGTTCGAGGGCGCGGTGGATCAAGCGGTGGTGATCGAAGATGCCGCGCGTTTCGCCGACATCGGCGTACTGCACGTGGCGCTCGGCGACACCACTGGTATGGCAACGCCTGCCAGCGTGAAGTCGATGTTCGCGCGCCTGCGAAGCGAACTGCCGCAGGTGACGCCGATTGCGCATTTTCACGACACGCGCGGCACCGGTCTGGCCAACTATGTCGCGGCGTATGAGGCCGGCGTGCGTTTTTTCGACAGCGCTTTGGGTGGTGTCGGCGGGCATCCGGCCAAGGTGCAATATGGCGGCGGCTACACCGGCAATGTCTGCACCGAAGATCTGGTCAATCTGTTTGAGTCGATGGGGATTCGCACCGGCATCAACCTTGATGGCTTGATCGAGACGGCGCGCTTTTGCGAACAAGCGCTCAAGCGCACCTTGCACGGGCGCGTGACGCAAAGCGGCTTGAGTCCGCTGATTGCGGCGGCGGCATGAGGGTCAAACTCGCCCGCTGGTCGCTGCACTTCTACACGCTGCCCTACCGGCGCGAAATCGTCTGGGCCAATGCGGTAGAGAAGGAGGGCCTGTACGCGCTGCTCCTCGTCGAAGGCGACAACGGCCGGCAGGGCATCGCCGAAGGCACGATCAAGTCCACCTGGTCGGGCGTCTCGCCCAATTCGCTCAAGGCCGCGTTTGAAGATTTTTTGATGCCGAAATTGCAGGGCGTAGACATCGCATCGCCTGTTGCCGTCAATCAAGCGTTGGCCGGGATTCCTGAAAACCAACTCGCCAAAGGCATGATCGACACCGCCGCCTGGACCTTGCATGCGGCGAGCATCGGTCAAGCGCTGTGGCAGTTGTGGAACGGGGGAACTGCGGCATGCCCGGAGATCGACCTCACCTGGGCGATCACGCGCCAGCCGCCCGTAGCGATGGCGGCAGAGGCCGCAGAGGTCTGCACGCGCTACGGTTTTCACACTCTCAAAGTAAAAGGCGGGCAAGGCCGCGCCACCGATTTGCAAGCCATGCGCGAAATTCGCTCGGCACTCAAGGGCAGTGAGGGCGGCGAAGTGACGCTCTACGTCGATGCCAACAGCGCCTACCCGCGCGATGACGCCACTGATTACGTCAAGGCCATCGCCGATGCCGGTGCCATCGTGGCAGAAGACCCTTGCCCGTTGCTGCCGGATGCGCAGTTCAGCGCCTTGCAGGCGGCATCGCCTATCCCCTTGCTGGTGGATCGCAACTGCACCTCGGTGCGCGACGCCGAAGCCTTCCTCGACAAGGGCGCGGCGAACAAGATTGCGCTTTCCACCAAACCGGGCCGCATCGGATTTTCTGAAGCGCGCGCCATCACCGCGCTTGCTGCCGCGCGCGGTGCGAAGGTTGCCATCGGCCTCTACGCCGAAAGCGCGCTCGGCAGCTTGATCAGTTTGCAGCAAGTCGCAGCACTGCCCAAAGCACGAGCACTTGTGGCTGCTGAGCAGACGTTTTTTCTGGAGATGACGGAGCAGGTTCTCGCCGCGCCGATCGAGATTCGCGACGGGCGCATTGTGTTGCCGCCGGACGCGAATCTGGCGGCGATGGTCGATTGGGAGCGGGTCGCGCGCTACGCGCTCCTCTGAGGGGCCGAGAGGCGCGCCGACAAGCTGGCCCGCATCACAGTGGCGTAGCAACTGCTTTGTTTGATAGCAATTGTTGCTATCATTCATCTGTGAATGCAAAGCAACGTAAAACCCTGGCTGCCATCTTCTCGCGCCCAGTGTCGGCAACCATCGCCTTTGCAGACATCGAAGCGCTGATCAAGGCGCTCGGTGGCACCGTACAAGAACGCGAAGGATCGCGCGTCAAAATTGAACTCGCCGGGGAATCGTGGCGTTGTCATCGCCCGCACCCCGGCAAAGAAGCGAAGCGTTATCAGGTCGAAGAAGCGCGCGAACTGCTGGAACGAACCGGAGTAAAACCATGAACACCATGTCCCTCAAGGGCTATAGCGCGCGAGTCGAATTCGACGAGCGCGACGAGATTTTTGTTGGCCGCATTCTTGGCATCCGCGCCATCATCAGCTTTCATGGCAAGACCGTCGCCGAACTGAAAAAAGAATTCCGGCTCGCAATCGATGACTATCTGGCCGATTGCAAAGAGCAGGGTGTCTCTCCCGAAAAACCGGCCTCTGGAAAATTGCTGTTGCGCATTCCTCCCGAAGTGCATGGGCGTGCGCTGGTCGCGGCGCAGGCGGCGGGCCGGAGTCTCAACCAATGGGCCGGCGAAGTGTTGCAGCGGGCGGTTCGGCAGGGCGGCGCCGCTTGACGCGCGGCTCACGCGCTGGCGGGTAAACTAAACCGGCAGAATAGGAGGCGGCCTATGGATTCACCCCTCGTCAGCTACGACCCTGAAATCATGAGTGGCGCGCTGTGCTTCAAAGGCACGCGCGTTCTCGTCAAAAACCTCTTCGATTATCTCGAAGGCGCATCTTCACTGGAAGATTTTCTCGAAGACTTTCCGTCGGTGTCACGCGAAACAGCAGTCGCCGTGCTTGAGGCAGCCAGAGAGCGTTTGACGGAATATGCGCTTGCTGCTTGACGAGTCGGTGCCGGTCAAATTCCGGCGCGCGCTCCCGCACCACGACGTGCGTACGGTCGCCGAAATGGGCTGGTCTGGTGTGAAGAACGGCAAACTGCTCGCGCTGGCGGCATCCGCATTCGACGCATTTGTCACCGTCGACAAGAACCTTCCTTATCAGCAAAACCTCGCGACACTGCCGGTCGCAGTCATCGTTCTCGATGCGAGATCGAACGAACTCGCCAACTTGCTGCCTCTGGTGCCGGCGCTTGAACGTACTCTCGCGTCGATGCCGAAACGAACCTATTGTCTCGTGGGCGCGAGTTGACGAAAGGCGTGCCTATGTGTGCCTCGCCCGCCACGGCGTCATGCTATTCCTCGAACTACTCGGCCTGAAAATTCGCCGCCTTGAGCAGCGTGACGCTGCGCGCCAAATCCATTTTCATGAACTCGATAAACGCAGCCGGGTCGAGATAGCCTGGTGTGATGCCGGCCGCGTCGATGCGCGCCTTGAACTCGGGCTGACGCACCCCCTCGGCCACTGCGGTGACGAGGCGCTGGTTGACCGCAGCGGGCAAACCCTTCGGCCCCCACACGCCGTACCACGACGCAATCGACAGCGCCGGCATGCCGGCCTCAGCGGTCGTCGGAATGTCCGGGTTCACTAGGCTGCGCGAGTCGCCGGTGATCGCCAAGCCGCGCACCCGGCCACCTTTGGTTTGTGGAATCAACACGGTGGCCGAGTCGATCATCAATTGCACTTGGCCGCCCATCACATCGGCCAGCGCGGGCGCAGTGCCTTTGTAGGGGATGGCTTGCAGGTTGACGCCGACCAGACGCATAAATTCGAGCGAGCCCAAATGGCCGGCCGAGCCCAGCCCCGAGAGCGCCATGTTGAAGCCGGCCGGGTTGGCCTTCACCAGCTTGACCAGATCAGCGAGCGTGGTTGCTTCGACCTTGGATGACGCAATCAACAACAGCGGCGCCTGGCCGACGCGACCGAAGGTGGTGAAGTCTTCAAGCGGATCGTAAGGCGTGGATTTGACGACGTTCTTGCCCATCAGGAACAAACTGGCGTTGAACAGAAGCGTGTAGCCATCCGGCTCGGCGCGGCGTACGCTGTCACTGCCCACCGTGCCGGAGCCACCCGGCACATTCGCCACCACCACCGGCACACCGAGGCGGTCGGTCAGGCGCTCGGCCGTGATGCGGCCCAGCGCATCGGTGCCGCCGCCGGCCGGGTAGGGTACGACGAGGCGGATCGGTTTGTTCGGATATGCTTGGGCGAACGAATCGGTTGCCGCAGTACACGTGATGATGACCGCAGCGAACCCGAGAGACAAGCTGAGCAGCAGACGACGCATGGTGAATCTCCTGTTTCAAAAAAATTGGCAAGCAAATCGACAAGCGCCAATATACGATATTTGTTGTCCGTGCTGACAAATGCTGGAGAGGAAAAATGAGCCAGGTCAACGCAAGCGCCGATGCAATCGCCGAATCGGAACAACTGATCCGCACAGCCCGCGCCCGTTCCAACGCGGCGCTTGCCGCGCACGACCTCGATGCCGCCGCGCGCGAATGGATGGACGATGTGCATGTTGTCAGCGCCAGCGGCGCGAGCGCAACTGGTGCGGCGCAGATTCGCCAATTTCTTGGTCGCCAGTTTGCCAGCCGGCCCGACACAAAATATGTACGCACGCCAATTGACGTGCGCGTCTTCTCCGCATGGCAAACCGCATCCGAGCGCGGCGAGTGGGTGGGGACGTGGACCGAGCCGGATGGCCCGTTGCGGCTCACCGGCACTTACGAAGCGCAGTGGCGCTGCATCGATGGCCGCTGGCTGATTCAGGGTGAACTGTTTGTGCCGCTCAGTTGCGAGGGCGGCGCGTACTGCGCGCGGCATCCGTAGTGTGCAGTCGTAGCGGGCATCCGTACTGGGCAATCGTAGCGGGCGGTCGTAGCAGGCAGGGCTGTCGCCAGCCACCGCAACCGGCGCGAATCTGCCTACAATGCAAGTTCATCTGGTCACCGATCAATCTCTCGTAAAGGAGCAAGCCATGCTGTTGAAACCGTTGGTGGGAGCCATTTTCAGCGCGATTACCCTGTTGGGCGTCAATGCCAATGCGCAAGCCCAAGACCTGCCGAAAACGCAATTGAAAGTGGTCGGCTCGATCTCCAGTCTGCCACCTTACAAAGATTACGAGTTGCCGTTCTGGACCAAAACCCTGGCCGAAAAATCCAAAGGCGCGATCACCGCCGAAGCCAAGGGCTTTAACGAGATGGGCCTCAAAGGCCCCGAGGTGCTGCGCTTGATGAGCCAGGGCGTGCTCGAGATCGGTGCCACCGTGCTCGCCTATCTCGCCGCCGACGACCCGACCAATGAAGCGGTGGACATCGCAGGTCTGATCACCGACGTTGAGACCGCGCGCAAGACCACCGAAGCGGCCAAGCCGATGTACGAAAAATTGTTTCGTGAAAAATTCGGCGTGAAGTTGCTCGGCATCTCGACCTACCCGGCGCAAGTGCTCTACTGCAATGGTGAGATCAAGGGCTTGGCCGATCTCAAAGGCAAAAAAGTGCGCGTCGGCGGCCGCTCGCAGTCCGAGTTGATGACGGCGCTCGGTGCCAGCCCGGTGACGATGGCGTTTGGCGAAGTCGTGCCGGCGCTGCAAAACAAGACCGTCGATTGCGGCATCACCGGCACGCTGTCGGGCAATCTCGCCAAGTGGAACGAAGTGACCACGCACCTCCTGGTGTTGCCGGTGAGTTGGGGACAGATCGCCTATGCGGCGAATCAAAAATCGCTCGACAAGCTCGATCCGCGCGTGCGCACGCTGATCGAGACCGAAGTCAAAGTGCTGGAGAAAAACATTTGGGACGCAGCCGCGCTGCACACCGAGCAAGGCTATCTGTGCAACAGCGGCGCGGCGGCCTGCACGCTCGGCACCAAAGGGAAAATGACGCTGGTGAAGCCTTCGGCGGCTGACGTCGCGCTGCTGAAAAAAATCGTGGACGACACCATGCTGCCGGCTTGGGCCGGGCGCTGCTCGGCCGATTGCGTTGCCGGGTTTAACGACACCATCGGCAAGGTGATGGGTGTCAAGGCAGTGAAGAAGTAAACCCGAGCCATCCGATGCTCGATCAAGCCCTCAAGCTCGCCGACCGCGTGTCCCTCTGGGGCGTGTGGTTCGGCGGCGGGCTGATTTTTTTGGCCTCGCTGCTGGTCTCGGCGGACGTGATCATGCGCAAGCTCTTTACTGTCACGCTGGGCGGCGCGGATGAACTCTCTGGCTACGCCTTCGCCATCGGCAGCGCCTGGGCATTTGCTTTTACTCTGCTGCGCCGCTCGAATGTGCGGGTAGACGCGGTGTATCAACAGTTGCCAGGCAAGCTGCGCGCCTTGCTCGACATTCTCGCTTTGCTGGCCCTCGGCGTGCTGGCGGGGTATTTGACCTGGTACGCGTTCTCGGTGTTTCAAACCTCGTGGGCGTTGAAGGCGCAGTCAAACAGTTCGTTGAAAGTGTTTTTGTGGATTCCGCAAGGCATCTGGTTTCTCGGACTGGCCTTGTTTGCGCTCACGCTGGTGTTGCTGCTGCTGCGCTCGGCGGTAGCGGTGGTGGCGGGCGACTGGCCGGCGATTCACGCGCTGCTGTCGGCGCGCAGCATTGAAGAAGATGCGCAGGACGAAGCGGCGTATGCGCAGAGCGCCGGTCTGAGCGGCGTAGGTGTCGATGCGTCCACTCCCGCACCTGCGCCCGCGTCCGCATCTGCATCCGCATCTGCATCCGAAGGCAGCAAAACATGATTGGCACCGCCCTCATCATTCTGCTGGCGCTGATGGCGTTGGCAATCCCGGTCGCCGCATCGCTGGGCATCCTGGCCCTCGCGCTCGAAGCGATCTTCTCGCAACTGCCGCTGTCGCGCGCGATGGGCGAGGTGGCCTGGTCGGCCAGCAATGAGTTTTTGCTGGTGTCGGTGCCGCTGTTCATCCTCTTGGGCGAAATCCTGCTGCGCTCCGGATTCGCCGAGCGCATGTATGGCGCGCTGATCAAATGGGTGTCGTGGCTGCCGGGCGGCCTGATGCACTCGAATATCGCCGCCTGCGGCATGTTCGCCGCAACCTCTGGTTCCAGCGTCGCGACGGCCGCCACCGTCGGAACAGTAGCGCTGCCGCAAGCCAAACGCTTCGGCTACAACGAGCGCCTGTTCCTCGGCACGCTCGCCGCCGGCGGCACCCTCGGCATCCTCATCCCGCCGTCGATCAACATGATCATCTACGCGGTGCTGACCAACACCTCGGTACCCAAGCTGTACCTGGCCGGCATCGTGCCGGGCGGCGTGCTGGTGCTGCTGTTCATGCTCACGGTGGTGATTTGCTGCCTGATCAAGCCGGCCTGGGGCGGGCAGAAATTCAACGCCACCTGGGCCGAGCGCATCGCTAGTCTGCCGCACCTGGTGCCGCCGCTCGGCATTTTTCTCGTCGTCGTCGGCTCGATCTACGGTGGCATCGCCACGCCGAGCGAAGCGGCATCGCTCGGTGTGGTCGCTTCGCTGTTCCTCGCGTGGTGGGCCGGCAAGCTCTCGTTCGCCATGTTGAAAGAAGCCATCGAAGGCACGATGCGTTCGACCGCCATGGTGATGCTCATCGTGCTGGCCGCCTACTTCCTCAACTTCATCATCTCCGCCATCGGTCTCACCACCCAATTGACCGCCTTTATCGAAACCCTCGGCCTGACGCCGATGATGATGCTGCTCGCCGTGATCGTGTTCTACGTCGTGCTCGGCTGCTTCATGGAAACCCTGTCGATGATGATCACCACCATCCCGATCATCGCCCCGGTAATGTTCAAGCTCGGCTTCGACCCGGTGTGGTTCGGCATTGTCATCATCGTGTTGATCGAAACCGCATTGGTGACGCCGCCGGTGGGGTTGAATCTTTTCGTCGTGCAAAACTTGCGCAAGAGCGGATCGCTCAACGATGTGATCATCGGCACGCTGCCGTTTGTGGTTGCGCTGTTTGTGATTCTTGGCTTGCTGGCGGCGTTTCCGGATTTAGCGTTGTGGTTGCCGAGAGTGGTGGGGTGAGGTATCTGCGATTCGAGGGCTGAGGTTGCGCACTGTGGTATCTGCCGAAGAGTGGCTTCCACCAACGGTTTAAGAGTTTCAAACCCTGAAAAGTTGAGCTTATCTACAATTTCGATACTTCCGATCATGCTTTCTCAGACCGATTGCCATCTATGCTCAACGGCCAGCCCTGGTTCAACTCTCCAATTGCCGCCATGCGAAAGTGTTCAATTTAGATTTTTGTCTGCAAAATAAGTTGCACAATTCTTCGGTACGAACGCACAACATCGTGCTGTGAAGTGCGTTGGCGCCCGATTGCTAGGTCAAATGGGGGTTTGTAACGGAGCCAGTACGGGGCCTCACAGATTTCTTTGTATTGGTTGACAATCGGGCGCTTCGACTTGAACCATTTGTAGAAGCCAGACTTGAACGTCGCGAGCGGTAACACGCTGGCAGAGAGAAAAAATGAAAAGATATATCAAAGATCTGTTGGATCGCGCCGGATTCGTTCGAGGCGCGCTGAACAAGAACGATCGTTCGAGCGCACTACATCGCGCATGGGGTCATGTTTTCACCAATCATCTGGTTGGCGACTACGTCGAATTTGGAGTCTATAACGGTGCGTCCTTAATTGAGTCGTATCGGCAATATCTTCTGTTTCGAAATTGGTGGCAAGGGCAGCTTTCGGCGCCTGAAGTTTGGCGTCGGGAAGTAGCTAAAAATTATGCCGGACAAGAGGCCAGATTTCATGGACTTGATACGTTTCAGGGCATGCCAAAAAATGATGAGGAGAATTTGACGTTTGCAGAAGGCACATTCATGTCCGATTTTGCTTCAGTGGAGAGAGATTGTCTTGGTGCTGGAATGGAGGGGCGGCTCAGTTTCTACCGAGGACTTTTTAAAGATACGGCGAATCAATTCAAAGACAAGGCGGTTTCAATGTCCAAGTGCAACAAGGTTGAGTTTATCGGCCCAGAAGGTTTTGAAGTCAAAGGCGCTTGCAGGAAGAAAGAGTTCAGCGGGGCAGC
>JAYVSR010000185.1:0-3409 GCA_043775155.1 Burkholderiales bacterium | reverse complement strand
GCAGTTTCAGGCGCAGATGCTCGCGGCCCCCGGCAGCGCGATCAATTTTCTCGACGACAAGGAGGTCGCCGCCAACGTGGTGTGGCAGGACTACGGGCGTTTCTGGGATTTGGTGCGCAACAAAATGCTTAAGCAGCTTGAAGCCGCATAACCTGCGCCGCAATATCCAGCGAGCGCAGACGCAAATCGGCATCAAAAATATCTGACACCAAAATAAATTCATCGGCATTGGTCGCCTCAGCCAGTTGCTCGAAGCCTGCGCGCACCGTCTCCGGCCCGCCGATCACGGCGGCGGCGAGGAAATCGCCAATCGCGGCGCGGGCGTCGGGCGGCAATTGCGCAACAAAATCTTTTACCGGCGGCTGCAATCGGCCACGCTTGCCGGTGAGGATGCTGAGCACACGCTGGTAAGTGCTGCTGGCGAGGTACTGCGCTTCGTCGTCGGTGGGAGCGGCGATCAGCGGCACGCCCATCGCCACGTAGGGCTTGTCCAACACGTCCGACGGTTGAAAATTGCGCCGATACAACTCGATCGCTTGCAGCAGCATGCGTGGTGCGAAGTGCGACGCGAACGCATAGGGCAGGCCGCGCTGCGCGGCGAGTTGGGCGGAGAACAAACTCGAACCCAGCAGCCAGATCGGCACGTTGGTGCCAGCGCCGGGCATGGCGATGAGCCGCTGGCCTGGCTCTGGTGCTGCCAGCAAGTGCTGCAACTCGGCGACTTCGCGCGGAAAATCTTCTTCGCCCTCGGGGCGATCCCGGCGCAATGCGCGCATCGTCATCTGGTCCGTGCCGGGCGCGCGGCCCAACCCTAAGTCGATGCGGCCGGGATACAACTCGGCAAGCGTGCCGAACGCTTCAGCCACCACCAGCGGCGCGTGATTGGGCAGCATGATGCCGCCCGAGCCGACGCGGATGCTCTGGGTGCCACCAGCGATGTGTCCGACCAGCACTGCGGTAGCCGAGCTGGCGATGCCGCTCATGTTGTGATGCTCGGCCACCCAGTAACGCTTAAAGCCGAGTGACTCGGCGTGCTGCGCGGTGCGTAATGCAATTTGCAGCGCGCCCGCGACGGTGCCGCCCTCGCGCACGGCAACGAGGTCGAGCATGGAGAGCGCAATGTCTTGAAGTTTTTTCATGTGTGGTAAGCAGCGTGAGGAAAGTCGGCGCGATTTTAGGCGCATCGTATGGGGAAGAGCGTTGGAGGTTTTCGGTTAACGTTGCCGCCTGATTTTTGATTTGCTGCGGTGTCCCATGCCAACGCATTACGCCAACGTCCCGCTCACCCATCATGCTCGAACTCCGCAACATCGATCTCACCGCCGATCCGCACGCAGCGCGCTACGTCAAAACTGAAACTGTAATGGTCACGTTCGCGCAACACCCCGGCGAGCTGAAGAGCCTCGAAGGCCCGAACCGCTACGCCACCGGCGACGCACTAATCACCGGCTCGACCGGCAGCCGCTGGAGCGTGTCGCGCGCGCGCTTTGATGCGAAGTACGCTGCCGTGGCACCAGTGACGCAAGGCGCGGACGGTGCCTACGCCGCCCTGCCGATACCAGTGCTGGCGAAGCAAATCACCGAGCCATTCACCGCCACGCGCTCGGCCGGTGGTGACCGGTTGCACGGCAACGCCGGCGACTGGCTGCTGCAATACGCACCGGGCGATTTCGGCGTCGCCGAGCAGCAACGCTTCGCGCTGATTTATCGAAAAATTGAGTAAGCTTCTCCCCGCTTTATCCACCCCACCTTCTCATCAGACAACCATTCCGCCATGAAACTCACCCTCGCCTACGCTCCCGTCGCTTGCTCACTCGCACCGTACATCCTGCTCACCGAAGCCGGTGCCTCGTTCGACACCTTGCCGATCAACATCGGCAAGGGCGAACATCATGGCGCTGACTATCTACGCCTCAACCCAAAAGGAAAAATCCCCGCCCTAATCATCGACGGCCTGGTGCTGACTGAGAACGTCGCGATTCAACTTTGGATCGCGCAGCAATTTCCGCAGGCAAACCTAATGCCCAAAGACCCGCTGGCCTATGCACGTGCGGTCTCGGTGATGGCTTGGTGCGCCGCCGGGATTCACCCCAAGCTGACGCAGCAGGCGCGGCCCGAGCGCTATTGCGATCTGCCGAACTCAGCCGACAACGTCATGGCCATGGGTTCGCACTCGCTGTTTGAACTGTTTGAGATTGCCGAGACCATGCTCGCCGGGCGCGAATGGTTCGCTGACCAATTCAGTTGTGCAGACGCGTATTTTTACTGGTGCTTCCGTCGTGGCGGGTTGTTCAAACCGGACGTATCGGGATTCAAAAATTGCATGGCGCATTTGCAGCGGATGGAGCAACGCCCCAGCGTGCAGAAGCTGCTGGCGTATGAAAAATCGGTGCAAACAGAATGGGCGAAGGCCGCATAGGCACTGGTCAATCGGCTCAAGACCCGCTCACACCAACGGTTTCCGGCGTTTTATCCACTGCGGGCCAATCACCTCTGTGCAAGTTGGGTCAGCGCTCATTCCGTCGATGACGATCACGGTGACGGCTCCGGTAGCAATGCCGGCACCGGCTCCAGCGGTACCCACTCCAGCAACTCAGCCAAGCGGCGAATCACCCAATCTGATTCTGCCGCGCTGAAGTTCGACGGATCGGCCAACAAGCCTTGATGACAGCGTTGCAACACTTCTTTCTCTGACAAATTTTCCTTGAACGCCAGCACGCCAGCGTGTTCGGTTAGGGTGATGGCGATGTCCTCGCATTGCTCATAGCGTGCCAGCACTACACCATGCGCCGCGTGCGGCCTGCTCTGCCCCGGCTTGACATAAAGCGCGATGAACGACTGCGGAATCTCGATCTGGTTTTCGTCTGACATCGCGTCGTCCTGTACCTCGTCATCTCGTTCAACGTGGCCGCGCTTGCCGCAGCGGCGTCAATATGTCGCCCAAGCCGTTGTGATCAATCTCGTGCATCAACGCCAGCAAGCGCCCGATGTCGCCTTTGGGGAATCCTTCGCGCGCAAACCACGCAAGATAATTGCCCGGCAAGTCAGCGATCAGGCGGCCCTTGTATTTACCAAAGGGCATTTCCAGCGTCACCAAGCGTTGCAGGTCTTCGGGTTCTAACTCGCGATGCATTGTTCGATGGTACAACGATGCTGATGACATGATCCCGTGTCCGTCGCCACGTAACCGGAGAAGTTGTCAATGGACAATCCATCGCGAGCGGACAGGCACTCTCCAATGCAGGCCTACTACGCCGCCCGCGCAAACGAATACGACCGCATCTATCAGAAGCCGGAGCGTCAGGCTGATCTCGCCAAATTGCATGCGTGGCTGCCGCCGCTGTTTGTCGGAACGCGTCTGCTCGAACTCGCTTGCGGTACCGGCTATTGGACACAATTCATCGCGCCC
>JAYVSR010000184.1:0-5143 GCA_043775155.1 Burkholderiales bacterium | reverse complement strand
GAGTTCATCGGCAATCTGCGCGATCGGCCCACTCCAGTCGCCTGCGGTTGACTGCCTGAACAGCTTCGCGCTGGCGTACCACGGCGATGCCGCGCCGCTGCCCCAGCGCCAGTCTGCATTTTTTTTCAGCAGCACCCAGACTGGCACATCCAATGCACCGGCCACGTGGACGACAGCGGTATCGACCGAGATCACCAAATCAAGATTTGCCACCAGCGCGGCGGTATCGGAAAAATTTTTCAGATCGCTGGTGTAGTCGAGCAACGGCAAGCCAAGTTGCGCGCAATTCGCACCGGTTTGCAGACTAAAAAAATCGGCCTCCAGACGCCATAGCGGGGCATATACACGAGCGTCAAACGAACGGCTGGTGCTTCCATCGAGCAATGTCTTTTCGTGACGGGTAGTGCCGCAGGACCAGACCAATCCGGCGCGCAGGCGGCGCGCTGCTGGCAAGCGCGCCGCCCAGACTGAAACCAGGCGCGCCGGGGGGCGCAAATACGGGGCCGCCGAAATCGTTTGCAGCGTGGTTTGAAACAAGCGCGGCAAATCCAATAGCGCACAGTGCAGGTCGAATGCCGGCAGCGCCGCGTGCAAATCTACACACTCGGCAACCCCGTCAATTGATGCTGCGATGCTGCACAGATTCTGCGGCACCGCCAAGATCACGGTGGCGCCTCCCGCAGCGACGCTGGTGGCGAACCGGGCAAACTGGATGCTGTCGCCAAACCCTTGCTCGCCCCATAGCAAAATCCGCTTTCCCGCAATCTCTTCACCATGCCATTGCGGCACTTCGAATTTCGGCGCGAATGCGCGAAATTGGGGCGACTCCCAGCGCCGCGCAAGCGTGGCCCAGCCGTCGATGTAATTTCCGCGCAGGAGCTGGGCTTGGGCCAAATTCCAGAGCACGTCGCTAAAGTCAGGATCAATCGCGAGGACTTTGCGCCAGGCGGTGATGGCCTCGTCGATCCGTTCTTGCGCCAGCAACGCGTTGCCGAGGTTGAACCAAATCAGCGCGTTGTCTGGATTGAATTGAAGCGCGGACCGGTAGACCTCCAACGCTTCGGTTTGACGCGAGCGTTGCTCTAAGGCGATGCCCAGATTCACATAGGCATTGGGAAGTTCTGGCGCGACACTGATGGCCCGGCGAAGCAATGCCTCGGATTCATCTTGCTGCTCCGCTTCGGATTCAAGAATCGCCAAATTGCATAAAGCGCCATAGTGCCGCGCGTCGATCGCCAGGGCGGCGCGGTACAGCGCACGCGCATCATCGTGGCGCGTCTGGCGTTGGCGCAACTGGGCGAGCATGGCGAGCGCGCGTGGATCATCGGCGGCAGTGAGCGGCAGCAGCAGGTGCTCCGCTGCGGCGGTATCGCCAGCGTCGAGCGCCGAGGCTGCTTGATCCAATTGAGCGCTTAAGGATATTTCGCCTCTGGTTGATGATTGCATCGCTCCTACTTCCGGCGCCCGCCGAGGATCGATCCCAACACACCGCGCAAAATCTCGCGCCCGACTTGAGAGCCGATCGCGCGCGCGGCGGACTTGGCCATCGCTTCGCCCATGCCTTCGCGCGTGCGTCCGCCGCTTGTTCTGCTACTGCCTGTGCCGCCGCTGGTGCTGCCACCAGTGAAGACACTGCCAAACATGCCGCCAATTTTGTCGAGGAAGCCCGGTTCGGGCTTGCCGGTGACGTTGCTGTTGCCGCCTGCGGTGGTGTTGTTGTTCGCGCTTTCGCTCGCACTGTCACCCGGTGCGCTCACTGGAGAGTTGACCGAAGAACCGCTCCCACCAACGGTTTTAGCCACAGCACCTTGGCGCGCCGCAGTGCGGCCCTTGAGCACTTCGTAAGCGGAGTCACGATCCACCGTCTTCTCATACACCCCGGCGACGATGGAGTTATCGATCAGCGCCTTGCGCTGAGCCGCATCAATCGGCCCGATCTGCGACACCGGCGGCACGATGAACACGCGCTCGACGATGCACGGGCGACCTTTCTCATCGAGAAACGACACCAGCGCTTCGCCGACGCCCAGCTCAGTGATCGCCGCTGCGGTGTCGAGCGTCGGGTTCGCGCGCATCGTGTCGGCGGCGGCCTTCACTGCTTTTTGGTCTCGTGGGGTGAAGGCGCGCAGCGCGTGCTGCACCCGGTTGCCGAGTTGCGCCAGCACCGTGTCGGGTACGTCGAGCGGGTTTTGCGTGACGAAATAAACGCCGACGCCTTTGCTACGGATTAACCGCACCACCTGCTCGATTTTTTCCAGCAAGGCTTTCGGCGCTTCGTTGAACAGCAAGTGCGCTTCGTCGAAAAAAAACACCAGCTTCGGTTTCTCAAGATCACCAGCTTCGGGCAGATGCTCGTACAACTCGGCAAGCATCCACAGCAAAAACGTTGAGTAGAGTTTGGGCGAGTTGAGCAGCTTGTCGGCGGCTAGGATGTTGACGATGCCGCGGCCATTGCCGTCGGTCTGCATCAGGTCGTCGATGTTAAGCATCGGCTCGCCGAAAAAGTTTTCTGCCCCTTGGCTCTCGCTTTGACTCTCAATGGTGAGCAGGCCACGCTGAATCGCCCCGATCGAGGCGGCCGAGACGTTGCCGTATTCGGTGGTGAACGACGACGCGTTGTCGCCGACGCGCTGGCACATCGCGCGCAGGTCTTTCAGGTCGAGCAAGAGCAGACCGTTGTCATCGGCGATTTTGAACACCAGTTGCAGCACGCCCGATTGGGTGTCGTTGAGATTGAGCAGGCGTGAGAGCAGGAGCGGGCCGAGATCGGAGATCGTCGCGCGCACCGGGTGGCCCTTGCCGCCTCCGGCGGCGGCAGGAAGCGCGCCAAACACGTCCCAGCAGGTGACCGGGCAGCCGTTCCATTTCGGCTCTTCGAGTTTGAGCGCGTCGAGGCGCTCTTTCACCTTGCCGGTATAGGTGCCCGCTTGCGCGATGCCCGAGAGGTCGCCCTTGATGTCAGCCATGAACACCGGCACGCCGATAGCGGAAAACTGTTCCGCCAATTTTTGTAGCGTCACGGTTTTGCCGGTGCCGGTGGCGCCGGTGATGAGGCCATGGCGGTTCGCCAGCGCGGGCAACAGGGCGAGTTCGAGGTCGCGGGCTTTGGCAATCAGCAGAGGGGCGGACAAGGGAGAACTCCAGTGAGACGGTAAAATGATGGACTCAGGTAATCCAAAATACGCAATTCAAAATACGGATTCAAATTCAGGTCGAAATACGGACTGAAATTCGCCTGATCCACATCGACGTAATCGAAGAATTGTAGGGGAAACACATGGCCGGCCACTCAAAATGGGCCAACATCCAGCACCGCAAGGGGCGGCAGGATGAAAAGCGCGGCAAAATTTTTACCCGCTTGATCAAGGAAATCACGGTTGCCTCGCGCATGGGCGGCAGCGACGTGGGGATGAACCCGCGTCTGCGCCTCGCGATTGACAAGGCGTCGGATGCGAACATGCCGAAGGACACCGTCGAGCGCGCGGTCAAGCGTGGCGCCGGTGAGCTTGAGGGTGCGAACTACGAAGAGATTCGCTACGAAGGCTATGGCATTGCTGGCGCGGCGGTGATGGTCGATTGCCTGACTGACAACCGCACCCGCACGGTGGCTGAGGTACGCCACGCGTTTTCGAAATACGGCGGCAATCTGGGCACCGATGGCTCGGTGGCTTTCATGTTCAAGCACTGCGGGCAGTTTTTGTTCGCGCCGGGTTTGAGTGAAGACGCGGTGATGGAAGCCGCGCTCGAGGCCGGCGCTGAAGACGTGATCTCGAACGACGACGGCTCGATTGAAGTGATTTGTGCGCCCGGAGATTTTGAGACAGTGAAAAAGGGGCTGGAGAAAGCTGGCTTCAAGGCAGCGGTAGCCGAGGTGACGATGAAGGCGATGAGCAGCACCGAGTTGTCAGTCGAAGATTCGGTGAAGATGCAAAAGTTGCTTGATGCGATGGACGATTGCGACGATGTGCAAGAGGTCTACACCACGGCGGTGTTGGCGGAATAGTTGGAATAGTGTGAACAGGGCAGGCGGCAGCAAATGAAATTATTGGTCGTAGGGTCAGGCGGGCGCGAACACGCGCTGGCATGGAAGCTGGCGCAGTCGGAGCGCGTGCAGATGGTCTATGTGGCGCCGGGCAACGGTGGCACCGCGCTTGAGCCGAATCTCGAAAATCTGGCGATCACCGACATTCACGCGCTGGCGGACTTTGTGGTCAAGGAGCACGTTTACCTCACCGTGGTCGGGCCCGAGGCCCCGCTCGCTGGCGGCATCGTCGATGTGTTCCGCGCGCGCGGGTTAAAGATTTTTGGGCCGACACGTGCCGCTGCGCAGCTTGAGAGTTCAAAAGATTTTGCCAAGGCGTTTATGCAGCGGCATGGGATTCCAACGGCTGAGTATCAAACGTTTAGTGATGCGGTGGCGGCGCATGCGTATGTGGATAAACGGGGCGCGCCGATTGTCATCAAAGCCGATGGTCTCGCAGCGGGCAAGGGGGTCGTCGTCGCGATGACCGCCGCCGAAGCCCATGCCGCTATCGACATGATGTTGCTCGACAACAAGATGGGGGTTCAGCACACAGCGGCCGGCGCGCGCGTAGTGATCGAAGAATTTTTGACGGGCGAAGAAGCGAGCTTCATCGTCATGGTTGATGGCCAGCACGTGCTGCCGCTGGCGACCAGCCAGGATCACAAGCGCTTGCTCGACGCCGACCGGGGGCCGAACACCGGCGGCATGGGCGCCTACTCCCCGGCGCCAGTGGTGACGCCGAAAATTCACGCTGAAGTGATGCGTCACATCATCATGCCAACGGTGCAGGGGATGGCGAAAGACGGCATTCCCTTCACCGGTTTTTTGTATGCGGGCTTGATGATTGACGCCAACGGTCACGCCAAGACGCTGGAGTTCAACTGTCGCATGGGCGACCCAGAAACGCAGCCGATCATGCTGCGTTTAAAGAGTGATTTGCTGGAAATCTTTGAGCGCGCCGTCGACGGCACGCTCGACACGATTGAAGCCGATTGGGATCGCCGCACTGCGCTTGGCGTCGTGATGGCGGCGTACAACTACCCCGATACGCCGCGCAAAGGCGATGTGATCATCGGCTTGCCGAAACCGAAAGATGCGGGTGAGGTCGCTGGGGCGGCT
>JAYVSR010000183.1:0-14561 GCA_043775155.1 Burkholderiales bacterium | reverse complement strand
GCGACGCAGCCGATGGTCGAGAATGCGAGATAGCGTTTCTTCGCTGCACGCATGTCGGCCAGCGCGCCCAGGGCCGGCATGGTCAGCATCACGATGGCGTAGGACACTGACAGCGCCGCCGTCCACGCGAACGTCGCCCACTCGGCTTTGCCCGCGACCACGCCGGCGAAGTAGGCGGAGAACACTGCCGTCAACACGACGGTGGTGTAGCCGGAGTTGGCGAAGTCGTACATCGCCCAGCCGAACAACTCGCGGCGTTTGACGCCGGGGTTGAGGTGGTGAGTGGAGAACAGCGCCATTACGTGCGACGGTGTGCCGGAGTGATGTGCAGGTGCATCACGTTCGCTTCAAGTGGCGAGATCAAGCTTCTGCGCCGCGCGCCAGCGCCACACCGCAATCGCCCAGGCAATCGCCGCCTGCACCATGAAGATAACGAACGCGCCAGACCCTGATGCGCGCCCGAGTGGAAAGACGACAAACGCCAGTGTCGCCATCCCCGCTGCCGTCATCAATAGCGGCAGCACGGCGTCGAGCAATGCGATATACACCAGCGTCACCGTCGCGGCACGGCGCGGAAACCGTGCCAGCGCGAAGATGCAATAGATGCCGGCGTCACGCAACAGCATGGCCGCCAGCGCCAGCGGCATCAATTTGCCTTCGCCGACGATCTGATTGAGAATCGCCGCGCCACTGCTGCCCCAAGGCAGCACCAGCAGCAACACCGCCGCAGCCCATGCACAGACCAGACTCACCGGCCAGATTGGCGTCTCTTGCAGCGCGCGCCGCAGTTTGCTATCCCGGCCGCCTTCCCGTTCGCTTTCATGCGCGCCGCGCAAGGTGCGCAGCACGCGCGACACCGTCATCGCGCCAATGCGCTCGGACAACAACATGAGATACGCGCCGATGCCGGTAGCAAGGAAAAACAGCAACGCCACCAGTGCGGCCGCGTTGGCGCGCCCGCCGGTTTTAGCCTCAGCCAATCCGCCGCCCCACACCGCGATGCAGAGACAAAATGCAGGCCAGGCCCAGGGCAACTGGCGGACCCGCAATTCGGTCGCGAAAGTACGCGCTGCACCCAGCAAGGCCCACGCGGCGAACAGTGCCGCCGAGACCAGCACAAACCACAATTGCGGCAGCCCGATGCCCCACCACAGCAGCGGCCCTTTGGCCGGCTCGAACATATGCCAGGGCAGCGCACCCGACCACAGAATCAGCAGGAACAGGGCCGGTGCCGTATTGCGCGTGATGCCGGCGCGCGCGATCATCGCGCTCATCAACACGGCGGTGGCGTGGAGCGCAACGGTCGAACAGACAGCAGCAGCGGCAATCAACACCGCGTCCGCACCATGTACGCGCAACCCGGCAAATAAATAAAGCAAAAGACACCAGCCGCCGGCGTACCAGCCATACACCGGCGCGCCGAACACCTTGCCGAAGGCGAACGCGGACGGCGTCAGCGCCGACATGCGCTGCGTGTCCCAGGTGCGCTCGCGCACTTCTTCGGTGACGGCGCTGAGCGCGAAGTAGCTGCCGAACAATGCGGCACCGATGGCGAAGCCGATCAGCCCGGTCACGGCGAGCGGCTCGGCCGGCGCATCAGTGGTCGCCGCCACCAGCGCGACGATCAAGCCGATGATCAGCGGTGTCGCGATCAGGCGATGCGGCGTCAGCTCCAGCCAGCAATAGCGGCGCAGTTCGGGGTTGCGGGTCATTGGTGGTTACCTCCACTGGGTGGCATCACCGGCAGCGCGGCGCCCGGCGCGTTGCCATCCTGCATCGAGCGCAAGTAAGAGTCGTGCAAATTTTCCCGCACAACGGCAAACTCGATCACCGGGAAACCCGCTTCCACCAAGGCTTTCAGCAGATTGGCTTGGGCGTTCGCAGCACCACGTAGCCGACCTTGCACACTCCAGCCTGCTTTCAATGCAGCAGCCGTATTGAGCACATGCCCGTCCGTCACGTCGTTTGCAGCCAGCACACTCAACACCGGATTCGCGTCAGCCGGCGCTTGCGCCAACGTAATGCGCAGCACCACTCCCGTCTCTGCCGTCGCTTCAATCCGCCGGAACTCGACCGCGCGGCCATCCTTGATCGCCAGCATGTGGCTCGAATATTCATCCAGCTCGGCCAAGATGTGCGAGGACACGATCAGCGTCATGCCCTCGGCGCGCAACTGGCGGAACAGTGCGGAGAGGCCGATGCGCGCTTCCGGGTCGAGACCGGCCGCTGGTTCATCGAGCAGCAGCACTTGCGGCGAATGCACCATCGCCTGGCCGATGGCGACGCGCTGACGCCAGCCGCGCGACAGCGTGTCGGTGCGCGCATCGAGCCGCGAGGTGAGGCCGAGGCGCTCGGCGGTGCGGGCGACGGCATCGCGCTGCATCGCTTCATCGAGCGCGCGCATGCCTGCCGCGTGCAGCAAACTTTGCCGCACTGTCAGCGCGCTGTAGAGACCAAAAAAGTCGGAGAGATAGCCGAGCTTGCGATACGCCTCGCGCGGCTCGGCGATGACGTCCACGCCATCGAGCGTGATCGAGCCGGACATCGGGTCATCGAGACCAGCGATGGAGCGCATCAGCGTCGTCTTGCCGGCGCCGTTCGGCCCGACCAGCGCCAGCACCGCGCCGTGTTCGAGCGTGAAGTTGACATCGGTCAGCGCGCGCTTGCCGGGGTATTCGAAGGTGAGTGCGGAGACTTCGAGAACGGGTGCGTAACGTGAGGGGAAATTCATGCACTTAGTTTAACTGGCACCACGTTTAAGAGGAAAACATTGCTGCGCGTGAGTGCCGCCAATCGATGGGCGGCGCGCTGCCGATGTGAATTCACGTTCGACGCGGAATTGTTTTTGACGAATCCCTTTTTTTGGATCGGCCAACGCATACTGGTCAATGCGCGCCAGCAACTGCGGCGCCGTCATCGGCATCGGTGTAGCTCGGCGGGATGCGGCGGCACAGCGTGTCTGCCAGCCAAAGCGTAAACCGTTAATGCACTGACCTTGAATCCGAACAGCAGACTTCTTGGCCGTGGTTCACTTTTACGGCAACGGGGTGCAAAAATGATGGTCGATGCATCGCGGATGCCGCCTGAGTGGTGAACGCCACCTCGTATTTCACCCAAGCCAAAATCGCAAAGTATGTGGGGTGGCCTAAAATGCCGCTTTTCGTTCAACGCGAATCCCGTTCTCTGGAGCCCCTATGCCACTCGTCTCGATGCGCCAACTGCTCGACCACGCTGCCGAAAACGGTTACGGTCTGCCCGCTTTCAACGTCAACAATCTGGAGCAGGTGCAGGCGATCATGGAAGCCGCGTCCGAACTCGACGCGCCGGTGATCATGCAGGCCTCGGCCGGGGCGCGCAAATATGCGGGTGAGACGTTTCTCAAGTATTTGATTCAGGGCGCGATTGATTCCTACCCGCACATTCCGGTGGTGATGCATCAGGATCACGGCCAGTCGCCCGATGTGTGTGCCGGCGCGATCAAGCTCGGTTTCTCGTCGGTGATGATGGACGGCTCCCTGATGGCCGACGGCAAGACCATCGCTGACTACGACTACAACATCGACGTGACCAAGAAGGTCGTCGAGATGGCGCACGTGCTCGGCATCACGGTCGAGGGCGAACTCGGTTGTTTGGGGTCGCTGGAGACGATGAAGGGCGACAAGGAAGACGGCCACGGCACCGACGCGACGATGACGCGCGAACAATTGCTCACGGACCCGGATCAAGCGGCTGATTTCGTCAAGCGCACCCAGCTCGACGCGCTGGCGATTGCGATTGGCACCTCGCATGGCGCGTACAAGTTTTCACGCAAGCCGACTGGCGACATCCTCGCGATTGACCGCATCAAGGCGATTCACAAACGGATTCCGAATACCCATCTGGTGATGCATGGTTCGTCTTCGGTGCCGCAGGATTTGCTCACGATCATTCGCGCCAATGGCGGCGAGATGAAAGAGACCTACGGCGTGCCGGTGGAAGAGATTCAGGAAGGCATCAAGCACGGCGTGCGCAAGATCAACATCGACACCGACATTCGCCTCGCGATGACGGCGGCGATCCGTAAATTCATGAACGAAAACAAATCGCACTTCGACCCGCGCGACTATTTGAAACCGGCACGCGCTGCGGCCAAAGCGATTTGCAAGGAGCGCTATCAGCAGTTCGGCTGCGCCGGCCAGGCCTCGAAGATCAAGCCGGTCGGGTTGACCAGCATCGCCGGGCAGTACGCCAGTGGCGCGTTAACGCAAGTCGTGCAGTAAGCGGCGGCGGGATCACGGGGAACCATCCATGCGCACCAACATCCCGGCCTTTCGCCGCATGCATCAACTGTTCGTCGGTGGACTGGACTTTGTCGAATACGCCGGCCTGCTGGTGATTGCCTTTGCCACCACCGTGGCGATGGTGCAGGAAATCCAGGTGATGTTCGAGGCGCGCCGCGTCACGCTCACCGACCTGCTGCTGATGTTCCTCTACCTCGAGGTGCTGGCGATGGCCGGGCGCTACCTCAAGACCGGCCAGTTGCCGGTGCGCTTTCCGCTCTACATCGCCGTGGTGGCACTGGCGCGCTACATGGTGCTCGACGTGAAAGATATGAGCGAGTGGCGCATGCTCGGCGTCGCCAGTTCGATCTTTTTGCTGACCCTCGCGGTGCTGGTGATCCGTTACGGCCATCTCAAGTATCCGTACGCTGATAACCCCGACGGCGACATCGCTACGCCGCCTGCGGGCTCGCACAATTGACCTTCTTCAACCGGCTTCTGGAACCGCTTTGACCACACCCGCTCTCTACGAATCCAGGCTGACCAGCCTGCCGCTGGTCTATCGCGGCAAGGTGCGTGACACCTATGCAGTCGATGAGCACCGCCTGCTGATGATCACCAGCGACCGGCTCTCGGCGTTTGACGTGGTGATGGCCGAGCCGATTCCCGCCAAGGGCCGGGTGCTGAACCAGATGTCGAACTTCTGGTTTGAGCGCCTGAAAGACGTGGTGCCGAATCACCTGACCGGCGTCGCGCCCGAGAGCGTGGTGTCGGCTGATGATGTGGAGCAGGTGCGCGGCCGCGCCGTCGTTGCCAAGCGCTTGAAGCCGCTGCTGGTCGAAGCGGTGGTGCGCGGCTACCTGATCGGCTCCGGCTGGAAGGACTATCAAGCCAGCGGCGCTATCTGCGGCATTCGTCTGCCTGCGGGCTTGCGTCAAGCCGAGCAGTTGCCGCAGCCGATCTTCACGCCGGCCGCCAAGGCCAAACTCGGCCAGCACGACGAAAACATTTCGTTCGATCAAGCCGCCGCCAGCATCGGCGCTGATTTCGCTGAACGCATGCGCGCGGTGAGCTTGCAGTTGTATGGCGAAGCGGTGAAATATGCAGCGACGCGCGGCATCATCATCGCCGACACCAAATTCGAATTCGGCCTCGACGCCGATGGCACGCTCACCTTGATGGATGAAGTGCTGACCGCCGACTCATCACGCTTCTGGCCGGCTGATGAATACCGCGTTGGCATCAGCCCGCCGTCGTTCGACAAACAATTCGTGCGCGACTATCTCGAAACGCTCGACTGGCCGAAGCAACCACCGCCGCCGCCACTGCCCGCAGATGTGATCGCGCGCACGGCCGATAAATACCGCGAAGCCCTGAAACGCTTGACTGGAGCCGATCTCCAATGAATGCTGCTGCGAAAACGAAGCGCGCCGCCAAACCTGCCGCTAAATCGGTCGCCAAGCCGGTCGCTAAACTCGCCGTCAAACCCAAACCATTGGTCGGCGTCGTGATGGGCAGCAGCAGCGATTGGGACGTGATGAGCAATGCCGTCGTGATCCTCGCCGAATTTGGCATCGCGCACGAATACCAGGTGCTCTCCGCGCATCGCATGCCGGACGAGATGTTTGCCTACGCCGAACGCGCGGCGGCGCGCGGCCTGCAGGCGATCATCGCCGGCGCCGGCGGTGCGGCGCATCTGCCCGGCATGCTGGCAGCGAAAACGATGGTGCCGGTGCTCGGTGTGCCGGTGCCGTCGCGGCATTTGAAAGGACTGGACTCGCTCTACTCCATCGTGCAAATGCCCAAAGGTATTCCGGTTGCCACCTTCGCGATTGGTGAAGCCGGTGCGGCGAATGCGGCGCTGTTCGCTGTCGCCATGTTGGCGCACAACGATGCGGCGCTGGCGGCGCGTCTTGATGCATTTCGCGCGAGTCAGACCAAGGCCGCGCGCGCGATGGTGCTGCCGCGGAAGCCGGCAAAATCGTGAGCAGCGCTATCGCCCCCGGTGCGTGGCTCGGTCTTTTGGGCGGCGGGCAACTCGGTCGCATGTTCTGCATGGCGGCGCAGAGCATGGGCTACAAGGTCGCGGTGCTCGACCCCGGCACCGAGAGTCCGGCTGGCACGGTCGCTGATCTGCACATTCGCCGCGACTACCTCGATGCCCAAGGCCTCGAAGAACTGGCGCGCTTGTGCAAAGGTGTCACTACCGAGTTTGAAAACGTACCGGCCAAGGCGCTGGAGTTTCTCGCCGGCCATTGCCTCGTCAGCCCGCTCGCCGCGAGCGTGGCGATTGCGCAAGACCGGGTGCGTGAAAAATCGTTTGTCGCATCTTGCGGTGTGGCCGTCGCGCCGCATGCAGTGATTCGCAACGCCGCTGATCTCGGCGAGATTGACACGACGCTGCTGCCCGGCATTCTCAAAGTCTCACGCTTGGGCTACGACGGCAAAGGCCAGGCGCGCGTCAGCCGCCTAGACGAAGCGCGAGCCGCATTCACCGCATTCGGCGACGTGCCCTGCGTGCTGGAAAAAATGCTACCGCTGAAACTTGAACTCTCGGTCGTGGTGGCACGCGGGCGCGATGGCGAAGAGACCACCTACCCGGTATCCGAGAACGAACACCAGGACGGCATCCTCGATCTGTCTATCGTGCCAGCGCGTGTCGCGCCGGCATTGGCCGATGCCGCACGCAACGCCGCGTTAAAAATCGCCGCCGCGCTCGATTACACCGGCGTGTTGTGCGTCGAGTTCTTCGTGCTCGCCGATGACACGCTGGTGGTGAACGAACTCGCACCGCGTCCGCACAACAGCGGCCACTACAGCATCGACGCTTGTGTGACCAGCCAGTTTGAGCAGCAGGTGCGCGTGCTCGCCGGGTTGCCGCTCGGCGATACGCGCCAGCACACGCCTGCGGTGATGCTCAATGTGCTCGGTGATAGCTGGCGCGGCGCGCATCTGGCCGACGCACCCGACTGGACGCGCGTGCTGAACCACCGCGCCGCCAAACTGCACCTCTACGGCAAATCGCAAGCGCGCGCGGGCCGCAAGATGGGCCACATCACCATGCTCGGCGCGACCCTTGATGCAGCGCTCGCTGATGTGGCCGCAGTGCGGCAGGCGCTCGCGGCTTGAACCCAGCTGAGTGCGCCCGCGCGGTCGCGGTGCTGCGTGCCGGTGGTCTGCTCGGTCTGCCGACCGAGACGGTCTACGGCCTCGCCGCTGACGCGTCCAACCCTGACGCCATCGCAAAAATCTTCGCCGCCAAAGGCCGCCCCGCCGATCACCCGGTAATCGTGCATCTGGCCCACGCGCGCGAGATCAGCGAATGGGCGATCGACATTCCCCCAGCCGCCTGGACGCTCGCAGAAAAATTCTGGCCCGGCCCGATGACCTTGATCCTCAAACGTGCGCCGCATGTGCAGGACGCGGTGACCGGCGGGCAGGACACCGTGGGCTTGCGGGTGCCATCGCATCCGGTGGCGCGCGCCGTACTCGCAAGGTTCGCGGCGGAGACGAAAAAAGCCGCTGCCGACACTGGCCAACCCGCTGGTATCGCAGCGCCCGCAGGCCTCGCAGCACCCTCAGCCAATAAATTCGGCCACGTCAGTCCCACCACCGCGCAGCATGTGCGCGACGAGTTTGGTGATGCGATTGATCTGGTGCTCGACGGCGGCGCCTGTGAAGTCGGAATCGAATCGACCATCATCGACCTCTCAAAGGGCGATGCGCGCATTCTGCGCCCCGGATCGATCACGGCTGATGCCGTGAAACTGGCTCTGGCAGCGGATCCTGGCCATGCTCCAAGCCAGAAGGCGCTCCCACCAACGGTTTCCGGCAAGGAATCAAGAAAAATTGTGGCGACGCCACGCGTCTCCGGCAGTCTCGATGCGCACTACGCACCGCGCACCCCGGCCGAGATTGTCTCTGGCGCGCAACTGAACCAGGTCTTGAGCTCACGCCCCGGCCAACGCATCGCCGTGCTGTCATTTGGCCCCACGCGCACCCCCGGCACCCTGCATTGGCTCGCCTCGCGCGCGCCCAAGGTCTACGCCCACAACCTCTATGCCCACCTGCGCGCGATGGACGTATCGGGCTGCGAGTTGATCGTGATCGAAGCACCGCCTGAAGGCGACGCCTGGGACGCCATCAACGACCGCTTGAAGCGCGCTGCGACTGGGTCTGGCGCGGCGTGAAGCTATCGCGCGCCACATTGCGCCCGTAGTCAGGATTGAGCGGCGCGGCCCGCCCGCCGCTTGGTCCTCACGCGCGCGATAGCGGCAACGAGCAATTTGTACTCAATCGGTTTGGCGACGTAGTCGTCCATACCGGCCGCGAGGTAGGCGTCACGATCGGTGGTCATCACGTTGGCCGTCAGAGCAATGACCGGGATGCTGGCGCAGGGAGCAGCCAATGCGCGGATTTCACGCACCGCCGCGACGCCGTCGAGTACCGGCATCTGCACATCCATCAATATCAGGTCGTAGTGCGCCTGCTGCACCTGCCGCACCGCCTCGCGTCCATCACCGACTAGGTCGCAGTAGTGACCCATTTGTTTCACCAGCGCTTCGGTGATGAGCTGATTCACCACGTTGTCTTCTGCCGCCAGAATGCGCAGGCCGGTGGCGGGCGCCTCAGGTGCCTCAGGTGCCGCAGGTGCCTCCAGGTGTGCAGGCGCCGCCGCCGGAGTCCCCGCCGCTGTGTCCACCGCTGTGTCCACCGCTGTTTCCATCGCGGCGAGCGCAAATGGCAACATCACGGTAAACGTGCTGCCCGTGCCCGGTACGCTCTCGGCGCTGACGGTCCCTCCCATCAGGGTGGCGATCTGGCGGCAAATGGCCAGCCCCAGCCCGCTGCCGCCGAAGCGGCGCGCCGTGCTGCTGTCGGCTTGCGAGAAATGTTCAAACAGTTTGGGCAGCGCATCGGCTGCAATGCCGATGCCGGTATCCTTCACCGCGACCGACAGTTCGATGCGTTCCGCGTCAAGCGCCCGGCTGGTCAGGCTCAGATCAATCGTGCCCTGCGCGGTAAATTTGAGCGCATTGCCGACGAGGTTGAACAGCATTTGCCGCAAGCGCCCGGCGTCACCCAGCAGTGCGCGCGGCAGGCCGGCGCCCTGGTGCAGATGCAACTGCAGGCCTTTGTCCCCTGCGCGGGCCGACAGCAGTGACACCACCTCGTCCACCGTGCGCACCGGATCAAATTCGATCAACTCCAGCTCCATCCGTCCGGCTTCGAGACGCGACAGGTCGAGTATGTCGTTGATCAGGGCGAGCAGGCTTTGTCCGGAATTGCGGATGATCTCGGCATACCGCCGTTGCTCCGCGGTCAGCGCGGTATCGAGCAGCAGCCCGTTCATGCCGAGCACGCCATTGAGCGGAGTGCGAATCTCGTGGCTCATGGCGGCAAGAAACTGCGATTTCGCGCGGCTCGCCTGATCCGCTTCGGCCTTGGCGCGCGCCAAATCAACGGCGATCACTGCGCGCGCCGTAACGTCGTGATACACACTGACCACGCCGCCATCGGGCGTGCGGCGCTCATTGGCGTGAATCGTCTTGCCGCCCCATGGCAGCGACATCTCGAAGATGCCGCTCGGATTGGTGTGCTGGGCAATCCGGCGTTCTACGTAAGCGCGCTGCTCGCTTTCCGGTGCCTGCGGCAACAGTACCCGCGACGTATGTTCGGTCAGCACACGAAACGGCAACCCAACCGCGATCACGCCGGTCAAATGCGGAAACACTTCAAGGTAACGTGCGTTCCAGGCGACGACCCGGTGCGCTGCATCGCACAGCAAAAAACCATCGGCCATCGCGGCGAGCGCCTGGTCCATATGCGACATGGCTTGCGCCAGTTTGATCCCTTCTTGCGCACGGCGGCGCGTCACAAAGACCATGACTGCCGCTACTACGAAGAGAAAAATCGTCGCGGCGGCAGCACCGTATTGATACTGGCGATGTTGCGCTGTCACACCGCCCAACGCATCGTCCACTGAGCGGCCAATCATCACCACCAGCGGGAAATCACGCACCGTTCGATAGGCAAGAATGCGTTCGATGTTGTCAGTCGCCGATGCATTGCGGTAGACGCCGTGCGGCGCCTGCGCCAACTGTTTCTTCAGGGTGCCGCCGCTGGCACTCGCGCTGAAAATTTGCTCACGGTGCTGCACCCGGGCGCGCAACATGCCATCGGTGCCAAACAGTGAGATGCGCCCATCTTTTCCCAAATCAATATCGCGATACAAATCTGCGAAGTAAAACGGATTGATCGCAATGCTGACGACGCCCAGAAGAGAACCATCAGGCCGGTTGGCGCGGCGCGTGAGCACAATGATTTGTCCTCTCGCACCAGCGCGCGCTTCGATCGGTGTGCTGATCAACATGCGACCGCGGTCCGCGCCAAAATGCCCATTGATATGCGCCTGGTCGCCCACGAAGGGGAGCGACCTGCCCGCCGGGCCGTGGATCATTTGCCCTGCCGCATCGGTGAGAGTCGCGCTGCGGATCAGGTCGCCCGACAGGTTGACGCCTGCCATGAAGGCCTGATAATCAATCTGCGCACCGTCTTTTTCATAGCGCGCCTTCAGACGCAAGGCCAGATCATCTACCGTGCCAAGCGCGCGCGCCGTGTGCGCTTCGAGCACCAGCGCCAGATTGACGCTTTCGCGGCTGACGTCCGCCAGGCGCTGCTCACGTGCGCGCGCCGATACGTACTCCACGGTGGCCCACAGGCCCGCGCCCAGGAGCAAACAAACTGCGCAGACCAGCACAGCCGACGTGTTGGTGCGGCGGCGCCAGCGTGCCGCCGGGGCGGGCCGCTTTTGCTTGTCTTGCGGTAAATCAGCCATGCCTTTCTCCGCCACGCTCTTCTCCGATATACGGGGGCCAAAGGGGAATAATCCGGTCGCCAGAAGTGTACCGCGCAGTCTCTCCGCCCATCGTCTGAAATTGCCGTACAGTGCCGCGCATGCATCGCACCCTGTTCACCACGCCCGTTGTCAACACCATCCTGCGCTTTTTTTCGCAGCATTTTCTCCGGGTCACCGGCTGGCGCGTCGAAGGCGCGCTACCCGCAGATGCACCCAAAGCGGTGTTGATCGCCGCGCCGCACACCAGCAACTGGGACTTGCCCTACACCCTGATGGTCGGGTTCGTGCTCGGCTTCAACGCGCACTGGATCGGCAAGGCCAGCCTGTTCCGCTTTCCGTTTGGCGCGTTGATGCGCTGGCTCGGCGGCATCCCGGTTGAGCGCAGCAAAGCGAACAATCTGGTCGCCGACTCGGCGCAAGCGATTCGCGATTTCGACGGCCCGCTGCAACTACTGGTGCCGCCCGAGGGCACGCGCAGCAAAACGCGTTATTGGAAAACCGGCTTCTACTACATCGCACTGGAGGCGCAGGTGCCGATCATCATGGCCTACATGGACTACGCGCAAAAACGCAGCGGCCTGGGGCCGTTGCTGGTGCCGACCGGCGACATTGAAGCCGACATGCAAACGGTGAAAGCGTTTTACGCGCCGTTCAAGGGCAAGAACGCGGCGCAGTTTGAGACCGGGCTGGCGGAGCCTTAGCGCGGGTTCTGCGCGCGAGCCAAGTTCTGCTCAATCGAACGTAATCAGCGCGGTAGCCAGCTGCGATACGCGCTTTACGGTGTGCGCGTCCGCCTTGGCGATGAACTTCACCTGCCGCGCAGCTAGATCGAGTGAACGAACCTGGTCGGCCAGTACAGCGCTAGGCTTGCTTAATCCGCTGACCGACACCTCGAAGGGATAAGCCTTGAGGCGCGACGTAATCGGGCAAACAATCGCCAAACGCGAGCGCTGATGATAAGTTTTTGGCGACAGCACCAAGGCCGGCCGGCGGCCGGCTTGTTCATGACCCGCCTGGGGATCGAAGTCCAGCCAGATCAAATCACCACGCTCCGGAAGGTAGGCCGCGCGCGTCACCATTCCACCACTTCGCCGCCTCGATCCGGCCCAAAATCGACTGCCGCATGGCGGTTTTTTGCGGTGATCTCGCCAATCAGCGCGTTCACATCAAGCTGCTCGCGCGCCGGCGTCAAGACGATTTCATCGCCGCGCAAGCTAATGGTGACCGCATCGCCCGCTTTGAGACGCGCACTCCGTGCCAGAAACTGCGGCAACCGCACTCCCAAACTGTTGCCCCAACGAGAAATCGTGATCGCATTCATCCAAACCGCCAAATCGAAAAAGAACGGCGCTGAAATGCGCGCCGGTGCATTGATATACAAAGTGTATTGTCGCACGAAGGCATTCAGCGCGGAAACGCGCGCTTGCGCGTGCCCCAGCCATCAAGTGTGAGTGCGTCGGCAGTGTCAGGGGTGTGATCGTGATGGCGTGGCGCGCGGCGTCAATTTGCATGGTTGATAGTCCTGGGAAAAAGCGCCAGAACGCATGTGCCGCCCGATATATTCCATTCCCGAATACAAATACCGCGCGCAACACTATCGCCGGACAATTTGTGTGTTTTAGGTGCGCGGTCATTTCCATTTCAACTAAAACGCGCTAGAGTTACCAGCAGGAGAAAACAGGCTGCGTGACGTTTATGCCACTGGAATAGTGGTGACAGTGAACGCGGCGCGCTGGCTGTTTTGGCTACATCAGACCAGCTGTTAATAATCGCTTCGGTGAGTCAATCAGCGCGATTGCACAGATCACCGCGAGCCGGTCTGTAAAAACCAGAATTGCCTCGATTGCTGCCAAGCGTGAGCGTGGAGCAGTACGAGGAGACGAGGAGACGAGTAGATGCCAGTGTTAGACAGAAATATCCCTTTGCCGGCTGCATCGCAGCGCAAGGCGCGTACTGCCGTTGCCGCCGCGCTGCTGCTGGCGCTGACGCAATCCGTTCCTGCGCTGGGGCAAACCCAACCCGACCGGGTCTCTGATCTGGAGAAAAAACTCGAAGACAGCATGCGCCGGATCGAGGCGCTGACCAATCGCTTGCAGCAGCTCGAAAACAAAGCCGCAGTGCCCGCCGCCGCCGCCGCGCGCCCGGCGGCGGCAGGTGCTGGCGGCAACCCGGCAAGCGCCAGCGCTGCCGCAGGCCAGCCTGTCGAAGCGCGCATCGAGGCGCTGGAGCGCAGCGTAGTGCAGATGGGCGAGTCCACATCTGCCGCGCGCGAGGTCACGGTCGGCGGCGTGCCGCTGCATGGTTTTGCCCACGTCGGTGCGGTGCGCTCGACCAACCCCACACCGCGTGGCGCCAAGGCCACCTTCGAGCAGGGCGGTCTCAACCTCTACATGACGCCGCAACTCACCGACCGCGTCAAGGTGCTGGCCGAATTGGTGTTTGAGTATGGCGAAGATCAAGCGCTGGCGACGGATCTCGAGCGGTTGCAAATTGGTTACACGGTGAACGACTCGCTCACCGTATGGATGGGCCGTTATCACACCCCTTACGGCTACTGGAACACCGCGTTTCACCACGGCGCGCAGATCCAGACTTCGGTGCTGCGCCCGCGCTTTCTCGAGTTTGAAGATCGCGGCGGCGTGCTGCCAGCGCACACCGTCGGCATGCTGGCGAGCGGCACCTACAAGCTCGGGGCCGGCCGACTGGTCTATGACGCCTATTTCGGCAATGGTTCGAGCATCGACAACAACGGCACGCTGCAGCCGAACAACACCCGCGCCGCGAGTGGCTCGGGCGCGGCCGGTGCTACACTCGGTTACCGCTTCGGCGGCGCGCTCTCTGGCCTGACCCTCGGGGCGCACGCGTATTCGTCGCGTGTCGCCGCGTTTGATGCGAACGCGGTGCAGACCAGCCGCACCCAGGTCAATCTGACTGGCGGCTATCTGGTGTATGACGAGAACGACTGGGAGGTGCTGTCGGAGATCTACCGGTTCCGCAACACCGACATGAGCGGCAACACTGGCACCTTTGCCAGCGGCGCGGGGTATTTGCAAGTCGGCAAAACAGTGGGTTGGGACCTCACCCCCTACTACCGCTACGAGCGCGCCAACCTGAACCCGGGCGACAATTATTTTGCCAGCCAGACCAACGGCCGCAGCTATGTGCGCAACAGCATTGGCCTGCGTTACGCGATCAACCCGGTAACCTCATTCAAAGTCGAGACCGGCGGCACCTCTGAACCCTCGGCGGCGGTGCGCAAGTCAAACCGCACCATGTTCCAGCTCGCGGTGCGGTTCTAGGGAGCGGATGATGAAAAAATCGAACCTGGTTTTTCCTGCTCTCGCCGCGTTGTTGCTGACGGCGGTTCTGCCTCTGCCGGTGCAGGCAACCGACATTTACGTGATCGCCAACCTGCCCGGCCTGACGCTCGACGATGTGCGTGA
>JAYVSR010000182.1:0-11695 GCA_043775155.1 Burkholderiales bacterium | reverse complement strand
GATCGGATCACGCCGCAGCATGCGCGTGTCCTGCTGGCCGGCGGTGACGACCATCGGCGCGCGGGCTTTGAGCGCGTTGTACATCATGCCAATCGCGTTGCCCAGACCCGGCGCCGCATGCAAGTTCACCACCGGCGTGCGGCCGCTGGCGCGCGCGTAGTAGCTCGCGGCGCCGGCCGCAATGCCTTCGTGCAGATGAATCACATACTCGATGGATGGCACGTCAGCCAACGCGTCGAGCAGCGGACTCTCGGTCGTGCCGGGGTTACCGAAGATGTGGCGTACGCCGTGCAGCGCCAAGCTTTGAAGGAAGACATCACGTCCGCGCATGGGAATTCACGCCGCTCTAACTTCGCTCAGTAGATCGGGATGCCGATCCAGCACTTTAAGCAGCTTGACCAAGGCCAGGGATGGCTTGGTCTTGCCGTTTTCATAACGGGAGAAAGCATTCACGCCGCCGCCAAAAATATCGGCGGCTTCGCGTTGGTCAAGTTCAAGCTTTCTGCGTACTTTGGTAATGTAGGCCGGATCGACATAGGCGGCGTTCACCTGCCGCTGGAACGCCCCCAATAATTCGCTGTAGCGGTCACCGTGTTCACGATCAAGCACGACTTCGCCACAGGCTGGGCAGAAGTCACCGGTCACCGCTGGAATCGAGGTGTTTTCTCCCTTGTAGACGTAGGGCATGTCGCGGGTGTCGTGGATCAGTTTGGCCGCTCCACAGGATGGGCATTTCATGGTCACAGCTCCTTGAATGAAACAATCAACACATCATTGATGACAGTTAGCTTGAGGTACACCTCGTCACCGCTGCTGGTTTTGGCGTGGTACACGTCCTGCCAAATATGGTGATCTGCATGCGTCGTCATGCTCTTGTAGAAATTAGCGGATGTCAGTGCCGTGATGATGGCGCACATCCCGGACAGATTGTGGATACCAAGTTCACGCGCGCCACTGAATGCGCTGGCAGTTGCTCTGACATGCCCGCCATCGACCAGAGCCTGCACGACAGACAACTTACAGTGCGGCGTGCCTTTCTCCATATCGCATTATCACCTAGTTGGTATTTTTTGCAAGTAGGTTAATTACGTTGCCGGGCTTACAACCCTAGGTTAGAGCCATTCTATCGATGCCGACGTTGGGAAGCCGTTGGTGGAAGCGGATCACAGCCAGATGCCATTTCGCATAGCCGGCTCACTCAAACTTCACCCCGCTCTCCTTCACCAGCCTGACCCACTTGCTCATATCCGCCAGCAGCATCTGCCCAAACTCCTCGGGCGATTGCCCGACCGGCTCCGAACCATCGGCAACGATGCGCTCACGCACCGCGGCTTGCGCGAGCAACTTGCGAATCTCTTCGTTGAGACGATTGACGATGGGCTTGGGCAGATTGGCCGGCCCGAGAATGCCGTACCAGCCGACCACCTCGAAGCCGGGTAGTTCTTCCGCCATCACGGGCAGCTCCGGCCACGCGCTCACGCGCCGACCCGCAGTGAACGCGAGATTGCGCAAGCGCCCGGCACGCACCATCATCGACGGCGCGCCCTGCTGCGCGGCGAAAATAAAATCGTAGCGCGCGCCGAGCAAATCGGTGATCGCCGGGCCGGTACCTTTGTAGGGCAGGTGCTCGGCCTTGATGCCGGTCATCATCTTGAACAGCTCACCGCCGAGATGGCCGCCGCTACCGATACCCGCCGAGCCATAGTTGAGCGACGTTTTGCTCGCCTTGGCCCAGACCAAAAATTCCTTCAACGTTTTTGCCGGGCATGACGGATGCACCAGCAGCATCAGGCCCGATGCGGTCAGTTGCGCGATGGGCGAAAAGCTCGTCACCGGGTGATACGAGAGCTTCTGGCCCATCGCCGCGTTGACGGTGTGCTGGTGGTAGCAGGCGAGCAGCGAGTAACCATCGGGCTGGCTGTTGGCCACGGTCTCGGCGGCAATCACACCCAGTCCACTGGGCCGGTTGTCGATCACGAACGGCTGCTTCAACACCTCGCTCAAGTGGGTGGCGGCGAGGCGTGCGAGCAGATCGGTGGTGCCGCCTTGCGAGCCGGAGACGATGATGCGTGCCGGGCGGTTTGGATAATCTTGTTGCGCGAAGGCTGAGCGCGGGCCGAGTGCGGCTCCGAACCCGGGCCCAAGCGCGGCGGCTCCCAGCGCGAGATTGATTTGACGGCGAGTGACCATCAGCGCTCCCTGGTTACGTGACGAAAAACGAGGCAGCGATGGAGATCGCCGCCTTGACCGCTGCGCTAAGCGCTGCGTTGACCCGTCTACTTGATCAAGCCCAGGCGCCGCGCATCATCCTGATACGCCGCCGTGCGATCTTTATAGAACGCTTCCATCTTGTCGTACGAGATTTCCACCAGTTCAAACCCCGCCGCTTGCTTGCGTTTGCGCATCTCCGGGTCGTTGTTCATTTGCGCGAATAGATCAGACACTTGCTTGCGGGTGGCTTCGGTCGCTGACTTCGGCACGCCAACGCCACGATAACCGCCATCAACCCAGTTGTAGCCCAACTCTTTGAACGTCGGCACGTCGGGGTATTTGGGGTCACGCTTTTCAGACGCCACCGCAAGCATGCGCAGTTTTTCTTTTTGTTGCAAGCCGAGTGTGTTGTAGCTCATCGCCGCGCTGACGTGACCGCCGATGAGCGAGCCGACCAGATCACCGGTGCCTTTGAACGGCACATAGGTCACCTTCATCCCGGCCATCGCTTCGAGGCGCTTGGTGGCGGCCTGATTCGCGCCGTTGCTGCCGGAGCCGGCGAAGCTGACCTTCTCCGGGTTCTTCTTCGCGTCCTCGATCAAATCCTTCAAGGTCTTGTAGGGACTCGTGACAGGGACGATGATCGCATCAGGCGTGAAGTGAAAAAAATACACCGCCGTGATGTCTTCGGTCTTGTAGGGGTTGCCGGCTTCGAGCGGCTGCAACACCAGGTGCGGCATGTTGACGCCCATGACTACGTGGCCGTCTGGGTTTTCGCGATTGAGCGTGCTCCACGCCAGCGCACCGCCAGCCCCTGGGCGGTTGATCACCACCATCGTGTGCGGCGCGAACTTGCGCTGGAACAGCTCACTCTGCCAGCGCGCGACGATATCGGACTCACCACCGGCGACGAACGGGATGATGTAGTTGATGTTCTTCGACGGGTAAGCTTGCGCTGCGGCTTGATGTGGCAGCGCAGCGTACACAAACGCCGCAGCGACGGCGGTGATGAGGCGGTGAATGTTCATGATGTCTCCGGTGATTGTTGTGTGGTTTGCCGTGCAAGCCGCCATTATCCAAGAATTGCTGCACGCGCCAGGCTTTCGCAGCCGGGCTTGTATCATTGGGCTTCACTTGGGAGAGCGCATGCGGATTGCAAAATGGATGGTTGTTCTGTGGGCGCTATGCGCCGGTGCCGCGCTGGCGCAAGCACCGGCGCGGGTAGCCGTCCGGCTGACCGGCCAGCAACTTTATCTGCCAATCTATTCGCACATCTGGCACGGCGATACCGACAGCAAGGGACAGCCGACCCGCACCCTGATGTCGATCTCGGTAAGCATCCGCAACACCGACCCGGCGAAATCGATTCGCGTTCTGTCGGCGCAGTATTACGACACTGACGGCAAAAAAATCCGCGATTACGTGCCCGCACCCAAGACCATCGGCCCGATGGGCACGATTGAACTTTTTATCCCGCGCAGCGACGATACCGGCGGCTCGGGTGCCAACTTCGTCATCATCTGGAAATCCGATGCGCCGGTCAGCCCGCCGATGATCGAAGGCGTGCATGCCAACCTGCCCGCCGGGCGGGCGATTGCCTTCATCACTTCTGCGCAGGCGATTCCGGCCGAATAACCCGACGCTGCCGGCCCGCCGCCAGCGTTGTACTCAGATCCACATTTGCTTGTCTCATGGCGCACATCACTTCGCTGCACATTTACCCGATCAAAAGTTGCGCCGGCTGGACGCTCGACACGGCAACCCTCGGCCACGCTGGTCTGGAGAGTGAAGGCGTCGGCGACCGGGAATGGATGATCGTCACCCCTGCTGGCGACTTTCTGACCCAGCGCGAATATCCGCGCATGGCCTTGATCCGCTCCGAGCTAAAAACGATAGATGGCCGAAAAAGCTTGGTGGGAGCGGCTCCGGGCCATTATTCCCTCTCCATACCGCTGGACGATTTTGCGTTACGCAGCGCCGATCGCGCCGTGAAAGTGTGGGGCCACAACTGCATGGCGTTTGATGAAGGCGATGAAGCTGCCACGTGGCTATCGGATTTTTTACACGCGAAAGCGCGGCTGGTGCGCTTTGATCCGGCACATACGCGGCTGTCGAATCGCCAGCGTACCGGCGACACTGACGCGAAAAATCGCTTCTCCGACGGCTACCCGCTGCTGACGATTTCGGTGGCGTCGCTTGACAAGCTCAACGAGCGGTTGATGGAAGCCGGGCGCGATGCCATCACGATGAACCGGTTTCGCCCGAACATCGTGATTGATGATGTTGGCCCGCATGATGAAGACCGCGTCAGTGAATTGCGCGGCGCGGACTTCACGCTGCGCGCGGTCAAGCCCTGCCCGCGCTGCCCGATTCCCTCGATTGACCCGGCGACCGGCGAGCGCGGTGATGATCCGCTCGACATTCTGTCGCAGTATCGGGGTGGACCGGAGGGGGTGTTGTTTGGTCAGAACATGATCACTGCGACCGGCTTCGGCGCAACGCTGAAGAAAGGCGCCGCGCTCGACGAAGTGTGGTCGTTTTGAGGTCGCCACCATGAGCACCCCCACCAGCGCAGCCGGCAAACTGAGCCGTGAGAACACCGGTCTGTTGCTCGGCTTTCTCGGCGTCTTGATCTTCAGCGCCACGTTGCCCGCGACACGCGTCGCGGTGCAAACCATGGACCCATTTTTTGTCGGCCTCGGCCGCTCGGTGCTGGCAGCGCACATCGCGGCGCTTGCCTTGATCATCACGCGCCAGCCGTTTCCACGCGGCACGCAGTGGAAATGGCTTGCTATCGCCGCAGCTGGCGTGATCTTCGGCTTTCCCGGATTTAGTTCGTGGGCAATGCGTTACGTGCCGTCGGCGCACGGCGCGATTGTGGTCGGCTTGATGCCGCTTGCCACCGTGATCGCTTCGACGATGATCAATCACGAGCGCCCGTCGCGCGCCTTCTGGATCGCCAGCATCGTCGGCAGCGCACTGGTGGTGGCGTTTGCGTTCACCATGGGGGCGGGCTCCTTGCATCTGGCTGATCTGGCATTACTCGGCGCGGTCATCACCGGCGGTATCGGCTACGCCGCCGGCGCGCGCGCCACGCGCGAACTCGGTGGCTGGCAAACCATCAGTTGGGCCTTGGTGATCAGTGTGCCGGTGTTACTGCCGATCACCGGCGCAGCGGCGGCGCGCACTGATTTCTCCATCGTGCCGTGGACCGCGTGGGCGGGCTTCGTCTACGTCGCGCTGTTCAGCCAGTACCTCGGCTTCTTCGCCTGGTATCGCGGCCTCGATATGGGCGGGGTGGCGCGCGTGTCGCAGGTGCAGTTACTGCAATTGTTTTTGACGCTGGGCTGCGCTGCGATGATTGCAGGCGAGACCATCAGCCTGACGATGATCGGGTTTGCGGTAGCCGTGGTAGTGGTCGTCGCGCTGGGGCGGCGCGCGCCGGTGGCAAAAGTGAATCCCTGATTTATTTGGCGACACCTCTACTAATGTGCCGTAGCCCATTTGAGTGGAGTGAGAACCATGTGATGCGATGCCCGGTAACTCAATGCTGCGCGTACACCCCTCACGCGCATCGCGATTCGCAAACCAGGCAACTCCCAACGCAGTTTGCTGCCCAGGCCGCTGCTCAATTCGCGTTCGCGCTTTGACGTTCACCACAATCGTCAAGCCGGTGGGTACATCGAAGCAATAGCTCACCTTGCAACTGGCCGGGCCGAAACGTGTCATCCGTCACGGCGTAACCGTTCGCGTCCAGCAATTTCGCCATGCCCTCCGGGGTATGCGTCGACTTGAATATCTCGCTGCTCACTGCCAGCCACCAATCGATCAGGCGACTGCTCGGCCGGAAGCCGCTTCTTTGGTCCGGCCACACACGCATATAGCTCAAGATGAGTTGAACCGATTGCTGCGAAAGTTCGGTACACCGGCGCAGCAGCACTTCGACTGCCGGCTCAGGCAGATACATCAATACGCCTTCGACAATCACCAAAACCGGAGGTGAGGCTGCCTTGAATTCGGCCGGGAAATCCTGCGTCGCCAAGTCCAGAGAAATAAATCGAAGATTGAACGGAATCAGATGGCTGGCACGAGCCAGCGCGTTCGTCTTGACTGACTGGGTGGCTGGATGATCGAATTCGATAAATTCAACGCCGTTAAATTCGGCGGCCAGCCGCAGGCAAAGTGTGTCAAAACCGGCACCCAAAACAATCACGCGCCCAATTCGATTCCCGGCAATCGCCAACCGGCATTGCGCTTCAATCCAGTGCTTGCGCAACCAGTAGTGGCGCATGATTCCCGGATGGGTGAGCCGCTCCAAACCGCACCAAATCCAGCGTGTCCACGGCGACCGTGCGCTGCGCGCCAGCCAGCGGTCGCTCCGGCACGTATCCAAAAATTCGCGACACAACGCCGCTGCTGCGAGTGGTACGTTCGCCTGCGCATCAGCCGCCGCATGCAGCAGCAGGGTGCTGGCGGCGATCACCTTGGCCGTGCTGCTGGCCTGATTCGCTTTCATCCGGCAAACAGGGCTTTGTGATGCTGGTACCAGGTGCTGTCAAACAGCTCGCCCGGATCGTATTGGCGCTTTTTCTGCAAAAACTCCCTGAACTGCGGGTAGGCCTTTTCGACTTGAGCCCGGTTCGCATACCGGTGGTATGTGAGAAAAAAGCTACCGTCGCATTCGAGCGCGGCATCAATCAGGCCGCGAAAGGTTCTCTCCACATTCGCCAATTCTTCGGGAGTATGAATCGCTCGCAAGTTGAAAATGACGCAGGCGTAGTCTTGTTTCGCCCAAGGCAAAAATGACAACCTGTCCTGCTGAATCGCCCGAATCGTGCCGTAGATCACTTCCACTCCACGCTCGCGCAGCACGCCTTTTGCACGTTGCATAAAGTCAGCAATCTTCCCCGGCGGCACATAGTGCTCACCAATCATCAGGGTCTCTTTTGCCGCGCCAGATTCCTGCCGCTCCGCAGCAAGAAAATCTGCATAGCTCGGGATGTAGGTGCTTAACTGATGCGTGTCCGACCAATACAGATTGCCATCGGTGCTCAGATAGTGCTGCGAATACAGCTTGAACGCAGCTTTCTTGTCGTCGTGCGCCAGCTTGAGCAGTTGCAGCCAGGTTTGTGGATTCAGGTCTGCGCTGGTGCCCGATGCGTCGTGATTGTCCGCCACCGGCTGGTAGCAGGCGAACACACCGCGGCGCAAAAAATTATCTGCCTGGTCATCGATGACGAATTGAAAATCACCGAACAAGCATCCTTCGTCCGCTCGCCGATACACGGCATTCATCGCGTCATCCAAATCGATGATGTCAACCAGACGCTTGATCCGCAGTCTGGGCATCAGCCGCAGGGTGGCCGCATAAATCACGCCGAACATCCCATACCCACCGACTACCAGCGAGAACAATTCGGCATTTTGTTCCCGACTGCACAGCAGCACATCACCAGCGGGATCAATCAGCGTCAAATTCTCGATGTCATCACCGAGCGGCTGCATCAGCAGGCCGCGCCCATGCGCGTTCGCCGAAATTGAGCCGCCCAGAGTGACGGCGTCCACACCAGTTTGCTTTTGCCGGATGCCCCAAGGCCGGCCATTTGGGCCGTCCATCAAGTGAGTCGCTGCGATGATGGCAGGCCAATCTGCGCCTGCTTCGATTTCCAGCAAGCCGCGCTGTGCGTCCTGCTTTAACACCCGCGCCATGCCCGTGGTGTCGATATGCAAACTGTTGGCAGAAAACTGCTGCGCGCCCATCGCATGCCGCCCGCCGGCAATCGAAATTTTCAAGCCGCGCACGCAGGCACTGCGCACGGTTTTCTGCAACTCCGTGATGCCCGAAGGCTTAACCAACTCCAACACTACGGTTGGATTTAGCTGGGAATGGACATCATTGAGCAGCATGTCAAATCACTCCCTTCTGCCCGCTTCTGTTGAAAGGGTCTCGAACATCGTCCGCTTCGTATTCCGCCACATCGGCACCACCCGTGCCGTCCACGGACTCTGCCGCACCTTGAGCCAGGGTGGACTTTCAAACGTGTCGCGCGAGACCATGTCGTAGATCGCGTGTGAGCGCGGCCCAGAGTCGAGCGCGCCGGTGTTGCCGCGCTTATGGTGATAGCGCGCGGCGCGCACCACGCCCGGCACCGAGGCCAAGCCCGGCAAGTGTTCGTCGAAGTACCAGGCGGTGCAATCGGCTTCTGCTTCAGGCAGCACGTCGGTTTCGACGACGTAGCGAATCGGTGCGGGTTGGCCTGCTGATGCACCGGCGACTGCTTGAATCAGTTCAAGCTCCACCAGCGAGATATGGCCAAGAGTGGCTTCCAGAGCGGCTATTAGGCCGTTTACCTGATTGGCTGTGGCGTCGATGTAGGCATAGCCCTCGTCACCATCGAGACCGCGATGCACGGACAGCAACATGCCGCCTGCGCGGCGAACCGCCGTGTTGATACGTGCCGCAGTGGCGTCGGCCGGGCTGCCCGTCGCGCCTGCCGTCCACACAAACTTGGCGACCAACACGTTCAATGCCCGATCTGCAAGGCGACGAGAAAACGCGACACCATGTTGTAGGCCGCGACTGTTGCGACGGTCTCGACCACGCCACGCGCGTCGAGCTTGGCCTTGAGGCGATCCATCAGTGCTTCCGGCACGTCGATGTTGCGCGTCATGGTGTCGGCGAGCTCCAAGACCAGCGCTTCGTTTTCAGTGAACACGCTGCCAATCACCGTCTCCTTCACCGCCGCGATCTTGGCGTCTGATACGCCGGCCTTTTGCGCGTGCGGCACGTGCGCATCAAACTCGTACTGCGCGCGGTTGACGACGGCGACGCGCAAGATCATCAACTCGCGCAAGTCGGCCGGCACCGATGATTTGTTGCGCACGGCGGTGAGCATCGCCTCCCAGCCGCTGGCCAGCGGGCCGCTGTTGAGCAGCACGCGATACAAATCGGAAATGCGACCGCGTTGCGCGAGGATGGACTTTTCAATCTCGGCGAGTTCAGGACGGGTGCCGGGTTCGACGAGAGGGACGCGGATGGTCATGTTTTGCTTTCGGTTGAGGAGTGGGTTTTGACGCTGATTGGGAATTGACGCTAATTGAGTTTTGAAGCCGAATTGAATATCAATCGCAGCGCGCTGTCATGCCGCCATCGACGACGATCTCGGTACCGGTGATGAAGCGCGCTTCGTCCGAGGCGAGGAACAAGGCAGCGTTCGCGGTGTCGCGCCCGTCGCCCATGAAGCCGAGTGGAATCCGGCTTTGGCGCTTCTTCAACAGCGCCTCGACATCACCGCCGGCGCGCTGCCCGGCGAGGCGGGTCTCGACCATCGGCGTATGCAATTGCCCCGGCACGACGCAGTTGACGCGGATCCCTTTGGGCGCGTACTGCACAGCGACTACTTTGGTCAGTTGCATCACCGCCGCCTTGGTCGCCGCGTAGGCCACTTGCGCGGCGCCGGTCCAGCGCATGCCACTCGAGGATGCGATGTTGATCACCACCCCGCTGCCCTGTGCTTCCATCACCGGCAGCACGTGCTTGCAACCGAGGAACACGCTTTTCAGGTTGAAGTCAATTTGCGCGTCCCAGACTTCCTCGCTCATTTCCACCGGGCCGCCCGCGGCTGAGCCGCCGACGTTGTTGACCAGAATATCGACGCGGCCAAACTGCTTGATGCAGGCGGCCACCATTGCTTGCACCGAGGCGCTGTCGGTGGCGTCGCACTGGTGCGCGCGCATGATGCTGCCGCCAGCGCCCGCGCCTTGACTGAATTGCGCCGCACGCTCAAGCGTCTCGGCAAGACGCTCAGGATCACGGTCAGCCGCCAGCACTCGCGCGCCCTCTTCAGCGAAGCGCACCGCCATCGCTCGGCCATTGCCCCAGCCCGGCCCGACGCAGCCAGCACCAGTGACGATGGCAACTTTTCCTTGCAGTCTTCCACTCATGTTCGTGTCCTTTTCTCTCAAACCGGCAAACCCGCCGCGTCGCACCGGTTCAGTTTGCGAAATCCGCTGATCCAGCTTGAATACTCCAGCCCATGCGCCTCGCGCAGCAACGCGGCACGCGCGCGCAGCTCGCCCCAGGCGAACGCTGCATCCGGCCCGGCGAAACCAAACACGATCAGATTGCCGCGCTCTGTAGCGGGCAGCACCAGCACGCGGCCATCGAACGCGCGCTCGATGTTGGCGATGTTGACTTTGAACGACTTGTCTTTGCCAAACAAATTCACCGCCATCACCGAGAGACGATCGGTGATCAAGGCGTTGCGGCAGTCGGTGTAGAACTCGACGCCCGAGAGCACCGGCCCTTGCGCGGCGGCATCATAGACATCGACGACGAGGTAGTCGGCCGATTGCGGATGCGCAGCGATCCACTCGGCAGCGTCAGCGGTGATAGTGTTGATGCGCATGCTGTCCGGTGGCAGATGAAAATTTTGCCGTGCAAAATGAATCACCGCAGGATTGAGCTCAATCGTGGTGACACGCGCACGCGGGAATTGCTTCCACGCGAACTTGGTCGCCGACGCTGCACCAAGGCCCAACAACGTGACGCGTTTTGGCTCCGGCTGAAACAAAATGCCGGCGAATAGTTGCCGCGTGTAATCGAGCTGCAGGTAATACGGGTCACGCATCAACATGCCGCCCTGAATCCAGATCGAGCCGAAATGCAGATAGCGGACGCCGTCTTCTTCGGACAAACCCAGCTCATCGCTGGGTTTGGATTTGAGTAACTTGAGCAAGGCGTTTTTCATGTTGTCCTAGCGCGGTCCTCAGTCGCTCACCAGCGCCGCGCGCCAGCGCGCGAGCTTGAATGCATAGTCTTGCGAGGCATTCGCCGGGCTGGTCGAAGGCAATGCAATGGTCTCAAAACCCACCGCCTCCAAATGCCGCACCGCTTTGGCCGCAGTTGCGCCGTTCAAACACACGCGCGCCAACCGGGGCGCACGGCGGCGCAGACTTTTGAAGTCATTAAATTGAGCGTTGCGAATTGCGCTATCGAGACTGCCGCTGCGCTCGCACAAGGCGTAGATGTCCCAGATGCCAATGCCCGCCGCGTTCACCCGTTTGATGCGCTCACGATACGGCAGCGCGCGCAAGTCAACCCCGAGGCAATCGCCGATGATCGGCCAAAAGCGATTTTGCGGATGCGCGTAATACTGCTTCGCCGTCAATGACGCCGCGCTGGGAAAACTGCCCAACACCAGCACGCGGCAATTCGCTGTGATACATGGAGATAGGCCGGAAAGCCGCTCTGGGAGCGGTTTTCCGGGAAGTTTCGGCTTCCCTGCGGCGCTGAAAATAATCATGGCGCGGCAGGATAGCACGCGTATAAGAGAGTGATCTGAGAAGTTAAACCGCGATCAGGCTCAGCGAAACAATCCGCCGCCATCAATATCGATCATCATCCCGCTCAGATAAGACGCGCGATCCGAGGCGCAATAGACCACCGTATCGGCCACCTCTTCGGCATGCGCGACGCGGCCAA
>JAYVSR010000181.1:0-8627 GCA_043775155.1 Burkholderiales bacterium | reverse complement strand
GCGCCTTCGCGATGGCAGGCGCGGGCAATGCCGTAGGCGATCGAACGATGCGACAGAACGCCGGTGACGAGGATTTTTTTTCCTGCGAGAAAGCCCATTGCTGCTCCTGAATTTGCTGAAAAAATGCGCAAGGACGGATTATGCCAGCGCGCCGCTAGCGCTCCCGCAACACCTCGCCGCACTGGAATTTTGTATACTTTCCATTTGCCACTTGTATACATAAAAAACACGCTCATGACGCTTTCATTGCCACCCGCATTGCCACCCCTCGCGCCACTGGCCGACGCCGCTTCCGCCCTCGAAGAACTCAATCCGCTGCCGCGCCTGTTGATGGGGCCGGGGCCGATCAACGCTGACCCACGCGTGCTGCGCGCGATGTCGGCGCAACTGCTCGGCCAGTTTGACCCGCAGTTCCGGCAGATGATGAAAGAAACGATGGCGCTGTACCGCCAGGTGTTCGAGACGCAAAACGATTGGACCTTCATCATCGACGGCACCGCGCGCAGCGGCATCGAGACCGTGATGGCCTCCACCATCGTGGCGGGCGACCGCGTGCTGGTGTGCTCGTTCGGACGTTTTGGCCAGTTGCTCAACGAAATCGCCACCCGCGCCGGTGCCGAGGTGAAGGTGATCGAAACAGAATGGGGGACGGTGTTCACGCCGGAACAAATCGAAGCGGCGGTCAAGGCGTTTTCGCCCAAGCTGGTGGCGCTGTGTCAGGGCGACACCTCGACCACCATGCTGCAACCGCTCGCCGAAATCGGCAAAATTTGTCATCGCTACGGCGCGCTGTTGCAAGTCGATGCGACCGCCAGCATCGCCGGCACGCCGATCAACACCGATGCATGGGAAATCGATGCCGTCACGGCGGGCTTGCAAAAATGTCTGGCCGGCCCGTCCGGCGCCGCGCCCGTGACCCTCAGCGATGCGATTGCGAAAGTGATCTACCGCCGCCGCCATATCGAAGAGGGCGTTCGCCCCGCCAACTACGTGCCGGGCGCCGGCAGCATCATCAGCAGCAACTACTTCGACCTCGCGATGGTGATGGACTACTGGAGCGACGACGCGCTCAACCATCACACCGAAGCGACGACGATGCTCTACGGCGCGCGCGAGTGCGGGCGGATTTTTGTCAAGGAAGGGCATGCGGCAGTATTCAAACGCCACGCCGATGCGTCACGCGCGGTAGTGGCCGGCTTGCAGGGCATGGGGTTGAAAGTGTTCGGCGACATCGCCAACAAAATGCCGAATGTCACCGGCGCTTACATTCCGGACGGCGTCAACGGCGACCGCGCGCGCAACGCGCTGCTGAACATTTTCAATATCGAAATCGGCACGTCGTTCGGCAAGCTGCTCGGAAAAATCTGGCGCATCGGCGCGATGGGTTACAACGCTCGGCCTGACTGCGTGCTGCAAACCCTCGCGGCGCTGGAGATCGTGCTTGCGGCGGAAGGACATCGCTTCACGCGTGGTGCGGGGGTGGATGCGGCGTATCAGGTGTACAGGAATTGATATTGCGCCGAATCGGGTGAGCAAAGCAAAACAACTCTTCTCTGTCTGGGGCGCTCCGCTTCGCCAGTTGAATTCATGTGCGCAAGCATGGCAGCATGAAGCTGTTTAGCGGATGTTGGGTTAGATTCTCTGAGAAGTTTGATCTTTTAAAGATGAACGGAGCAATGATGATGAACAAGCGAAAATTTGTATCTGGTATGAGTCTCGTGATGAGCGTGGCAGGGCTGTCATTTGCCGGCAACGTTGCCGCACAGGAGTACCCGATTGCTGGCAAGACCATTACCTTTGTATTGCCCTATGCCGCTGGTGGCCCCACTGACAAGGCGGCGCGTGACCTGGCCGGCGCAATGAGCAAAGTTCTGGGCGGCCATAGTGTCATCGTTGAGAACGCCCCTGGCGCGTCCGGGTCGATTGGCATCAATAAAGTGGCGAAGGCCAATCCTGACGGTTACACGCTGTTGTTTACGCACATTTCCTACGCGACGCTGCCCACTTTTTTCAAGAGCCTTCCATACAGCGCCGAAAAGGATTTTGAGTATCTGGGTTTGGTAAGTGAAAACCCGATGAATCTCATTTCCAGACCGACTTTGCCGGCAAACAACATGACGGAGCTCGTTGATTGGATTCGAGCCAACAAGGACAAGGTATCGATTGCCAACGCAGGTCCCGGTACCGCGTCGCATCTGTGTGGCATGTTGTTTCAGTCCAGTCTGAAAGTTGACATGACTTCTGTTCCCTACAAGGGAACAGCACCGGCCATGACAGATTTGATCGGCGGGCAGGTTGACCTCATGTGCGATCAGACCACAACGACTGCGGCGCAGATTGAAGGCAAGAAGGTCAAGTCTTACGCGGTCACGACTGACAGGCGGCTTTCGGCATCTGCTTTCAAGGACACGCCTACGATGCAGGAGTCCGGCTTCAAGGGCTTTGCCGTGACGATCTGGCAAGGGCTTTACGCCCCCAGAGGCACCCCCGCGGCTGCCCTGAAAAAACTCAATGACACCTTGAAGATGGCCGTCAAGGATGCTGATTTCATCAAGAAGCAGGAGCTTGGCGGTGCGTCAGTCATCACGGACGGTCGTCTCGATCCCCTGGGTCACAAGAACTTTGCGATGAATGAAATTACCCGATGGGCGCCCGTCATCAAAGCCGGCGGCATTTACGCAGATTAGTTTGTGAAAAGTATCGTGTGGGCGGCGGGCAAAAGGCAGGCAAAAGGTGCCGTACTCGAATTTGATTTTTGCGTTCGCCGAAAACTTCTGCTGAGGCCCGAGGCCATGAGGGCGAGGGTGATCGACGATGGCCTGGTGAGCGGCACCACGCGCACGCCCGCTGCGTGCGCCATGCGCGCCAGTTGCGCGCCCGGGTCGGCGATGCCGGGGCAGCCGGATTCGGAGAGCACGCCTACGTCAATGCCCCGGAGAATATTGTCCACCAAGGGTTTTAGGGCTTTCTCGTCCGGCGCGTGGCCGATTTCGGTGATGGCGAGTTCCTGTATCGGTCGGGTGATGCCGATGGCTTTGAGGAAGCTGCGGGCGGCTTTGGCGTTTTCCACCGCGAAGGTAGTGAGTGCGGCTGCGTGGGCGCGTACCTGGGCTGGCAGGCTCTATTCGATGAGGCCGGCATCCACCGTGCCTTTGGGGTCGGCAAGGCTCGCAGGGATCATGTAAGGCGCGCCGCTTCGTTGGGTGTGGCTGCTTGTGCCGCTGCTTGCACTGCTGCTTGTACCGCTGCTTGCACCGAGTGTTCGCACGGTAGTCGCCGATGCGGGGGCGCTCATGCGCCTCCTGGCGCGATGGTCGCGTCGAGCGCTCATACGCCCTCATTGCGCAACATGCGCGCAAGCGCAATCAGCGGCAGGCCCAGCAGCGCAGTGGAGTCGGGGCCTTCGAGTTCGGCGCCCACATACCGGCAGGCGTCAACGGCGACCGCGCGCGCAACGCGCTGCTGAACACCTTCAACATTGAAATCGGCACGTCGTTCGGCAAGCTGCACGGAAAAATCTGGCGCATCGGCGCGATGGGCTACAACGCCCGGCCCGACTGCGTGCTGCAAACGCTTGCGGCACTGCAGATCGTGCTTGTGTCAGAAGGGCATCGCTTCACGCGTGGCACGGGGGTGGATGCGGCGTATCAGGTGTGCAGGAGCTGAAGCAGGTACGGATTTTTTAGCGCAAAGCCTGCGGCCCTCAGGCTTTGCGTTGACGTACGGGGCTGACCGGTTCCTTGCTGCCGCGACGGCATGTTGTGTAACACGAACTTCGTGTTACACTGACTTCGTGTTTGATGTCATCACAACAGGCGAGCGGATGAAAAATGTCACTGTTTCCATGGCGGCGGACGATCTTGAGTGGGTGCGGGTCAAAGCAGCCCGTGAAAATGCCAGCGTCTCCGGCTATTTGAGCGAATTGGTCAGACAGACTCGTCTGCGCGAGGGCGGCTACGAGCGCGCCATGCGCGCCGCGCTCAAATTCACTCCCCTGAAATTCCCGAAGAACGCGCGCTACCTGAGCCGCGACGAGTCGAACGACCGTGCCGGTCTTCGTTGACACCAATATCCTGATCTACGCGCTCGATCCGCGCGACGCCAAAAAGCAGCGTGCCGCCCAAGAGTGGCTCACGCGTTGCTGGCAAGAGCGCAGCGGCCGCGTCAGCGTTCAGGTGCTCAACGAGTTTTACGTCAACATCGTGCGGCTAAATGGCGAAGCCTTCAGGGCGCAAGCGCGGACTGAGGCCAAAAACCTCTTGGCGTGGCATCCGCAGGCGATTGATGCCGCCACGCTTGAATCTGCGTGGCATATCGCTGATCATGCGCGCCTCTCTCATTGGGATGCGCTGATCGTCGCGTCCGCCGCACAGCAAGGCTGCGAAACGCTGTTGTCTGAAGACATGCAGCACAATCAAGTTATCGAGGGCGTGCGCATTGTCAATCCATTTTTGCACGGCGCGTAGCTGGAAAACAAATCCGCCTTGGCCCCTTTTACTCGAATCAATTCGACCCTGGCCCGTTTTCGTGGCGTTTTCGTGCCAGCGGCATTCAATCGTTCGATTGAAGATTGTCGATGCACTGGAAACCTTTGGTGGATACGGGTCTCGCATGCCTATACGGCCAAGACCGTTGGGGGACAAGGGTTTTAGGGCGGTGGGCGGGCAGAATTTTGTGAGTGCGATTTCTGAAAATTAATTCGAACACGGCCCCTTTGATTGCCCCTTTGATTTCCTTTGATTTCTGCTCACAAATCGTACTTGACACCGCACCGGAGAGTCGCTCCCACCAAGGGTTTTAGGCTGTCGAGTGGTGGAGAGTCGCTCGCACCAAGCCTCTCCGGTCGATGCCGTGAGCAGATTTTCCACTTCATGCATCGCAGTCCTGCTGCATTTTTCGTGCAGGAGGCACGGGTTACGTCAGCGCAATAGAACCGCGTCGAATCCGGCTTGGGTGAAGTGCGCGTCCGTAGTCAGGGCAGAAGAGATACCGCGTTGTTGCATCAACGCGAAGGAGACGCAGTCGGTCAGACTCCACTCTTTGTCGGTGCGGTCACGGAACAGTTGTCGTGCGGACTGGAACAGATCTTCCGGAAGCGGCGCGACTTCAATTTCCGGATCGCGTTCCATCTCGTCGAGAAGATCAACTGCCGCGGCGCGATAGCTCCCGCGCGACAGCGCAGCGCCAAACTCCAACTGCACGGCGCGCGTGGTGATGAGGAAAATCCGTTCGCGTTTGATGCGTGCCGCCCATTCCATTGCGGCAGCGTGATAGCGGTCGCGCGGCGAAACCAGCGCAATGATGTAACCGGTGTCAACGAAAAGCGTGTCGCGCGCCATGGATCAGATGCGCGGCGCGATGAGGTCTTCGTAAGAGGTAGAGAAATCCGCTGGCGCGTCGATGCTCAGTCGCTGCGCAAGATCCAGGAACGAGTAACTGCCGCCCTTGTTTGGAGTGGGAGCCTCCTCCTCGATGCGCACCGTCACGCGTGCGGCCGACGGTGCTGGCAGTTTGGCGCGCCAAGCTTCGGGCAGGTCAAATACGTTCACATGTTCGATGATGACGGCGCTCATGGTGATTTCCCCGGTGGGAGCGGTGTTCGGAGACGGCATTATCCTCCGCTCTGGCCGCCACTAAGAATCTTTCGCTCAGAGCCGAATTCAATTTCGGAATTCAATGCCGAGAGCCTTTGTCAAAAATTTCATGTCGGCTTCAGAATACTGGGCCACGCGAGGTCTGGTGCTTAAGCTCGGGCGCCATGGTGCTATATCTTGTGAGGCATAGCCACAGCTTAACCATTCAAAATCTTGGTCGCCACCAAACGCTCGCATGTAAGTTCCAGACATTCCGCCACCAAATACAAGATCAGTTGCTTTTGCGAGAACTCTACCGGTTGCATTTTCTAAGATTTGAATTTCCGTGGTGAAGATCGGCGGCTTCCACCAATAGTCCGACTGTCGCTCTTTAAATATCTGTACGGTGAGTTCACTCTTCAGCGAGGCATATTTTTGGCAGGAAACCGCTATTGGCACGAAAGGTTCTGACCGATGTTGTTTTTCACCGGCACAATTTCGCGGAAAATTCTGTTCGTCAATGAAGAGCAGATAACCTTCTGCAATAGCCGTTCGTGCGCCAAATTTTCCTCTTGTGAACGACTGCCAGTCCCCTTCGCTGCGCATTGAAATTCCGCTCGGTTTGGTGTTCGGCTTAAAAAAGTAGATGGGATCAGATGCCGAGCGGCAGTCGCGCTTAAATATGATCCAACTGCTGACAACCCAAACCGCCACAATTGACGCTAGTGCCACCGGCAAAGTCCACCGCAGTGTCGCAATTCGAAACCTTGAATCCGCGAATCTGCCGATTTGATAAGCAACAAAAAACGGAAGCGCAGTCCCAGCTAGAAAGAAAGCCCATATGAAAAGCGAAACTAATGAATAGATCAACATTTTTTCCCTCAACAATTTCAACTACTTGGTCTTAGCTTGCAGTCATTTGACCAGGACCGGCGAAGTAGTTGGTGCCGTTGCTTCGTCCAACAGCCCGGCAAACGCGGCGTGCTCAACCCGCCGCGAGCCACAAAAACACCGAAGGCAGTTTGTCCAACTCATCCTGAGACGGCGGCGCGCGCCGCCATTCAGCGACGCTGCGCGTGGCGATCCATTCCTCCGTCGTGGTGAGGCCACTTGCCACCGAGAGCAACGTATTGCCCTTGAGCGTGGCGGTGAGGGCGGCGAAGAGCGAGAGATTGCGGTAGGGCGTTTCGATGAGGATTTGGGTTTCGCGCTCGCGGGCGGAGCGCGCTTCGAGGCGCCTGATGGTTTCTTCGCGCTGCGGCGATTTCACTGGCGCGTAGCCGGCAAAGGCGAAGCGCTGGCCTTCGAGGCCCGAGGCCATGAGGGCCAGAGTGATCGACGATGGCCCGGTGAGCGGCACCACGCGCACGCCCGCTGCGTGCGCCATGCGCGCCAGTTGCGCGCCCGGGTCGGCGATGCCGGGGCAGCCGGATTCGGAGAGTACACCGAGGTCAATACCCCGGAGAAGATTGTCCACCAAGGGTTTCAGGGCTTTCTCGTCCGGCGCGTGGCCGATTTCGGTGATGTCGAGCTCCTGCAATGGACGGGCGATGCCGATGGCTTTGAGGAAGCTGCGGGCGGCTTTGGCGTTTTCCACCGCGAAGGCGGTGAGAGAGGCGGCTCTTGCGCGCACTTGGGCGGGGAGGCTCCATTCGATGAGGCTGGCATCCGCCGCGCCTTTGGGGTCGGCGAGGGTCGCGGGGATCATGTAGAGCGTGCCGCTGCGTTGGGTGTGGCTGCTTGCAGCGTGGGGCGGCAAGGCATCCGCAGTGGCGGCTTCGCTCATGAGGATTTTTGCGGCGCAGGTGAATTCAGCGGCGAATTCAGCGGTGAATTGAGCGGCGCATTGAGTAGTGAAACCCCCTCGTTGCGCAACATGCGTGCGAGCGCGATGAGAGGCAGGCCGACGAGCGCGGTGGGGTCGGGGCCTTCGAGTTTTTCCATCAGCGTGATGCCCAACCCTTCGGACTTGGCCGAACCTGCGCAGTCGTAGGGTTGTTCGAGGCGCAGATAGTGTTCGATCTCTTCGTCGCTGAGGTCGCGTAGCACGACGCGAATCGTGACTACGTCGCTTTGCACTGCGCCGGTGGCGGCGTTGACCAGTGCGAGGGCGGTGTCAAACAAGGTTTCGCGGCCGCGCATGTGGCGCAACTGCGCCACTGCGTTTTCGTGCGTGCCGGGTTTGCCCAAGATGCGTTCGCCGCAATACGCTACTTGGTCTGAGCCAATCACCAGGCCTTGCTTCAAGCGCGCGGCCACGGCTTGCGCTTTGGCAATCGCCAGACGCAGGGCCAGCGCGCGCGGCGCTTCGCCGGGGAGCGGCGCTTCGTCTACTTCAGGCGCTATGGTGTCAAACGGCAGTTGCAGGCGCGCGAGGAGTTCGCGGCGGTACTTGGAGGTGGAAGCCAGAATCAGGGGCGGCATCGGCATCAATAATGGCGAATCAGGGTGAGTTACGTAAAGTTCGCTGGATGTTACCCGAAGTTCACCGGGCACCTTCAGTTCGAGGGCTTGGCAAGCCCGCTAAAATTCACCTAAGTTTTTGACGATTAACGACTATTTCGCTATAATTAGGCCAACGCCCGCAGTTTTTTGGGCGTTTGGCTTTTATTTAGGATTCATGGCAGATTCAAGCGGGCAGGGCGGCGGTGCAGGCGATGCGGCCGCAACGAATTGGGTGATTGAGCCGCGCAAGTTTGCCGAGCGCGTCGGGCGCATCGAATCGCAGTTGGCAGGCAAATTGTTGCCGCGTCTGCGGGACGAGAGTACTCAGCCAATCAAACCGGTTCTTGTGCGGGTCGTGGCAGCAAAGTCGCCGCGCGGTCGCACTGGGCTGAGGCTGGCGCTGCAAGGCTCGATCCGGATGATCTGCCAGCGCTGCTTGAAGTCGATGGATGTTGCACTGTCTGCCAAGGCGGCAATTGAATGGGTGGCGACGGCGGCCGAGTTGGAAGTCGCCGACGCGGATGACGAGTGGGATGCGCTGCTGCTGGAGGACAAGTTTGACCTCTTGCCGCTGTTGGAAGATGAATTGTTGCTGGCGGTACCGTTTGC
>JAYVSR010000180.1:0-13118 GCA_043775155.1 Burkholderiales bacterium | reverse complement strand
CAGTTCGGGACTTCCACCCGTTGGAGTGGCGCAGCTGGCCGAACTCAGGCCTCCCCCTTCGGGGTTCAATCTTTGTTCAGCTTCACGACGCACCATGCGTAAATTCTACCAGACTAGAAATAACTCACGAGTTTTTTCTAGTAGGGGTGAAATTACTCACTCTCCAAAAATAACCATTGCACACGCGATTCTTGCGCCGCTCGGCACGCCCGGTGCGTGTTGCCGAAATTCGAGTGCGCTTTGCCTGCAAGTTTTGCCTGCAAGCTTGGCCTGCAATAATGGCGCTCCTCTTTCGCCAATTTTTAAAGGAGCCGCCATGCCCGTCATCTACGAAAAACGCACCTACTCGATCCGCGTTGGGCAAATGCCCGAACTGGTGCGCATTTACACCAGCGAGGCGTGGCCAGCGATGGAGGCAGGCGGCTTCGGCAAAAAACTCATCGGCTACTTCATCAGCGACACCGGCGAATTGCATCAACTGATTCACATCTGGCGCTTTGACAGTGATGACGACCGCCGCGCGCACTGGGCGCGGCTGTATCAGAACAGCGACTTCATGGCGGCGGTCAAACAGATCCGCGCGCTGGTCGAGAGCCAAAACATGCAGTTGATGCTGGCGGCACCATGGGGTCCGCATCCTTGACTTCGGCAGGCCACCACGCGGAAATCGTTGGTGGGAGCAATTCTCCTGACAGATGCCGCGCGTGGTCGAGGCGCGCGCGGCTTTGCCGCCGGACTTGTAAAACCCCATAATGGGAGCTATCATTCCCTTTATGGGTTCGATCTCCGCCGGGCTGTCCGATGCCCTGTTCTCCAAAACGCAGCGCAAGCTGCTGGCACTGCTGTTCGGTCATCCTGACCGCAGCTACTTCGCCAACGAAATCGTGCGCCACGCCAACTCCGGCATCGGCGCGGTGCAGCGCGAACTGGAACGCCTGACGCGCACCGGGCTGTTGACGATGGAACCGGTCGGCAACCAGAAGCACTTCCGTGCCAATCCCGATTCGCCGATTTACGCGGAGTTGCGCAGCATTGTCACCAAGACCTTCGGCGTGACAGACGTACTGCGCGATGCGCTGGAACCGCTGGCAAAGCGGATTCACGCTGCTTTCGTCTATGGCTCGATCGCCAAGGGAACCGAGTCAGCCGCCAGCGATGTGGACGTGCTGATCGTGAGTGACCGCCTGACCTATGCGGACTTGTTTGGCGCGCTGGAACCGGCCACGCTCGCGCTGGGTCGCACGGTCAACCCGTCGGTGTACACGCGCAAGGAACTGGCCCGGCGCGTAAAAGAGGGCAACGCAAAAGAAGGCAACGCGTTCGTCACGCGCGTACTGGCGCAACCCAAACTCTGGCTGATTGGTGATGACGATGACCTCGCTCCATAAGAGGCTTGCCGGGGCGAGAGCGCGCTGAGTCGTATGGGATAATTTCTTGGCAGACACAGCTAGAAGCCGCGCCAGGAGCCATTCTTTAAATTCTTGTCGTCCGGAATTGTTTGCGAGTGCGGTCGTCAGGCGAATGTGGTGCGTAAATCTCCACAAATTCGCCGCGATTCGATGGCGCATAATCCCAACGTAAACTGACTAACAGGTCGGGGATAGTGAGCCGCATCATGGCAAGTTCAGAACAACTCAAAGCGCTCATCAAGTCACATGTCAGTCGTGACGACGGCCATTTCTATTCCGTCGCGATGCAGGTGGCTGCGCATGAAGCCAAGCTAGGGCATGGCAAGCTCGCCGAAGAACTGCGCGACATGATTGATACTGCCAAGGCACGGATTGGCCAAGACGCGAGTGGCAAGCTGGTTGCCATCGGCAGCGCCGCCAAACCGCGTGGCGAAATAGCCAATCTGTTGACTGTCACCTATCCCGCGAACCGGCTTGCAGATATGGTGCTCGATGAACAAGCTTCGACCCAGTTGCAGCGCATCATCAAAGAACAGCGCCTGCTGGTGCGCATCAAAGAGCACGGTCTTTCCCCACGTCGCAAGTTACTGCTGGTTGGCCCGCCCGGCACAGGAAAAACTATGACGGCGTCGGCACTCGCTGGCGAATTGGGCATCCCTCTGTTTCTTGTCCGGCTTGACTCTCTGATCACCAAATTCATGGGCGAGACGGCGGCCAAGCTGCGGCAAGTATTCGATGCGATTGCAGACCTGCGTGGTGTTTACTTCTTCGATGAATTCGACGCCATTGGTTCACAGCGAGGCTCAACCAATGACGTGGGAGAGATTCGCCGAGTGCTCAACAGCTTCCTGCAGATGATCGAGCATGATCAATCGAATAGCCTGATCATTGCAGCAACGAATCATCCGGAAGCTCTTGACCACGCGTTATTCAGGCGTTTCGATGACGTCGTGCAGTACAGAATGCCTACGTCGGCGCAGGGGCTTGAACTCATCCAGTCGCGCTTGGGATTGTTCGCGTCGAAGCCATTTAAGAAGGAAGGTCTTGCGGCACAAGCGGAAGGATTGAGCTACGCAGAGGTTTGCCGTGCCGTCGATGAATCCATCAAAGACGCGATCATGCACGACCAATCCAAAGTGCTGCGTACCGCGTTAGGACGAGCGCTTGAAGAGCGCCGCCAGATAAGCCACAAGCTGATCGATAACCAACCCGCGCCGAGCCATGCCGGATCAAATAAACGATAAACGGCCTCATTTTGTACTGACGAACACATCCGAGACGAAAGCGTTCACCGCACACTCGTCAAAGGGTGGTGCCAAGCTAACCCTGCCGCAGTTGGATCGAGGACAGCATGGCGCGAGTCTCCGTGCGCAACTCGTTGACCTGCAACCTTTGGCCGAGTCCGCCGCACGACGCCAACAGGAAATTGGGCTCAGCGCCGGACTCGGCATTCAGGTTCAGTTCACCTCACGACCGGATGCCGAACTTGCCTTTGAAAAACTCGCCGCCGAAGGAAAGAGTAAAGGCATCGAGTTATTGAGTGTCCAAGAGAATGATGCTGGACAGGCCGTGCTCGCAAATATTTTTGTGCCGGATGGGCAATTGCAGCATTTTGAGCGCCTCGTCACCGATTACCTTGAAGAGAAGACAGATAAGAACGGTAAACCCCGAGACAACAAGCGACTGCTAAATACCATTCACAGCATCCGCGCATCCGTCATCCACGGGTTGTGGATGGATTCGCCAGGCCTTCTACCAGTCGATGTTACGGAACAGTTTTGGTGGGAGGTTTGGCTTCGACGAAACAAGGGCGATAACCACGCCTCAGTAGACGATTTCAGGAAACTCGCGGCATTGTCTCAATGTACCGTTAGCGAGGCGGTCGTGGATTTTCCCGAGCGCTCGGTTGTGGTGATGTTTGGATCGCAGCAGCAACTCGCCCAGTCTGTGATGACCTTGAACTGTGTCGCGGAATTGCGTCGCGCCAAAGAAACTGCGGAATTTTTTGTTGGCATGGGTGGTGTCGATCAGCAGCAATGGGCTGATGACTTGCTTGCAAGACTACAGACCGCGCCAGACACAGACGACACGCCGCGAGTGTGTTTGCTTGATACGGGAGTCAACCGGGGCCATCCACTTTTGGATCGGGTGATTGCGCCCGCTGACCTTCATACGGTTGATCCGGCGTGGGGAACTGACGACGCCGAAAACCATGGCACCGGCCTGGCGGGGCTCGCCGCCTATGGCGACTTGCACGCAGCCTTGGAGTCCAGCGGCCCTATCGTCATTGATCATCGTTTGGAATCAGTGAAGCTCACACCGCATCATGGCGCCAACGCGGGGGATGATAAACATCACGCCCACTTGTTTTCCCAAGGCGTCACCCGGCCCGAGACGCACTTTGGGCAGCGCAAGCGGGTTTTCTCCTCAGCTATCACCTCGACTGACTACCGCGATTTGGGACGGCCTTCGGCGTGGTCAGCCATGGTTGATTCGTTGGCGTCTGACGATCTGCATGCTGGAGAGTTTCCTCGATTGTTCGTCCTGTCGGCAGGCAACATTGACGACAGCCATCAATGGGCCGCATACCCATCAAGCGTTTCGGCACATCAGATTCACGATCCTGGTCAGGCATGGAATGCCCTGACCGTTGGCGCGTTTACGTCCAAGACGATGATCACTGAAGCGAATGGGCAGCACTTTCAATCTATCGCTCCTGAAGGCGCGTTGAGCCCTTTCACGACGACATCATCGCTTTGGAATGATCGCGCTTGGCCGCTGAAACCCGATGTCGTCTTTGAAGGAGGAAACGCGGCAACTGACGGTGTGGTGACGGACACTTTCGCCAGTCTCGAACTTCTCACCACAAACAATCGCCCGCTCACCCGATTGTTCTGGACGACGAATGCTACTAGCGCGGCCTCGGCTTTATGCGCCCGCATGGCTGCACAACTCCTGACTGAATATCCAAAACTTCGGCCCGAGACGATTCGCGCGCTCATAGTTCATTCGGCCGAGTGGACACCAGCAATGCTGCAGATGCTTCCAACACAAGGCGCGCGGCGCACCAAGCAGGAGTTTGCACAACTCATTCGGCACTGCGGTTGGGGGGTGCCCGACCTCGATCGGGCGCAGTGGAGCGCCGGCAATTCGCTGACGCTGGTGGTGGAAGATCAAGTACATCCGTACAAGAAAGAAAAAAGCGTCATCAAGACCAGAGACATGAATCTGCATGCGCTCCCTTGGCCGAAAGATCAGTTGGAAGCACTCCAAGACACTGAAGTTGAGATGCGGGTCACGTTGTCGTATTTCATTGAACCCAATCCGTCGGCGAGAGGAAGTGCGTCCAAATATCACTATCCCTCACATCGTTTGCGCTTTGCTGTGCGCAGACAACTTGAGACCGTCGAGGATTTTCAGGTCCGCATCAATGCGGCAGTTGTCCGCGAAGACGACGGCAGTGGCAGTGCAACGACTGACTCAAAATGGACTCTCGGTGAAGGACTTCGACATCGCGGTTCACTCCATCAAGACGTATGGCGCGGCAGTGCCGCCGAATTGGCGAGTCGCGGCTTCTTAGCCGTGTATCCATCGAACGGTTGGTGGCGCTCACGCAAAGCGCAAGAGCGCTACGACCTGCCTGCGCGCTACAGTCTCATTGTCTCTATTCGCGCTCCGCAATTGGATGTCGATCTCTACACCGCTATTGAGCAACAAATTTCTCAACAGGTTGGGGCTGCAATCACGGTACAAGTCTGATTCCGATGCTGCGACTATTGGCGCTGCGCCGGTCAGATTGACTTATTGCGCCTATCGATTTTCAAAATGCATGTTACCGGTAACACCTCCAAGCTCGCTCCCACTTTAAAGGACCCTGTCATGACCACCCCCCGCAAAAAACCCGAAGACCTTCGCAGCCACCGCTGGTACGGCGTCAAGGACATGCGCTCCTTCGGCCACCGTTCGCGCACCGCGCAAATGGGCTATCACCGCAGCGACTACGCCGGCAAACCGGTGATCGCGATCATCAACACCTGGAGCGACATCAACTCCTGCCACAGCCATTTCAAGCAGCGCGTCGAAGAGGTCAAGCGCGGGGTCTGGCAGGCGGGGGGCTATCCGCTCGAAATGCCGGCGATGTCGCTCGCCGAGCCATTCCAGAAGCCGACCACCATGCTCTACCGCAACCTGCTGGCGATGGAGACGGAAGAGTTGCTGCGTTCCTATCCGGCTGACGGCTGCGTGCTGATGGGCGGCTGCGACAAGACCACGCCGGCGCTGATCATGGGTGCGCTGGCGATGAACCTGCCGACGATTTTTGTTCCCGCCGGGCCAATGCTGCGCGGTGACTACAAGGGAAAATTTTTGGGCTCCGGCTCCGACACCTGGAAATACTGGGCCGAGCTGCGCGCCGGCAACATCACCGAGGACGACTGGCAGGATGTCGAAGACGGCATCGCGCGCTCGCCGGGGCATTGCATGACGATGGGCACCGCGTCCACCATGACCAGCGCCGCCGAGGTGCTCGGCTTTACGCTGCCCGGTGCAGCGTCGATCCCCGCGCCGGACTCGCGCCACGCGCAAATGGCAACGCTCACCGGCAAGGCAATTGTCGAGATGGTCTGGCAGGACGTCAAGCCGACTGACTGGCTCTCGGCGGCTTCGTTCGACAACGCCGTCGCTGCCGTGGTCGGCCTCGGTGGCTCGACCAATTCCATCGTCCATCTGGTGGCGATGGCGAAACGCGCCGGCATCAACCTCAACATCGATCAGTTCGATGCGATTGCGCGCAAGACCCCGGTGCTGGCGAACCTGCGGCCCTCTGGTGCCTACCTGATGGAAGACTTCTATTACGCTGGTGGCCTGCGTGGGTTTCTGACGCAGATGGGGGACTTACTCGACGGCAGCGCGAAACAATGCAACAGCAAGACGCTGGCCGAGAACATCGCTGGCGCCGAGGTTTACAACGACGATGTGATTCGCCCGCGCTCGAACCCGCTGGTGGCGAGGGATGGCCTCGCGGTATTGCGCGGCAACCTCGCACCCGATGGCGCAATCATCAAGCCGGCCGCGATGGAGAAAAAGTTCTACAAACACACTGGGCGCGCCGTCGTGTTCAAGGACTACAACGACATGAATGCACGCATCGACGATCCGAATCTGGACATCGATGAGAACTGCGCCATCGTGTTGCAGTCGGCCGGCCCGCAGGGCGCGCCCGGCATGCCGGAGTGGGGGCAGTTGCCGATACCGCAAAAGTTGTTGAAACAAGGCGTGCGCGACATGCTGCGCATCAGCGACGCGCGGATGAGCGGCACCAGCTATGGCGCCTGCGTGTTGCATGTCACACCCGAATCGCACGTCGGCGGGCCGCTGGCCCTGGTGCAAACCGGCGACATGATTTCGCTCGACATCGAGGCGCGCCGCATCGACATGCTGATCAGCGATGACGAGATGGCGAAACGCAAGGCGGCGTGGAAGGCGCCGGCGCCGAAGTTCACGCGCGGCTATGGGGTGCTGTATCTCAAACATATTCAGCAGGCCGACAAGGGTTGTGATTTTGATTTTCTCGAACCGGATCACGTTGCCTCGGCTGACGGCGGCGAGCCGGAGATTCACTGAACAGGACTCAACATCATGCCCATCTCCTTCCGTCGCACGCTCCTTCAGGCATGCGCGCTCGGCGCAACCTGCGCCGCCATTCTCTCGCCCTCACTCGTACTGGCCCAGGGCTACCCCAATCGTGCGGTAACGATGCTCGTCCCGTTCCCGCCCGGCGGCGGCACCGATGTTGGCGCGCGCATCGTCGCGCAACGCCTCACCGCCAAGTGGGGCCAATCGGTCGTCGTCGAGAATCGCGGCGGCGCGGCCGGCATCGTCGGCATGGAGGCAGCGGCCAAAGCCAAGCCCGATGGCTACACCTTCATCATGGGCAACGTCGGCACGATAGCGATCAACAACTCGCTCTACAAAAAACTGCCCTACGACCACGAGACCGCGTACGCGCCGATCAACTTCGTCGCCGACTTGCCGCTGGTGATGTTGGCGTATCCGGGGCTTGCCGCCAAGACGCCGCGCGACCTCATCGCGATGGCCAAGGCGGAGCCAGGCAAGGTCACGTTCGCCAGCTCCGGCGCCGGCGGCGCGCCGCACTTAGCCGCCGAGATTTTTGAGGACATGGCCGGCGTGAAGATGCTGCACGTGCCGTACAAGGGCGGTGGCCCGGCGGTGACCGACTTGATGGCGGGCCACGTCAACATTCTCTTCACCACCGTGCTCGAAGCGGTGGGCCACGTGAAGGCCGGCAAATTGCGCGGCATGGCGGTGACCAGCAGCGCGCGCTCGCCGGCGCTGCCCGATGTGCCGACGATGATGGAAGCCGCCCTGCCCGGATACGACACCGGCTCCTGGCTCGGCCTGCTCGCCCCAGCCGGCACGCCGCAGGTGATCATCGACAAGATCGCGGTTGATGTGCGCGAGGTGGTGAGCGAAGCCGAGACGCGTGAGCGCTTCATCTCGCAAGGCGCGCTGCCGCGCGCCATGACCAATGCGCAGTTCATCGCGCTGATTGCGGCGGAGAAAAAGCGCTACGCCAAATTGATTGCGGACAAGAACATCCGCACTGAATAATCCGGCTCACGGCTCACGGAACAGAAACGGAAACCCACGCATGACCAACTCTCTTTCGCGCCGAAATGCGCTTCAAGCGCTCAGCACCTTCGGCCTCGCGGCTTCGCTGCCCGCCTTCGCGCAGGAAGGCCCGTGGCCCAACAAACCCCTGGCCTACATCGTCCCCTTCACGCCCGGCGGCTCGACCGACGTGATCGGCCGCACCGTGTCCACCAAGCTTGCCGAAGCGCTCAAGCAGCCAGTGGTGGTGGACAACAGACCGGGCGCAGCCGGCGCAGTCGGCGCGGCCTACGCCGCCAAGTCCAAGCCCGACGGTTACACGCTGTTCGGCGGCACCATCAGCACCCACGCGATCAACGCGAGTCTCTACAAAAATTTGCCTTACGGCCCGGTGAAAGATTTCGAGCCGATCACCCTCGTCGCCACGCTGCCGAATGTGCTGATGGTCAGCCCCGCACTCGGCATCAACACCGTGGCCGAGCTGATGGCGCTGCTCAAAAAAGACGCGGACAAACGCACCTTCGCCTCCAGCGGTTCAGGCACCTCGACGCATCTGGCGGGCGAATTGTTTGCCGATCTGATCGGCGTCGAGCTGCGCCACGTGCCATACAAAGGGACGCCGCCGGCCATGCTCGATGTGTCCTCAGGGCAGGTCACCTTCATGTTCGATCAAATGACCGCCGCGATCTCGCTGGTGCAAGCGGGCAAGATGAAGCTGCTCGCCGTCACCACCGCCAAGCGCATGGTGCTGGCGCCGCAGTTGCCGACGATGATGGAGTCCGGCGTCAAGGATTTCGACATGGCCTCGTGGCAGGCGATCTATGCACCGAAGGGAACGCCCGCGCCCATCGTGGCGCGCCTCAACACCGAGATCGTGAAGATTTTGAAATCACCCGATGGCGAGCGCCTGTCGAAACAATTCGGCATGGAGATCGTCGCGAGCACGCCGGCCGAGCTGGCCGCGCACATGGCGAAAGAAATTCCGCGTTGGGCTGCGCTGGTGAAAAAATCTGGTGCGACGGCGGACTAAATATGCACCCCGACACCCTCGCCAAACTAAAAAAAGTCAGCGTCGCCACGCTGTGTACGCAACTCTTCAAGCGTGGCTTGCGCAATGTCTACATTCAGGGTGTAGCGCGCATGACGAAACCCTCCACAGGAAACATGGTCGGCCCAGCCTTCACGATGCGCAGCATCCCCGCGCGCGAAGACCTCGACCAGTTGTCCGCTTTCGACGACCCGATGCATCCGCAGAGGAAAGCCATCGAGTCTGTCCCGCCCGGCCATGTGCTGGTGCTCGATTGCCGAGGTGAAAAACGTGTCGCCTCCGGCGGGCAGATTCTCACCACGCGCTTAATGATTCGCGGCGGCGCGGGCCTGGTCTCCGACGGCGCGATCCGCGACAGCGGCGAAATTTCCAAAATGGATTTCCCGGTCTACACCGCTGGCAGCAGCGCGCCGCTCAACTTGATTCACCACCACGCCCTCGACCAGAACGTCCCGATCGGCTGCGGCGGCGTCGCGGTGTATCCGGGCGACATCATCGTCGGCGACGATGAAGGCGTCGCCGTGATCCCCGCGCATCTGGCCGATGAAGTCGCGCGCGACGCCGCCGAGCAGGAAGTGATGGAAGCGTTTTTGCTCGAACGGATTCAGGGCGGCGCGAGCCTGCCCGGCACTTATCCGCCGGGGGATGTGGTCAAGGCCGAGTTTGCGGTGTGGCGCAAGGCGAAGAATTTGTAGCGCGCGAAATTTGTGGCTACCGCGCGTGATTCAACACGCCGCCGGCAACTCTGGCGTCACGGTATTTCAAGCGTAGAAAACATACGCTGACCAAGCTTTTTGTCGCGCACCGATTCCCGGTGATCACCCTGAAACCATTGGTGGACAATGGTTTCAGGGAATCACCGTCAAAACAATCTACGCCTCGCAGCTCAGCGAATCGCCACCGGTGCGACGGTCGAACCAGTGAACGCCGCCTTGATCGGCTGCATCACGAAGGCGAATTCCCAAATCTTTTTCGCCGCCATCTCGTCGAGCTTGAGGTTCTCCAGCAAGTGAATGCCGTTAACCACCAGTGCCACTTGATGCACTGGCAACGAGAGCTTCGGATCAGGATTCGGCGCGACTTCCACCGGCCAGTTGTCGGCGCCGAGCAGCATCGGGTCCAGCTTGGCGAGATACTCGGCCGCCTTGATGCCGAGGCCAGGGCAGGTCTTGACGTAACGCGCGTTGTCCTTGCCGTAGAGCTTGCCCCAGCCGGTGTGGATCAGCACGGCGTCGCCGGGCAACAGCTTGAGGTTCTGCCGCTTCATTGCGCCTTCGAGATCATCCACCGTGACCTCGTAGGTGTCGGGCAGGATGTCGACGTTCTTCAAGCCGGCGATGTCGAGCAGCACGCCACGCGTCATCAGCGTGCCGATCTTGTCCATGCCGAATTTGGTGAAGCCGCCGCGGGTAGAAATGTCATCGGTTTTGTGGCAGTTGTAGTGGCTGTCTTCATGCGACTGATGCGCGAAGCCGTCGAACTGCGTGCCGACCTGGCCCAGCTCGGTGATAACGACTTCTTCGTTCGAGCCGCGCCGATTCGAAAAATCATTCATGAAAGTGCGCTTCGGATGCACATCGAAACGACGCGTGCCGAAAAACGCCATCTGCGCGTTGAGCGGATGCGCCATCTCGACGATCTCGCCAGTGCGCATCAACTCTTTGGCGCGCAGGATGGATTTCGCGTTCATATGATTCGCCGAGCCTTTTTCGTCGTTCGCGCCCCACTTGGATGGGCAACGCTGCTGCGGCGATGGCACGGTCCAGGTTTGCGCTTGCGCCAGCATGCTCGCGCCGGCCAGCAGCGCACCGAATGCAACAGGGATGAAATGGGTCTTCATTGACTAACTCCTCCGTAGGTGAATGACTCTGAATGCAGCGGCACTGCGGCACCCGATGACCGCGTGTGAGGCGGCGGGAAAAGTATACGCCGCAGGCTTGGACTGCCACACGCGCGCGCGGCGACATACCCGCGGCACAGCCACTGCGGCACCGCCACTGCTGCGCCACCACTGCCGCACCACCACTGCCTCAGGTCAACGCCAGTAAACTATGCGTTCTCATCCTCCACGGACACCAGCCATGTCGATAGACGCCACCCTGTCTGCGGGCCACAAACGCCGTCTGGCCCGGCTCGCCAAAGAAGCCGGTTGCGCGCCGCAAGATCTGCTCGATGACGTATTCAAGTTTGGCTTCGATTTTGTCGAGCAAGACATCCGCGAAACCAGCAAAGGGCTGGCCGAACTGGCGGCGGGCCAGGGCGTTCCCCACAGCCAGGTGATGGCGGAAGCAAGAGCGATTGTCGAGCGCCATGCCCGAAAGCAAAAAGCCGCTGCATGAGTGGATGCCGAGTGCGCGCAAAGCCTATCTGCGCACACTCGAATACATCGCCAACGAGGATGCAAACACGGCGCGGCTGGTGGCCGAGCGCGTGGCCCATTCACTCGAACTGATCGAGACCAACTCGGGCATGGGTACACCCGCACAGGGCGGGCGCGTGCGGCGCTACCCGGTGCCGCGCACCGGTCACGGGTTCGACTACCGCGTCACTGCGGCGGGGATCAAGATCGTGCGCTGGTACCGGCAAAGCCAGCATGTGAAGCGCTGACAGGCCGCCGACTGGAGAGCCGCCCCCATCAACGGTCTTGAGGCTTTCACAGAGCGCCTTCACCGGCTTGAAATGCTCGTCCGGGCTCCGGGTTCCACCCAGTACTTTCGTGCGGCTCAGTCTCGATACGAAGGATCGATGCGGTCGAGCATGCGCAACAGGCCTGGCCACTCCAGCCGCCCGAGCGGGCTGGCCCCGTCGCTGTACTGCGCGATCTTCGTCTTCGAAAAACCGCGCTGCGCAATTTGCTGCGCGACGCGCTTCGACGGCGTCGTCAACTTCTCGCCGCTGGCCAGCGCATCGATCTGCGCCTGCATCGCTTTTTCCAAGTGCCACATCATCGAGAATGCCTGGCCCACGGTTTCGCCCGCGACCAAGGTGCCGTGATTGCGCAGGATCATCACCGGCTTGTCGCCCATGTCGTGCGCGAGACGCTGGCGCTCGTCGAGATCAAGCGCAAACCCTTCGCTGTCGTGATACGCCACCTTGTCATGAAACAGCATGGCGTGCTGCGACAGCGGCAACAGCCCGCGCTTCATCATCGACACCGCCATGCCGGCGCGGGTATGCGAGTGAATCACGCAATGCGCGTCGGGCCGCGCGGCGTGGATCGCGCTGTGGATCACGAAGCCGGCGCGGTGGATGCGGTGCGGCGACGGCTCCACCAAATTGCCGTCGAGGTCGATCTTGATCAGGCTTGACGCAGTGATCTCGTCGAACATGAAGCCGAAGGGGTTGAGCAGATAGTGGTTCTCGGCGCCCGGCACGCGCAGCGAAACGTGGGTGTAAATCAGATCGCTCCAGCCATAGTGCGCGACGAGGCGGTAGCAGGCGGCGAGGTTGATGCGCGCCTCGCGCTCAGCAGGATCAACAACGGCGCTGACGCGTGATTTTGTTTGGCGCGCGGCGCCGATGCGTTTGACTGCGAGTCCCATGATGTTCTCCGATTATTCGATTGCGGCTACCAGCTGCTCGATGTTGGGTTGCTGGTTATCCAGCTGCGACTGATTCACCACCACTTGTTTCCCCGCGACAGCGTGGGTACCTGCGGTAAGCCGCACGATCGGGATGCCGAGTGAACTTGACACCACTGACGCCGTGTTTGCGTCGACGATCTCGAACTGAAACATGCGCGCAAATGCGTTTCGCCCGGATGGGCTTCCAGCTCCGGTGGGGTGAACGTGGAAAATATTTGGATTGGACTGCCAAACCGCCCACACTTCATCACCGATTTCCTGCACCACCGTGCGAAAGGCTTTCGCGGATTTGATGTACTGGGTCAGGCGATTTCCGGCGTAACAATAAATCTTCGGAATCGGCAATCTGAACTGTTGCGAATTCAGATAAAACTGCGACTGTTGACTCCCCGGTGCGCGTGCGATGCCGTAGAGCAATGCCAGCACTGCGCGCACTGCGCGCTTCGA
>JAYVSR010000179.1:0-18021 GCA_043775155.1 Burkholderiales bacterium | reverse complement strand
GACGAGCACGCAGCGAGCAACAATGCGGTAAAGGCTGCAACGAATAACTGTTTCATGATGTTCTCCCGTTAAATGTGAATTGACGTGCGTTTATTCGTGCGTTTGGTTATTCGTGCGTTTGGTTATTCGTGCCTGTTACTTAACCGCCGGCCCCCAAGCCGGCTCGCGCGCATCGGCCGCTGTCACGGTGATGCGCTGCTTGACCAGCCCGTCTCTCGACACCATCGCCAGCACACCGCGCCCGCCGATTTCGGTGGCGTAGAGCAGCATGCGGCCATTCGGCGCGAAACTGGGGGATTCATCTTTGTCGGTATCGGTCAAGGTGTTCTCCTGGCCCTGATTGGTCAAGTCCAGGGTAGACACGCGGAACACGCCGTTGGTTCGATTCACATAGGCTAAGGTTTTCCCATCCGGGCTAACCCTTGGTGAGACGTTGTACGTTCCTTTGAAGGTGATGCGGCGAGCATCGCCACCGCTGCCGCTCATGCGATAAACCTGCGGCCCACCGCCGCGATCTGAGGTGAAGTAGATCGAACCATCAATGCCATAGGCAGGTTCAGTATCGATGCCGCCCGAGTTGGTCAAGCGCTTCGGCTCGCCGCCGCCAGCGGGGATCGAATAAATCTGCGTCGCTCCCGACAGGGTGAGCGCAATCGCCAGTGTGTTGCCATCGGGCGACCAGGCCGGCGCGCTGTTGCTGCCGCGAAAGTTGCCGACCAGCGTGCGTTTGCTGGTGTAAATCTCATGCACCCAGATTTGTGGCTTCTTGTTTTCAAACGACACGTAAGCGAGCTTGGTGCCATCGGGCGACCAGCGCGGCGAGATGATCGGCTCGCGCGAGGTCAGCGCTGATTGCTCGCTCTGTCCGTCACTATCGGCGACGATCAAATCAAACCGCGGCCCGGCTTTTTTGACGAACGCGATCTTCGAGTTGAAGTAGCCGTCTTCGCCAGTCACCGCTTTGTAGATGTTGTCGGCGATGCGATGTGCGGTGACGCGGGTCTGCGCTGGGGCCAGCGTGTAGGCGTAGTTGCCGAGTTCCTTCTGGTTCGCCACATCGACCAGCGATACGCGCGCCGTCAGCCGCCCATCCGGCGACGGCACGACGCGACCGAATGCGAGAAAGTCGGCACCCCGGCTCTTCCAGTCGGGGAAGCGCACTTGCAGTGTGTCGGCCGGCACCGGCAGGTTGGACGCATCGATTAGTTTGAACAAGCCACTGCGATTCAAGTCATCGCGCACGATCTGCGCGATGCTCTGCGGCAGCGCCGCCTCGCCGGGGAGGTTGGTGATCGCGATCGGGTATTGCTGCGAGCCAGGGGTGACCGGATCGAGCGTGATTTGCGCATAGGCCGAGGGCATCAGGCCGAGCGCACTTATACCGATGCAGATGCCGCACATCGCACGGCGCAACGCAAAGAGAGGGTTCATTTTTTCTCGGGCCTCATGGGGATTTCAATCGTGCTGGGAATCGCTACCGAAGCGCTCATCGGCGCAGGCAGTGGCGATGACGCGTCTATCGCGCGTTGCGCGGCAGCATCGAACGCCGGATTGCCACTCGGCTTGAGCAGTCGAATGTCAAGAATTCTAAGACTTTGGGCAAGTCTGACTTCAAAGCGCGCCTCAAGATTCGGATTCACCGACGTGTCGGCAAAGACAAAATTGCGCTTGATGTGCGCGTTGATGGCGCGCAACCAGTTTTGGTTTTCACGCCCCGAAGCAGAGGCGGTCTCCTTCTCCGCCGCACGCGCCACAGCATCGCGCTGCATCTCCTTGTTAAATTGTTCCTTCATCAGATCACGTGCAATTGGATCATTCTGAACCTTTGGCTTTGGCTCAGGCTTTTTCTTTTCTTCTTTTTTCTCGTCCTTGATGGCGATGTCGGGCTTAGGCACTAGCTTTGGCGGCTCCACGTCGGGCTTTGGCTCTGGCTTCACCTCAACCGGCGGCGTCTGGGCTTTGGGCGCGGGCGCCGGCGAGCTTGGCAGCGGGTTCCACAATTCAGCTTCAATCGGGCGTGGTGTCTCACTCTGCCAACGCACACCAAAGTAGAGAAACCCAAACAGCGCACCATGCACCAGCGCCGCAAATATGAACGAGCGAATCGCGCCGCTGTCAAGTTGAGGCGTGTAGGGCAGATTGAGGGTGGCGGTGCTCATCGTTGTTTGCGCGTATGCGGTCGCGTCACTTGCCCGCAGGCTTCACCGACAGGCCGATGCGCTTCACATCGGCCTTCTGCAATTCATCCATCACACCGAGTACGACTTCGTACTTCACATTTTTGTCGGCAGAAATCACGATTGGCGTCTCGGCTTTTTCAGTTTGCCGTGTCTTCGCGTACTTGACGATCTCTTCGCGATTCGACGGCTTGTCGATCTGCGCGGCGCCGCGCTCGCGCAAACGCAAATCGCCCTTCGCATCGATGATCACTTCCACCGGCTGCGTCGGCGCATTCGACATTTTCGCCACCGACGGCAACTCGATTTGGCCTGGCGTCACCAGTGGCGCGGTGACCATGAAGATCACCAACAGCACCAGCATCACGTCGATATACGGCACGACGTTGATTTCGTTCATCATGCGGCGACCGCTGCGGCCGCGTCGTGAAATGGTGCCGGCCATACTTAGCGCGTCTGCCGCTGCAAAATATTCGAGAACTCTTCAATGAAGCTCTCGAAACGGTTGGCAAGACGATCAATGTCGTGCGAATAGCGGTTGTAGGCGACCACTGCGGGGATCGCGGCGAACAGGCCAATCGCGGTCGCGACCAGTGCTTCCGCAATGCCCGGCGCAACATTGGCGAGCGTCGCCTGCTGCACATTGGCGAGACCGCGAAACGAATTCATGATGCCCCACACGGTGCCGAATAGACCGACGTAAGGGGACACCGAACCCGCAGAGGCCAGAAACGCAAGATGCGATTCAAGAAAATCCATCTCGCGCTGATACGCCGCACGCATCGCGCGGCGCGCGCCTTCGAGCTGCACGGTGGCGTCCGAGCGTTGCGACGCTTTGACCTTGATGAACTCGCGCATCCCCGCTTCAAAAATGCGCTCCAGGCTGCCGGAGCCGTGACGGTCGTTCGCAGCCGATTGATACAGCGCGTTCAAGTCGTTGCCAGCCCAGAAGTCGCGCTCGAATTGGTCGGTCTGTTTTTGCGCTTTTTTGAGCACAAACCATTTACGGAAAATGTAGGTCCAGCTCATCAAGGAGACGATGAATAGCAGCGTCATCACGCCCTGCACCGGCAGGCTGGCGTTGGTAATGAGGGAGAGGATCGAGAGGTCTTGGGTGACTGTCATGCAGTGATTTTAACCGAGGGGCGTAATGGTTCAGGTGATGCTTTAGGTGATGGTTCATGTGACGGCGCGTGCGTATCGACCGGACGCCATTGATGCTTTGTGCCCTTGAAAAAGAAGTCCAGCAGTGGCACCAGCGGCGTGAGTAAAAACAGTGCCCACACTGGTCCTGCCGGTTGATACAACAGCATCTGCCAGACCCAGGCGAAGACAGCGACCGTGAGCGCGTGAAAAATCCGCGCTCCGCTGTGATTCGGCGTCGTCATCGGATCAGAGATCATGAAGAAGGTGAACAACAACAGCGCGCCGTTTTGCAGTTGATGCCAAAGCAGCGTGCCGATGCGCGGCGTCGGCACATCGAGCCACCAGAGACGCGCTGCGATTAGCAGCAAGAACGTACCGAGAAAAATCCAGCTCGTATCGACGCGCCGCGCGCGCTGCGTCACCACCCCGCCTAGCGCGACGAACAGCAGCGCCGCCGCCAGATCGCTGCCCCATTGCCCGGGTGAAATCCAGGTGCCGGGCAACAGCGTGATCGCCGCGATCACGCCGAGGTTTGCCGGGTTGAACAAATGTTTGCTGCCGAGTTTGTCACTCACCCGCACGACGAACTTTGTTGAGAGAGCAAGTACCGCGATCAGCGGATGAACCCAGATTGAATCGGCGCGCAGCAAGATCGACAAACCGAAGCAGGTGATTAACGCGGACAGCACACCCACCTGCGGCAAGTTCAAACGCCGCACCCAAAACACTTGCGTCGCGAGGCCGGCTACGAATGTCAGCGCCATCTGCTCCGGGCGCAAGCTGAAGTCGCGGGCCAGCACGCCGAGCGTTAACAGGCCCGCGAGAAACGCGATTTGAAACAATCGCGCATCGGCCTTTTTTAACCAGTCCATACCCCGGAGAAGCGCATGGATGGCTGATCTGGCGTTGTCGATGGCCGAAAACCCTTGGTAGTCAACGGTTTGCACGGAGCGGGACATGGCGATTCTCACGGCGCAACGTTAAACAAGCGCTGCCATGCATCCGGTTCAGCGCGCGTCACGCCGTAAGTTTTGCGAATCCGGTTGATGTCCCACCCAGTGAGCGAGGCCAGCGTTTGCGACTCTTTCTCTTTGCGCAGGTTGACCTGTTGCAGATACGGGCGCGCCTGAGGGCACGCATCGGGCGCGACTTGTGCCGCGTGGCGCAGCACATAGCGGGTCTGATAGTTTTGCCGGTCGCCAGTTTCCTGAAACATCAAGTCTTCGGGAAACGTTTCGGGCGTGTAGCGCACATGCAAGCGCGTCACCATCACCGGACGCGAGTCATCATTTTGAAACCGCCGCGCGTTGCCGTTCGGTGCCGCCCCCGCCACACCCTCGCCCTTGATCCAGTCCACCCCAAGATTGCGCAGCTCTTGCGCCGACAGCGGATTCGCTGCACACGGGTCGCACCAGCTCATGTCCCAAAAGTATTCGGTGAACACAACGCGGTATTGCTCGCGCTCGGCCTGGGTCTTGAACATCGCCTTGTAGAAGGCGGCGAAGTTTTCCTTGTTGTCGGTCTTTACGTAGGCGGGGATGTCGATGTCGGCCGGCAGTTTGACGGTGCGATAGTTGGTGGTCTCGACTCGGCCTTTGGGCGTCAGCATCCACACCACCAAATCTTGCGGCCCCTTGGCGTTGACCATGCCGAGGCGAATCGGCAGCATGAATTTCTCGCTCTTGAACGAGAACGCCAGCGGACTCAATAGGTTCGAGCCGGTCTTTGCTAGTTCTTCAAGGTTGACTTTGGCAACGAAGAACTTCATGTTTTGTTTGATGTACGGGCCGAGCGCTTTTGATGCGCCCGCCGGAATGCGGTAGCCGCTTTGCTTGAGCCAGGTTTCGAGGCCGTCCGACTCTTTGGCAGAAAGGATCACGATGTCGTAAGCGCCGACGGTGTATTCGGCTTCGACGGTGACACCGAGTTTGCGTTTGACGTCATCGCGCATCTCGGCGGACTTGGCGACGGGTGCGGACGACCGCTGCATCATGGAGAGCTCGGCGCGCTGCGGCGCGCACGGATTCGGATCGAAATACTCCGCCAGCCGCGGCGACGAATACGCATCGAGCCGGTCAAACAGCGCCTTGAACGGCGTGCGAATCTGCTCCTTCTTCAGCACCTCCGGCACCGGCACGACGAGCGCGAATTCCTTCAACTCGCCCTGATAGTCGTTGAGCATGTTGATCGTGGTGCGGTCGCCGTCGCGCACCATCACCACTTTGGAGGCTTCGTTGAATAGACTCGCATCGGCCTTGCCGACGAAAAAGCCGCAAAAAGCGTGCGAGGCGGACGCCGCGCTGAGCAGGGCGGCGGCGGCCAGAGTGTGCAGAGTGTTCATCGTGTTTTCTCCGTAGATGTGGGTTTCGAGCAGCGCAGTCGCGCCGAGTTCCAACTACACCGGGTTAACCCGATGCAGGGAAAACCCGCATGAAGTCGCGCTACCAAGCTACAAACGAAGAACCGTGCCGAATGGGGTTACGGCCTGCGAGCCAATCATTCAAACTCGTTCAAACTCGCTCAAAACAAATCGCGGTTCGCATCCGCAGCCGGTGCGGCGATGCCGAAATGCCGGTAGGCGAGCAACGTCGCTACCCGCCCGCGCGGCGTGCGCTGCAAATAACCCTGCTGGATCAAATACGGTTCGAGCACATCTTCAATCGTGTCGGACTCTTCACCAATCGCCGCTGCCACATTGTCGAGACCCACCGGCCCGCCATTGAACTTCTCGATGATCGCCATCAACAGCTTGCGATCCATCATGTCGAGACCAATTGCATCGACATCGAGCATCTTCAACGCGAGGTCAGCAGTGGCGCGGCTCACTTTGCCGTCGGCCTTCACTTCGGTGTAATCGCGTACCCGGCGCAACAGGCGATTCGCGATGCGCGGCGTGCCGCGCGAACGCCGCGCAATCTCCAGCGCACCGTCGTCATGCGTCTCCACCTTCAACAAAGCAGCCGAGCGCTTGACGATGCGCGTCAATTCTTCCGGCGAATAAAACTCCAGCCGCTCGACGATGCCGAAGCGATCCCGCAAGGGATTGGTCAGCATGCCCGCGCGCGTGGTCGCGCCGATGAGGGTGAAAGGTTGTAGATCGAGCTTCACCGAACGCGCCGCCGGCCCCTCGCCAATCATGATGTCGATCTTGAAATCTTCCAGCGCCGGATACAAAATCTCTTCGACGACCGGCGAGAGGCGATGAATCTCGTCGATGAACAACACATCGTTGGCTTCGAGATTGGTGAGCAGCGCAGCGAGATCGCCAGCGCGCTCCAACACCGGGCCGGACGTCTGGCGCAGGTTCACCCCCATCTCATGCGCGATGATGTGCGCGAGCGTCGTCTTGCCCAGACCCGGCGGGCCGAACAACAACACGTGATCGAGCGCCTCGCTGCGCTTCTTCGCCGCCGAGATAAAGATCGACAGCTTCTCGCGCACCTTCTCTTGGCCGACGTATTCGTCCAGCACCTTCGGGCGCAGCGCGCGCTCGAAGGCTTCTTCTTGCTTCGAGACGGGTGCCGCAGAGATCACGCGGTCGGCGGAAGCGCTGGAGGTAAGGCGGTCGGGTTCGATAGCCATGTTGCGTTTTTAGTCTCAAGCTTTCGACAACGAGCGCAACGCATGCCGAATGCCTTCCGACACCGACAAGCCCTCGGGTACGAGCTTGATCGCCGCCAACGCCTCGCGGTCGTTGTAGCCCAGCGCGAGCAGCGCGTTGAGCACATCGTTGCCCGCAGGCGCAGGACGATTCACATCCATCACCGACGACAGATCAGCACCGAGCTTGCCCTTCAACTCCAGCAGCAAACGCTCGGCGGTCTTCTTGCCGATGCCCGGCACTTTGGTCAAGCGCCCTGCTTCCTGCATCGTCACCGCCTGTGCGAGTTCCGCGACCGACATGCCCGACAACACCGCCAGCGCAGTGCGCGGCCCGACGCCGGAGATTTTGGTGAGCTGGCGAAACGCCTCGCGCTCTTGTGTCGTGCCGAAACCGTAGAGCAGATGCGCGTCTTCGCGCACGATCAACTGGGTAAACAGCACCACTTTGCCGCCCGCATCGGGCAGGCCGTAGAGCGTAGACATCGGCACATCGACTTCGTAGCCGACACCGCCACAATCCACCAACACGTGAGGTGGATTTTTTTCCAGCAGGGTTCCAGCAAGGCGTCCGATCATGGGCGAAGTTTATCAGTCCGGTTTTGCGGTGCGAATTTGCAAAAGGAGATAGGCCGAAGAGGCGCTCTGGCGGCGGGTCGCGGCTTGGTGATGTGCTGGAAGCCTTGGTGGGAGTGGGCCTTCGGCCAATCGATCACTTTGATCCGAACTCAGGCGGCGCGCAGTTCCTCGCGCAGCACGCGCCTGAGGGTCGCCACGGTAAGAGGCTTTTGCTTGGCAGCCTCGCCCAGAATCGACTCGCGCAAGATCGAGTTGATCAACGTCTGATAACCCGTACCTGCGTTCTCCGCGCGCACCCGGAACGCCTCGATCACATCATCATCGAGCATGATGGTGATGCGGGTCTTGCCGGGTGACGGAATCACCGCACCGCGCTTGGCGCGGCTGAAATCGTATTCGTCACGCATGGTATCGCTCCGATTCTCGTGGAGATGCTTTGCGGGCGGAAATCAAGCGCGTCCGCTCACCGCGCAGAGTGTGAACCACGACCAGCACGCGCCCCAGGGCATCCATTCCCAAGGTGATGAAGCGTTGCTCATCGACAGCGTCCGGGTCTTCAACCGTGAAAGCAATTTGATCCAGCAACGCCTGCTCGGCATGTGCAAAGCTCACGCCATGTTTGCGAAGATTGCTGCGCGCTTTGGCGGGGTCGAACTCGGCTTCCATATTTGTATTATGCATATTATATGCATATTCTCAAGGAAAGGCTTCCTAGAGTCAGCCGCTTGATTCGGTGAAAACCCGTGAACACCAGTTAATCTACGAGCCGCCCGCCTTTAATCTTCAACCCCATGCGCGCGAACTGCCCGCCGGCTGCGGCTTTGACGCCCGCATGATTGGTGTGGCAAATCGCTGCGGCCAGCGCGTCAGCCGAGTCGGGGCTGGGCGTGCCGGAGAGTTTCAACAAGCGCCGCACCATCTCCTGCACCGCTGATTTTTGCGCCTTGCCGTGGCCCGCCACCGCTTGCTTGATTTGCAGCGCGGTGTATTCACTCACCGGCAGATTCGCGATGACCAGTGCGCAGATCGCTGCGCCGCGCGCTTGGCCGAGCAACAGCGTCGATTGCGGGTTGGCGTTGACGAAGACTTTTTCGATTACCGCGATCTGCGGTTGATACAGCGCGATCACTTCGGCCAAGCCATCGAGAATTGCCTTGAGGCGAATCGGCAATTCGTCACCGGACGGAATGCGCACCGTGCCGCTGGCGACGTAGGCGAGCTTGGTGCCGGCCGCTTCGATCACGCCGTAGCCGGTGGCGCGCAGGCCGGGGTCGATGCCTAGGATGCGCACAAGCGTGCTGGCGTGTGGCCGCGGTTAATGGCGGAAATGCCGGATGCCGGTATAGACCATCGCGACGCCGTGCTCGTCGGCGGCTTTGATCACTTCCTCATCGCGCATCGAGCCGCCCGGTTGAATCACTGCTTTCGCACCGGCTTCGGCGACGACATCGAGGCCGTCGCGGAACGGGAAGAAGGCATCGGACGCGACGACCGAACCGGCGAGAGACAAGCCGGCGTTTTGCGCCTTGATCGCGGCGATGCGGGTCGAGTCGACGCGGCTCATTTGGCCGGCGCCGACGCCGAGCGTCATGCCGCCGGCGCAGAACACGATGGCGTTCGACTTCACGTATTTTGCGACGCGCCAGGCGAATAGGAGGTCGGTCATCTCTTGTGGCGTCGGCGCGCGTTGGGTGACGACTTTGAACTCGTTTGTCTGGACGTTCTTCGAGTCGGGCGATTGCACCAGCAAGCCGCCGCCGACGCGTTTGAAGTCGCGCTGGTTGCCGCTTGCCGCATTGCCGGATAACGGCGGCAGAGGCACCGTGAGCAGCCGCACGTTTTGCTTGGCGGAAAAAATCTCCAGCGCGCGCGCGTCGTACTCGGTGGCAATCACCACTTCGACAAACTGTTTTGCCACTGCCTCGGCCGCCTCGCCATCGAGCGCGCCGTTGAACGCGATGATGCCGCCGAAGGCTGATGTCGTATCGGTCTTGAGCGCTTTTGAATAGGCTTCGAGCGCGTTCGCGCCGATGGCGACGCCACAGGGGTTGGCGTGCTTGATGATCACGCATGCAGTGGTGTTGCCAAGGTCGGAAAACGTTTTCACACACTCCCACGCCGCATCCGCATCGGCGATGTTGTTGTACGAAAGTTCCTTCCCCTGCAACTGGGTATAGGCAGCGAGCGAACCGATGGCGGGATGCGCATCGCGATAAAACGCCGCGCTCTGGTGCGGGTTCTCGCCGTAGCGCATCTCTTGCACTTTGGTGAATTGCAAATTGAGTTTGCCTGGGTAGTCGCTGCGCGCCGGGTGCTTGGCTGGGCCCGCGAGTCCCGCCGTGAGGGAAGTGAGGTAATTGCTGATCGCGCCGTCGTAAGCCGCAGTGTGGCTGTAGACCTTGGCCGACAGCGCGAAGCGGGTTGCGCGTGTCGTTGCGCCGTCGTTCGCCTGCATCTCGCCCAACACGCGCGCGTAGTCGGCAGGGTCAACCACCACGGTGACGTGTTCCCAGTTTTTTGCTGCCGAGCGGATCATCGCCGGACCACCGATGTCGATGTTTTCAATCGCGTCTTCGAGCGTGCAATCGGGCTTGGCGATGGTTTGCGTGAACGGATAGAGATTGACGCAGACCAGATCAATGTTCTCGATGCCGTGCTCTTGCATCACCGCCACGTGCGCGGGCAGGGAGCGGCGGCCCAACAGCGCGCCGTGAATTTTCGGGTGCAGGGTCTTGACGCGGCCATCGAGCATTTCGGGGAAGCCGGTGTAGTCCGACACGTCAGTGACCGGTACGCCGTTGTCGCGCAGCAGCTTGGCGGTGCCGCCGGTCGAGAGCAGTTTCACCCCACGCGCATGCAGCGCGCGCGCGAAATCGAGCAGGCCGGATTTATCGGAGACGGAGAGAAGGGCTTGTTTGATGCTCATGGCGCGCTTAAAGGGGTGCTTGACGGGCTTACTTGATTTTGTGCAGCAACATTTTCTTGCGCAGCGTGTTGCGGTTGATGCCGAGAATCTCTGCCGCAATCGTTTGATTGCCACCGGCCTCGCGCAACACGATATGCAGCATCGGTTTTTCTACCGCGTGCAGCACCATGTCATAGACCGGGTTGGGTTTTGCCCCATCGAGGTCGCGGAAATATTTATCCAGATTCTTGCGGATGCATTCGGCAATCTCGCCGCGTTGTTCTACCTTGCTCATGCGGCCAGTGCCTCCAGTTTTTGTTTTGAGTCCATTTGTTTTGAGTCCGTGTCCTGCCCGTCGTTCGCGGCTTGACCAAACTGCACATAGGTCAGCCGGTCGTGCAGGATCATCTGTTCATCAAAGAAACGGTTGATGGCGCGCAACTGCTCGTCCGTCGTGTCCAGCGTGTTCATGTGCTGGCGAAAACCGTGCGAGCCTTCGAGCCCTTTGGTGTACCAAATGATGTGCTTGCGCGCGGTGCGCACGCCGAGGTATTCACCTTGAAACGCGTAATGGTCATGCAGATGCGCGATCAAAATGTCGCGCACTTCTTCGAGACGCGGGGCTGGCAAATGCGTGCCGTGCTCCAGGTAATGCGCGATCTCGCGAAAAATCCACGGCCGCCCCTGCGCCGCGCGGCCGATCATGATGGCGTCGGCACCGGTCGCATTCAATACGTAGCGCGCTTTCTCCGGCGAGTCGATGTCGCCATTAGCCACTACGGGAATTTTTACCGTTTGCTTAACCGTGCGAATCGTCTCGTACTCGGCCGCGCCCTTGTAGCCGCAGGCGCGGGTGCGGCCATGCAGGGTGAGCATCTGGATGCCGGCCGACTCCGCCATCTGCGCAATGCGCACGGCATTTTTGTGCTCGGGGTCCCAGCCGGTGCGGAACTTGAGCGTGACCGGGATGTTGTGCGCGACCGTCGCGGCGCTGACGACGGCATCGAGAATCTCGCCGACCAGCGCTTCGTTAGTGAGCAGGGCCGAGCCGGCCCATTTGTTGCACACCTTCTTCGCTGGGCAACCCATGTTGATGTCGATGATCTGCGCACCACGTGCAATGTTCACCTGCGCAGCTTCGGCCATCATCGCTGGCTCGGCGCCGGCGATCTGCACTGAGATGGGCTCGGCCTCGCCTTGATGATCCATCCGGCGTTTCGATTTTTCGCTGGCGTAGAGCGCGGTGTTCGACGCCACCATTTCGGACACGGCATAGCCCGCGCCGAGGCGCTTGACCAGTTGGCGGAACGGACGATCTGTCACGCCGGCCATCGGGGCGGCGAACAGATTGTTGCGTAGTGTGTGTGAACCAATTCGCACGATGGTGTTGATCCCGGACGCCGTGGTGTGAAATCGCCGTGTTGAAAAGTCAAGCTTTGCTGCGTGATTGTTGCTATTTTGCATCGCCTAATTATTAGGCAATGACGGAAAGGGCGCGGATTATACGCCTCGAAAAAACTTCAATTACACCCATCCGTTTTGGCACATTCAGCATGGCACTCCAGCTTGGCGATGCACGAGTGTGCAGCAAGAGTGTGCAGCAAGAGTGTGCAGCGGCACTTGCCAATCGCGCGCGCCCCAAGTACCCTTCGGCCCCATGACGACGACCGTAATGGCAGTTGAAGACGATCCAGCTTTCCTGGCGATGTTGGCCAGCGCTGTGGGTGCCGCTCCCGATTTGCATCTGATTGCCACGGCAGATGATTTGCAACCGGGCATGCGGCTCCTTGAAGAACCTGCGGCTGATGTGTTGCTGGTCGATTTGGGCTTGCCGGGTGGGAGTGGATTGGAACTCATTGGTGCCGCGAAATCACGCTGGCCCGACTGCGACGTGATGGTGATAAGCGTTTTTGGCGATCAACGCAATGTTGTATCTGCCATTCGGGCTGGTGCAACCGGTTACCTCGTCAAAGATGGCGGCCACGTTGATTTCTGTGAGCAAATACGCATCGTCCGCAATGGCGGCAGCGCGATCAGTCCAACGGTAGCGCGGCAATTGCTCGACCTGCTGGCCAGCCCGCACGCGTCCGCCAGCCCGCGCTCTCCTGACCGGGCTGCCTCCGCAGATCTGCTGACCCCGCAGGAGCGGCAGGTATTGATGCTGGCCAACAAGGGTTATACCTACGACGAGGTGGCGCAACTGATGGGCGTTTCACGCACTACGGTGCTCACTTACGTCAAGCGCTGCTACCGCAAGCTTCACGTCAACTCCAAGACCGAGGCGCTTTACGAGGCTCGCCGCGCTGGTGTCGAACTCGGCTAAGGCCCGCACCACTGGGCTGATGCGCATCAGCCTGTGGTGCATCGGTCTGCCGGCTACTCTCGCAGTCCTTGGCATGCTTCTGTGGCAGCAATCTGCCTACCCGGTCACGTACCAGCGCGTTCAAAACGTGCAGCGCTGGATTGAGCCGTTGCCGGCAACAGCGGCCTATAACCTCGCGGGCTTTCGTGACATGGTCAACGCCATGCCCCGTCCGGCTGCGGCGGTGTGGACTGCAACAAACCTGCCTGACTGGAGCGAACAACCGGCATTCGCATCCAACGATCCGGTCGAAAAACTGGCGCGCGCCTGGTTCCGGTTCACCTACACCGTCCCCGCCGATGCAGCGCCCTCTGATTTGATGGCCATCTATGGCACCCGCATCATGGGAGGCGCCTATTCGGTCTGGGCTGATGGGCAACTGCTCGACGTCAAGCTCGACGACTGGCGCATGCTCTGGAATCACCCGGTGTTCGTCTCGCTGCCGCCGCACCTGATCCGGCCGGGCAAGCAAGTTGAAATCGTTTTGGCTATTCCTTATCGTGTGAGCCAGGGCTACGCTTTGGGTTCACTCTACGCAGGCAAGTCCTACGAGCTGTTGCCCAAACGCAATTTGCGTGAATTTTTTCAACATAGCCTTCCGGTCATGGGCATCATTCTGGTTGCCATCATGGGCGCGCTGTCGTTTGTGATGTGGCTGCGCCGGCGCATCGAACGGGAGCATCTCTGGCTGGCTCTGCTCTCAGTGAGTCTGGTCGTCGCCAATTTGCAATTTACCCATGAGATTTCCACCAACGATGCGCTGTCGAAGTGGTATGGCTTCATCGTCGATGCAGCCACCGCCTGGGTGTTCCTGTGCTACGCCGCTTTCGTATTCCGCTTCAACAAATTGAGCTATCCCAAAGTGGAATTGGTTCACATCATTTTCACGACCGTTACCACGCTCGCCACGATGCCCATCTGGGATTGGCCGTTGACCGGCATGCGCCTGCAGCACTATGCGAGCGCCGCCGTATTTCTTTACATCTCGGTTCTGCTGACGTACCTCGCATGCAAACACCGTGAAATATCCTATTGGATGCTCAGCGCTGCGCTGTGGTTTTTGTTTGCTACCGGATTTCACGACATTACGCTTATGAGTTCCCAGGTTGCGCCAGATGGCATTTGGCTGTTTCCCTACGGCGCATTTGTGCTTTTCATCGTTGCCGAATTCTTGATGCAACGCCGTTACATCATGGCGCTCTCGGTGATTGAACAAAACAATGCCTTGCTCAGCCAAAAACTGGCGGAACGCGAGCAGGCTCTGCTGGTCAAGCAGCGCGAACTTTTGGAGACGCAAAAAAAGCAAACTCTGCTGCTCGAGCGCGAACGCCTCGTGCAAGACATTCATGATGGCATCGGCGCCTCCCTGATGCACACCCTCGCCGGTCTCAACAACGGCACCGCCACTGCCAGCGACGCCGCTGCGGCGCTCGCCGCGAGCCTGGACGATCTCCGGATCGTGATTGAGTCGCTTGAGCCAAATCAACACGATCTTCCTTCGCTGCTGGGCGCCCTGCGCCATCGCTTTGGCAACCGCCTTCAAGCGGCGGGCCTCAACATTGTCTGGCGTATGGATGATCTGCCTGCGCTTCCCTGGTTAGACGCGCCACACGCGCTGGACCTGCTGCGTGTGGTTCAAGAGATCGTGACCAATGTTCTCAAGCATGCCAGCGCAAGCGATCTGCTGGTGTCGGCCACCGAGCAACCTGATGAAGGGGTTTTGCTTATTCTTGAAGACAACGGGCGTGGCTTTGATTCAACTGCCGTGCGTGCGGGGCGGGGCCTCAAACACCTGCGCTCGCGTCTCGCGCGCATTGGCGCCCGGCTCAGCCTTGACGCGCAGACCGGCAAGGGAGTGCGTTACAGCATCCTGCTGCCGTTTCAGCGCGAAGTTGGCGGTGCGTCGAAGCCAGAATAGGCCCATAATCGCCACGTCCCCTGTTTAGGGGGCAGACGGGCAGGTGCGGAAATGTAATCATTGAGCTTGCGCGAAGTGCGTGGGCCGGACATACATCGCCGCCCATACCAAAAAATACGGCAGCGGTTTCCACTGCCTAAAGGGGAGAGCAAGCCAGTGAACCAAGCCCGCCAAGCAGGCCGAAGTAGCACGCCGTGCAATCGAGCAGCCACTGGCCGCCTGCCTGCCCAGAGCCGCTCCAGGAGCGGCTCTCCGGCCATTTTTCCTCTCACGCTGTGCGCACTGGCGGTGCTCTCGGCGATCAGTCCGGCGACTGTCGCCGGCCCCGCCGGCGGCCAAGTCGCCGCAGGCAGCGCCACCATCACCCAAAGCGGCGCAGTCACCACCATCAATCAGGCCAGCCAGCGCGCAGTCATCAACTGGAACAGTTTTTCTGTCGGGGCCAACGAAGCCGTCCGCTTCAATCAGCCCAACAGCGCCGCCGCCACGCTTAACCGCGTCACCGGACGCGAATCGTCCAGCATCCTCGGCAGCATCAGCGCCAACGGGCAGGTCTACATTCTCAACCCCAACGGCGTGTTGTTTGGTCAAGGTGCACAAGTCAACGTCGGCGGTCTCGTCGCCACGAGCCTCGGCATCAGCGACAGCAACTTCATGTCTGGCCTGCTGAGCTTCCGCGGCACAGCCAACGCGGGCAGCGTAGTCAACCAAGGCACCATCAACGCCGCCCCCGGCGGCGTCATCGCCTTGATGGCACCACTGGTCAGCAACAGCGGCACCCTCAGCGCGCCCGAAGGCAAGGTGCTGCTCGCCGCCGCCGAAGCCGTCACCCTCACCGTGCAAGACGGCAGCGCGTTCGCCTACACACTCGACAAAGGCAGCATCAACGCACTGGTTGACAACGGCGGCTTGATCCAGGCCGGCGGCGGCCACGTCATCCTCACCGCCAAAGGGGTAGACGCCATGAGCCGCGCCGCAGTCAACCACACCGGCACGATCGAAGCGCAAACCATGCGCATGAAAAACGGCGTGGTCGAATTGCTGGCCGACATGGAAAGCGGCACTGTCACCGTAGCCGGAAAGATTGATGCCTCGGCACCCAATGGCGGCAACGGCGGCTTTGTTGAAACCTCGGGTGCACAGGTAAAAATTGCACCGGTCGCCACCGTGACCACGCTCGCGCCGCGTGGCCAAGCAGGTGAGTGGCTGATTGACCCGAGAGACTACAAAGTGGCCGCATCAGGGGGTGACATTACGGGTGCCCAACTCAGCGCCAACTTGGCTGGCAGCAACATCACTCTGCATACCGCGCAAAGTTCCCAAGGCGCAGCAAGCGGCAATGGCGATATTTTCGTTAACGACAATGTGAGTTGGTCCGCCAACCGCCTCACCCTCACAGCCGCACGCAGCATCAACATCAACGCCGTAATGAACGCCACCGGCACCGCAGCCCTCACCCTGAACACCTCCACCGCCAATGGCGCCGATGCGGCAGTGGCAGGCGGCACCGTCAATGTAGGCTCAGGCGGCCGGGTGAATTTTGACCGCACCGGCACGGGCTTCTACACCGTAAACGGTTTGGGTTACACCGTCATCAACAGCCTTGGCGCACAAGGCAGCACCACCGGCACAGACTTGCAAGGCATTCAGGGCAACCTCAGCGGCCGCTACGCCTTGGGTACGGATATTGCCGCCGGCGCGTCAGCAGGGTTTAACAGCGGTGCGGGCTTCGCGCCCATTACCAATTTCACCGGTGTTCTGGACGGCTTGGGCCACACCGTAAGCGGCTTGACGATCAACCGACCCACCCAAAGCACGATTGGCCTGATTGGCACCGCGAGTGCCGCCGCCACGGTGCGCAACCTAAACCTCACAGGCGTGTCCATCGCTGGGCGCACAAATGTGGGGGCCCTGATTGGCAGCAACAGCGGCTTGGTGCATGACGTAAGCAGCGCAGGCACGGTGAGCGCCAACAACTCACCGGGTACGCCACTCGGCGGGTTGATCGGCACCAACTCCGGTACTGTGCGCCGCGCCTCGTCAAGTGGAACGGTGCGAGATGATGGTCAAGGCGGATACATTGGCGGACTGATCGGCTTCCACAGCAGCGGCACAGTTGCCAACAGCTTTTCCACGGCCACCGTAAATGGTACGAAGGACTATCACGCCGGCGGGCTGGTGGGCAGCAACCAGGCCGCGATTGTCGAGAGCTACGCGACCGGCAACGTCACGGGCAATACGGCTGTAGGCGGCTTGGTTGGCTTGAACTATTCGACCGGCACGATCACGCGCTCCTACGCTTCAGGCAATGTCACCAGTACCGGGATCAGCACCGTCGCGGTGGATAGCGGCGCGGGCGGGTTGATCGGTCAGATGGGGAGCGATTTTGTGAGTGGTGGCGGCTCGGTGCTGGACAGCTACGCCACCGGCAATGTGACCAACCAAGGCTTCAACAGCCCCGGCATCACCGTCATCCACCGCACCGGTGGGCTTGTGGGGCTAGCCACGAGCAGCGTGTCGATTCGCAACAGCTATGCAACAGGCGCTGTCAGTGGGCAAGGTGCTTTCCTTGGCGGGCTGCTGGCGCATTCCCTCGGCGGCACGCACAATTTCACTGGCAGTTTTTGGGACACCCAAACGACCGGTCAAAGCACAAGCGCGGGCGGCGTTGGCAAGACCACTGCGCAAATGAAAACGGGATCGACGTTTACGAACGCTGGGTGGGATTTTGCGAATACGTGGCAGATCAACGCGGGGGCGTATCCGGTGTTGCGGGCGATGAATGTGGCGGCTGCTGGGACAACAACCAACTCCGCAACGGCACCAGTTACGCCTGATATTGCGCCGACAATCGTGGCGGTTTACACAAACCCGCCGAAATCGGACGTTGTTGATTTGGCAGCACCGGAAAATTCCGCTTCCAACCGTGGACTGTTTTCAAACCCGGTTGCAGATTGGAATCTTGGTCAGACCGCGTTGGAAAATTTGTATTCTGGTTCCCGCTATTTTGGGCAAGCCACCGATAACTCTCCGAGATTGTTGGTTAATCACGCGGTCAGTCTCGCTAATGCTGTTTCTCACACCAACAAAGAAATCGACAGTCTGGTGAAGAATATTCCAGAAGACATTGTGATCTCGGAGTATTCGGGTTTGACGATGAAAGAGTACGCAAGAAATTTATTCATGCGAAATGCTTTGTCCAATGCGTATAACGGTTCGGTCGAATTGGGGGGGCCTTAGGAATCGCGTCAAAATAAGTTGACTATATTTATGAGGTGTGTTTTAGTGCGGTCATGCAAGAAGCTGCCGCACTGCTCGCGATTGAATCGAAATA
>JAYVSR010000178.1:0-2555 GCA_043775155.1 Burkholderiales bacterium | reverse complement strand
CCCTTCATCGGATTTGGCTTGGTGTGTTTTTTCACGCGATTAATACCTTCAACCAGCAGACGGCTTTCTTCGGACGCCGCCTTTAACACGGTGCCGCGCTTGCCTTTGTCTTTGCCAGTGATGACGACCACTTGATCGCCCTTACGAATTTTGTTCATGGTTAGCCCCCTACAACACTTCTGGTGCCAGAGACACGATCTTCATGAAGCGTTCATTACGCAATTCACGCGTCACCGGCCCGAAAATACGTGTGCCGATCGGCTCAAGCTTCGCATTCAGTAACACGGCGGCATTGCCGTCAAACTTAATAAGCGAGCCATCGTTGCGGCGGACACCCTTGGCGGTACGAACCACCACGGCGTTATAAACTTCACCTTTTTTCACGCGACCACGCGGCTGGGCAGACTTAATGCTGACCTTGATGACGTCACCAATACCTGCATAGCGGCGTTTCGATCCACCAAGCACTTTGATACACATCACCGACCGTGCGCCCGTGTTATCGGCGACGTCGAGAATCGACTGCATTTGAATCATTTTTTATCTCTCCAACTTACCCGCTGAAAAATCAGCAGCCAGTTTTGGAACCGCAATCGCCAGTTATGCTTTTGAGGGCTCAACTGACAGGTTAGAAAGCAACTTTTGCCCTTGCGCTTAAACTACCGGCTTCGGCCGACGCTTGGGGCTATGTACCGAATGTATGTAATTTTCATCAACACAAGCAATACATTTCAACAGACTCTGAGCCGACGAAGCCACGGCTGGAGCAGCAAAGTCCGCAATTATAGTACTAACCGGTGCGACCGTGCAAGTGCTTTCTTTGATTTTTCAATTCACCTCAATCTGGGCGATTTACGGGGTTATTTAGATTGAATGTCGATTTTGGGTCATGCCGTTCGTCGTCGTGCGCCACTGTTGGTGGTTTCAATCAACTTTCATCGAACCATAGGGAGAAAATTATGCAATACATCCTGTTGATTTACGGTGCCGAAAGCGGCTTTGCAAGCATGTCGAAGGATGCGCTGGAAAAAATGTACGCGGGCTACATGGCTGTGTCGACGGAAATGGCTGAAGCGGGCGTCATGCAGGGTGGCGCAGAACTGCTGCCGGTCTCCTCCGCGACGACCCTGCGCGTCCGCAACGGCAAAGCGCTCATCACGGATGGCCCGTTCGCGGAAACCAAGGAACAGCTCGGCGGTTATTATTTGATTGATGTGCCGAATCTGGATGAAGCATTGAAGTGGGCCGCGAAGATCCCCGCTGCAATCGATGGCTCGGTGGAAGTGAGGCCATTCGCGCCCGAACCAGTCTGATGCACTCATGATACTTGGCACCGTCCTCAGCACAATCCACCGCCGCGAGAACGGCAAAATTCTGGCCGTACTAATCCGCCATTTTCGCGATTTTGATCGCGCCGAAGAAGCACTTCAAATCGCGTATGAAAAAGCATTAACGCGCTGGCGTGTAGACGGGCTGCCGGATAATCCTGCGGCCTGGCTCACCACGGTTGCCAAACGACACGCGCTGGACGAGCTGCGCCGCGACGCCAAAACCGTCATCAATAGTGAAGATGTGATCGATCAATTGACCGCAAACGAATCTATCCCTGGCGACGATGAAGTTATTCCGCAGAACAATATCGCAGATGATCAATTGCGCCTCATATTTACCTGCTGCCATCCCGCGCTTGCCCCCGCAGCCCAGGCCGCACTCGCGCTGCGAACACTGTGCGGGCTCTCCACACGAGAAATTGCGCGCGCGTTTGTTGAGCCAGAAGCCACGACTGCACAAAAGATTGTTCGCGCGAAACGAAAAATTGCTGACGCGAAAATTCCGTATGAGATTCCCACCGCAGATGCGTTGCCAGCGCGAGTCGGCGTGGTGCTCGCGGTCATTTATTTGGTATTTAACGAAGGCTATTCAGCGACTACAAACGATGCGTTGACTCGCCGCGAACTTTGCGCGGAGGCGATTCGCCTCGGCCAGCTCATGGTCGAACTTATGCCCGATGAAGGTGAAGCATTAGGGTTACTTGCTCTTATGCGTTTGCATGATGCGCGGCGCGATGCACGCGCGGATGCTGAAGGCGCATTGGTCCCATTGGAAGAACAAGATCGCTCACGTTGGCATCACGCCACGATTGTTGAAGCGACCGCGCTGCTTGACAGTGCGTTGCTGTTACGCCGGCCGGGGCCGTACCAAATTCAAGCGGCGATTGCCTCACTGCACGCGACCGCATCCAGCCCAGGCGAAACCGACTGGATGCAAATTTCGTTTTTGTATGGCGCACTGATGCGACACATGCCCACACCGGTGGTTGAACTCAATGCTGCGGTCGCATCCGCGATGAGTGCAGGAATAGATAAAGGTCTCGACTGGATTGATCGCATTGAGGCACGAGGTGAGCTTACTGAATATCATTTACTGCACGCGGCACGTGCGGATTTGTTGCGACGTGCCGGACGATTGATTGAATCAGCCGACGCATATAGAAATGCAATCTCACGCGCAACAAACGTTGCTGAAATTGCTTATCTCAAGCGCCGCTTACGCGA
>JAYVSR010000177.1:0-14451 GCA_043775155.1 Burkholderiales bacterium | reverse complement strand
TTACATGGCTACATTATGCATTCACAATCAACCCTGAAACCGATCCCTCTCGCTCTCATTTCACCCCTTTTACCTCAGCGCTGCTGGAGGGAACTTCAGATTAATGGCGATTGGGGTCGCCCTATTGAGGCTCAACTTCTACGTTGGGCTTGGTACGGTAGGCGTGGGAGTGGTAATACTTGGCTGGTTTCAGGGAGAAGTTTTTCGGCAAACCATTCTTTGGGGACAGCGCAGGCAGGCAAAATTGCAATCCCCCTCTTCCCCTACACAAGTCACTTCGGCGTCAAGTCCTTATGTAATTCGCAATCCTACGATTGGATTTCTCAACTTGTCTGGAGATGAAGGTAGAAGACTGGCGCAACGCGATCATGGCGAATTGAGTTCTGAGTTTGCCATGGCCAGCGATATCGAGAGCGAGAAGATCCCGAGGTGTAACGTTCTCTTCGTGTACTGCGCTCTTGAGGTATCAGGAAAGATTTCTGCACAGCCGTATTCGCTCCGCGACCTTATACGGGCGGCTGGAGCACATATTGCGGTCGTTGCAACCGAAATTCCCCACGAGGTAGTTACGAATACTGAGTTCAACCATTTTTTGCAGTCAAAGGATGATTGGCCTGCAAATATCGTAGTTACACTGAACAGAAATGGTGAAGCATTCGGTCGCTTCTTCAAAACTCTTTTCTCTCAAATGCGTACCGGAATGACGATGCCTCTCGCTTGGGTAAAGCTGGCACCGCAGGGTCCTGCTGCCAATTCCGATAATCCCGGAACGATCGTGCTACTTGAGGCAGGGCATATTGCCTTTGCCGTTGCCTAGCGCCATATACCCCCGAACCCTGCGGTGCAGGGAGCGCTGCGCGATAAAGCTGGGCTGCGAGCCTGCGCGATGCTCGGCGATACCTTGCCGCTGACTTTGCTGATGCCGTAGCACGGCGGCATTTTCAGCAACGGCATCGAGGCCGATTACCTCGCGTTCAACGCCGGCGCGCGAGCGCGCAGCGAGGTGGCAGCGCAGTCGGGCGTCTGGTGATGTGAACTTGGACGCACCAACACCGCTGGTCGCATGCCGCGCCGAAGTGGCGTTTTCTTCAACAGCGATGCCCGGAAACCCTTGGTGCAAGCGGTTATCGCGTCACACAGCATTCAAAAACTGCTCCCACCAAAGGTTTCCGGCCGATTGCATGTTTCGACCGAAGGCTGCATCAACGCACACTGACACTCGCTTTCACCCACGCCGCGTCCTGCCAGCGGTTGAACGGCCCGAGCGTGGCGGGATCGTTTGATTGCCGCTCGGTGGCGAATCCGTCGAGCTTGACCACTTCAAAACTGCGCTTGTACTTGCCTTCGCCACGTGCTTCGCGCGCCACCAGCATCTGCGCGCCGCCTGGCACCCAGCCGGCGAATTCGGCGTAACCCAGATCAGGCGCGGTGGCGGCGGGCGGCAGCACGCCGATGCTCCAGCCGTCTGCGCCTTTGCGAAAAATCCACAACTCGCGCCAGGCTTCCATCGGCTGCACGGCGAGCGCGAGTGCAGTGCCTTCGCGGTTGACGGTAGCCGAGTTGGCCCAGACGATGCCGTAGGTGCAGCGGCGCGCCAGCGGCTCTTTGGGGTTCGCGCCTTGCGCTACCAGTGCGACGCAGGTCTCGCCGGGTTGTCCTGCTTCGGTGATGATGCTGACGCGCTTCACTGCATTGGCCGCATTAACCACACCGGCCGCAGCAGACGTGTTCACCACCACCGGTACATTCATCGTCGGCTCGGCGGCCCAGCGCGAGGCATTGACGCGCATCGCTGCATCGTTGAAGGCCGGCACATCGTCATCGGTGAATTCGGCTTTGTTGATACCGGCCAATTCGCTGATCGCGCGCTGCGCTGCGCCGTCCGGCGCCTGGCCTTGACGCGCGCGCTGATAGGCGATGCTGCTCCACAGGCTGGCGCGGCGCATCTGTACGCGGTTTTTCAAATAGGGCGGCAGGGTTGCGGTGTCGATGCGGTTGAGCAACTCGGCGCGCGATTCGTCCTGCTTGGCGCGCTCCAGCGGACGCAGCGCCGGGTTGATGCAGTCGCTGCGCGTCAACGCCAGTGCGGCGCGGGCGCGGCGCTCGGCTTGGGTGGAGAGATTGAGCACGCGAGCGAAGGCTTCACCGTCGTAGCAAATTTGCATGCGGCCCTCAAGCTCAAAGCTATGGAAGGTGACGCCGTAGCGCGCCGCCACATCGAGATGCGCGGCCACCAGCGCGGCAGCGGGCTTCGACAACGCGCTGCCGCTTGATGCGCGGCGCGCCAGACGCTCGGCGAAACCGCCGAGCGCGTCGAATGCTTCCGCACCGGCTTCGCTGTTGATCTGGGCGGCAGGCGCGGCTTTGAGCCAGGCCGCGACGTAGCCGATGCCCAAAGCCTCGGCGCCGGGCGTGTCGCGCACGAAGCGCACCACGCTCTGCAACTCGCCGGCTTCTTCTGGCGCGAAGCGCGTGCGCTTTAACTGCGAGGCGCGCACAAAGCCGCCGCGCTCGCGTTTGTGGTCGTAGACCTGCACGTAGTCGAGGCGCTCGCCGCGCACTTCGACGACCTCACCGTGCGACAGCACCGCCTGCTGCTGCGCCGAGTCGCGCGGCGCGGCGCGTAGGTAAGACTGGTCTTGCGTGATGATCGCCATCGGCAGTGCGGGGGCGGTTGTGGGCGTGGGTGCGGGTACGAGCGCAAGTGCAGGTGCGGACGTGGACGCAGATGCGGAAGCTGGCGCAGCGAGCGCGGGGACGGCCACCCCCGCCGCTGCCGCCACCATCAGCGCGGCGGCGATGCCCGAATAACGAGTGACAGAGCAGCGCATGATCAGTCCTCCTCTTTCTCGTCTTTGTTGCGCGCCGCATGTTTTTCGGCTGTGCGCTCGGTGCTTGCGGGTGCATCCGGCTTCGCGCCACCGAGCAGATTCGCGCCGATGAAACCGCCGTTCGCGCCGGGCGATGCGATGATCACCTGAATCTTGTCCGACAATTTATCGGCCAGCGTCTTTTGGATCAACAGCGGATGCTTGGTCACCAGCGCGCCTTCACGCTGCATTTGCTCGGCGTTGGTTTTTCCGACTTTTTCCATCCGATAGATTTCAGCATCGGCCAACTTTTGCCGCGCTTCGGCTTCACCACCGGCTTCGATGCGGCGCGCTTGCGCGCTGCCTTCAGCGCGTTTCACCACCGATGCCTTCTCGGCTTCGGCTTCGAGCTGACGCTGTTCGATCTGGCGCTGCTTGAACGGCAGCACGTGCTTCATCGCTTCTTCTTGCCCCTTGGCGGCGATGATCTGTTCGCGCGCGGCGGCTTCGGCGGATTTTTCGCGGCGTACTTTATCGGCATCGGCATCGAGGCCGACTTCGATCACGCGCTTTTCTTTCAACTCCAACGTGTAGCGCATCTTCTCGGTGGCGAGGCCTTCGGCGAGCAGCACTTCCATGCCGCGGCGGTAGTCGGCCGGCAAGTCCACCTTGCCCATCTGCACCGAGCGCAGGATGACGCCATCGGCGGCGAGCTTTTGCGCCAATTCAGTCTCGATAATTTTTTGAATCTCGGCGCGCTTGGTCGAAAACGTTTCACGCACGGTGTAGCGGGCAAACACCTTGTAGACCACACCCTGCACGGCCGGCTCGACCAGGTCATTGCCGATGTTGTCCGGCAGACGGCCCGCGAGACTACTCACCTTGGCGGGGTCGAGCGCGTAACGCACGGCGAGATCGACGCCGAAAGACAAGCCTTCGAGTGACTGCAAGGGTGCGGTGCCGCTGGCTTGGCTCAACTGCGCCGGGCGGTAGGTGGCGTCGCGCAGCGAGAACACGCGCATGTCGTGAACGCCGGGCAACACCAGCACCGTGCCATCGCGCCACTCGCTCACATTGCCGGTGACGCGGTTGACGCGCACCGCGAGATCGCCGCGCTCGACACTTTGCATCGGCGGGTGGCTGGCGAGCACGTAGCAGACCGTAGCGAGCGCGCCGAAGGCAATGATCGGGCCTTTGGCTTGGATGGCTTTTTGTGCCAGGAGTTGTGCGGGATTTTTGCCTGCACTCTGCTCTGCTCCCGCAGCCGCGTCGGCGCGGCTGGCGAACAGATTGCGAATCGCTTCGGTGATGACTTTCAAACGCTGGTTCATGATGTATTTCCTCCTGATGTGGGTTGGCCGGATCGGTCGATCGGGTGTGTTGTAGAGGGGCGGGGACTGCTGGTTGATCGGTGCCGTCTCTGGTTCCCATTGTTCGCATTGGGCGCGGAAGCAACAAGACCGGCGCGGGGGGTGTGCCATCACAACGACGGCAGCTTCGTTCCGGGCGCGGAAGAAAAACTCACACCGTTTCACCCCCGGCTGGCCGATAATCGCCGCCATGAAAAACACTGTTTCCACTGGTGGCCCCCTCGCTGCCAGCGTCTCCGCCGCCAGCAGCCCGCCCGCCAGCAGCCCCCGCGCCACCGCCGTCCCATCGGTGACCCGCGTCGCCGTGATTGAAGACGATGCTCCGACCAGCAACCAACTCGCTGGCTGGATTCGCGCGGCGCGCCCCGGCATCGAGGTGCATCAGTGGTTCAGCCGCGACGATGCCGAGGCGGCATTGGCGCGCGAGACCTACGACATGGTGGTGCTCGACATTGAACTCGGCCGTGAACGCAATGCCGGCGTGGCGCTGATCAACGCGATCAACAAACGCGCGCAAGGCACGCCGGTGCTGGTGGTCTCCGCCATGCCGGCGGCGATTTACCGCAGCATCATGAAGGCGCTCGACGCGTGGGATTATTTGCAGAAGACCACGTTCGAGGAAAACGATTTCATCGAAACGTTTCTCGATATTCTGCGCGCGGCGAAAACGCACAAGGCGGATGCGAACAGCGGCGCTGCCGCCTCTGCTGCTGCCGGTGCCGCCGCCGCTACTGCAACTGCCACCGCCAGCGAACTGGTACTCGACCCGCTCTGGCAGCGCAACCCCACCTGGCGCGGCCAGCGCATCAATCTGCCGCTGACGGCGCAGCGGATTTTGGCGACGCTGCATCAACAGGCCGGGCAGGTGGTGTCGTATGACGATCTGTTCGATGTTGTCAAAAGCGGGCGCAACCGCGACAACGTGCGCAAGCATGTGAGCACGATCCGCGATGCGTTTCGCGAGATTGACCCGGCGTTCGACGGCATTGATAACGTGCCGATGCGCGGGTTTCGCTGGGTTGCTGCGACGACCGCGCCGAAAGCGGCTTCGAAGGCCAATACGTGAAGCAGGCGGTCGCATGATGAAGGCATCCCGATGAAAGTGCCATCGCTGGCGATGCCGCGCCTGGGGCTGGCGTCGTTCCGCCGCCGCATCCTGTTTCGCGGCGCGTTTCTGCTGCTGGCGCTTGCCACTCTCGCGCTCGCGCTGGCGTTGCTCACCGGTGAAAAAGAGCGCAGCTACGACACCTATCGCCGCAACTTCGGCAAGACGCTGGCCGAGGTGACGGCGAAACTGCGCCACCCGGCCGGCCAGCTCGCGCTGCTCAACCCTGCCCTGCGCGATGCCGCCGCCACGCCGCTGCGCCCGCTGCTGTTGCCCTTCGGCGCGATTGATTTTGACGACCCGAACAAGGCGCGGCAGGCGGTGGAAACGGCCGGCTGCTCGGTGCAATACCCCGATGGCAGCTCGCTCTGTGTCGCGGTCGGCAACAACCCTTACGCCGGTGGCTTCATCTATTTGATCGGCAGTTTTTTCAGCGGTCCGCTGGTGACGCGCGAGAGCGGCAGCACAGCGCTGGAAGAATGGCACCGCGCCCGTGTGACCCTGACGATGCGCGGCGAGACCACGCGCTGGGTCGCACCGTTTGAAGCGCAGGCGGCGAGCGCCGCGCCGTTGGGGGCAGGGGCTGCGTCGGGGTCGGGGTCGGGGTCTGCGTCAAGCGTGCGCGGCCGCCTGACCGGGTTTGTTGATCCAGGGTCAACCTTGCCCACGGCCACGCGGCCGGTGCGCGATTTTCGCGGCTGGCTGTGGCAAGACGCGGAGTGCGCAGGAGGCACCACCGCATGCGTGCAGCGCTCGTTTTTTTCGATTCGCTTGCCGGTAGAGGTGTTTCGCGATGCGCTGTTTCAAAAGCTGCGCCCGGTGTGGCCGCCACCTGATTTGGCCAGCACTGAAGTACGGTTTGAAATGCTCGCGCCGCAAAGCACCGCGCCTTTGTTCGACAGCAATGCTCCGGGCGCCACGGTGCCGCTATCGCTCAACGACATCGCCGCGACCCTCGCACCGGGGGAGACGTTGCGGATTCGCCGCGCGGGCGCGAACACGCCCCTGCTCCTGACCCTGAAGGGCGCGGAAGAAGCAAGGGAAGCATCCGCGCCCTGGCTCGATCATCTGGTGCGGCGCTTGCCGGTGGCGGGCAGCGCCGCAGTTAACGCCGCGGGTAGCGCCGCAGTTAGCCTCTCTGGCAGTACAACCCCCGCACCATCAAGCATTGAAAGTACCGAGACCGTGCGCACTGCCGTCGGTGACTACAGCGTCACGCTCAGCGGCAGTTTGCGCAGTGTCGATCAGGCGATCAGCGTGGTGGCGACGCGCATGTCGTGGTTTGTCGCCGCCATGCTCGGCGCCATCGCCATCGCCTGGGCGTTGATCGAGCTTGGCTTGATTCGACGCATCGCGGTGTTGACGCAGCGCGCCGCCGCGATTTCGCACAACGTGCAAGACGCGCAGGCGGATCAACGCAGCGGCGCGGTGGGTCTCGCCGATTTGCGCGGCAAAGATGAACTTGGCATTCTTGCCGCGAGTCTTGATGACCTGCTACAGCGGGTGAAGGACGACGTGCAGCGCGAGCAGATTCGCGCACGCCAGGAGCGCGACATGTGGCATGCGGTCGGCCACGAGATCATGTCGCCGCTGCAATCCTTGATGGTGTTGCACGCCGCACCCGATGACGCCAGCAACCGCTACGTGCAGCGCATGCAGCAGGCGGTACGCGTGCTCTACGGCACCGCTTCTCCGAGCGAGGCGCTGGAGGCGGCCGCGCTAAAAGTCGGCGCGCTCGATCTCGATGCGTTCCTCGCCAACATCGCGGACAACGCGCATTTCGCCGGTATCTCGAATGTGCAATTCGAGCGCAGCGCGCCCGCCACGCCGGTGCTGGCGCGCGCCGATGAGTTTCCGCTGGAGGATGCGGTCACGCATATCCTCACCAACGCCGAGCGCTTTCGCACCCCGGGTTCGGCGATTGTGATCAGGCTCACGCACGACGAGGCCACCGCCCGGATCGCGATTGAGAACAGCGGCCCGCAGATTGAAGCGGCGCGGCTGGAGCGGATTTTTGAGTACGGGGTCTCGGAGCCCAGCGGTGACGCCACCGGCGACGGCGTGACGACGCATCGCGGTCAAGGTCTGTTCGTCACCAAAACCTACATGGCGAAAATGGGTGGCACCGTGCGCGCTGAAAACACGAGCGATGGCGTGACCTTTACGCTGACCTTACAGCGCAGCGCTTGAAGACCGGAGACGGGGAATAATGCTGGGCGGCACCGTGTTACACGATGCCACACCGCTGTTCCTGGAAATTCACCTAAGCATCCATCCGGAGGAAACCATGAAATCCATTCACACCCGCATCGCTAAATCCATCGCCGCCGCTGCCGTGGCGCTCGCCGCCACAGCCGGTACCGCCAACGCGCAAAACGCCGGCCTCATCACCCAGCGCGGCCTGTCGGTCAACGCTGCCATCGAGCTCGCGCAAGCCGCGCTGGAGCGCTGCCGCGCCGACGGCTTCAAGGTCACCATCACCGTGCTCAATCATCTCGCCACGACGTCGGTGGTGCTGTCGGAAGACGGCGTCAACCCGCATACCGTCGAGAACAGCTTGCGCAAGGCCTACACCGCGTTCACCACGCGCACCCCCACGGTGGAGATGGCGAAGCGCGCGCAGCCTGGGCTCTCGGGCTTCATGCTGCTCGACAAGATCAGCCCACTCGACGGTGCTCTGCCGATTTTTGCCGGCAAGGATTTGGTCGGCGCGGTCGGGATTTCGGGTGCGCCGGGTGGTGACAAAGACAGCGCTTGCGCCAAAGCCGGTATCGACAAGATCGCGCGCTTTTTGAACTGATTGCGCCGGGATGAAGGTAGCCCCGCTCAGGGCAATCTGTCTAGCCCGGCACCACTGCGCCAAAAATAGCGCCTACGAATCTGCGGCCGGCTGCAACGCCGCCAGGCGGCTCTGCACCTTGGTTAAACCAGCGCGTGCGCGCATGTGTCGCGCGCGCGCTTCGCTCCACGCCGCTTCAGCTTTTTCGTATTCCGCTGACGCGCGCTCCCACGCGGCTTCGGCGCTCGATGCGGCAAGGTCCGCGCTAGCGCATTCGACTTCGGCCTGCGGCAATGCGGCTACCGCCTCTGCCAAGGTCATGGGTTGGTTGCGCCGGTCAGGTGCGTCGCGCCGCTCGGCGTTATTCCAGCCGTTGCGTGTCTGGCGGCGATCCGTACCGACGCGGCGTCGGTCGGTCACGCCGTGCGCGCTGCTCGTTGCCGCCACTTCAACTTGATTCATCGCTGCGGCTCCAGAGTCGCCGGTATCATGGTTGCGAGCATAGCGCGATTTTTATACGCTGTGGGAGAAAACCTGATGGTTGGCATGTTGGACCGACCGCAGCACTGACGCAGCACTGACGCAGCACTGACGCAACCCTAACGCAACACGCGGCACGATCAATCGCGGCTGCCGTCAAGCAGCACAAAACAGATGCGCGCGTTCTTCTCCGACCGGTTCGCCCAGGCGTGATTGGTGCCGCGCTGCACGAGGATGTCACCGGCGCGCATTAGGGTTTCTTCATCGTCCATGATGGCCCAAATTTCGCCCTCTAGCAGGATCGCGTAATCGACCGTATCGGTGCGGTGCATGCCGGGGTGCGCGCCGTCGCTCTTGTCGTGTTGCGCATCGGTGTACATGCCGCCGAAGGTGGCGTGAATCTGGCGCTGCCGCTCCGCCGGGTCTTTCGACTCGGGCGGGTAGTCGATCACGCGCAAAATCGAGCCGCCATTTTTCGGCGGCAAGATGCCTTTGTGATCGACGATGGTGTCCGGTGCGTTGACTGGCGCCGGGCCGGCTTCGGTGCGCCACAGGTTCGAGACTTGATAGTCGGGGCGTTCCGGCACGGTGCGAATCGCCGTGGGTGCGCCATCGGCGATGATGCGCGAACGGCCATTTACGTCGTCACCGGTGATGATCCGGCGCAAGGGAGGGATGCTGCTGCTCATGGTTTATCTCCTGATAAATTAAGTGGCTGCAACGATAACGCATGCGCCGCGTGCAGGGCTAGAATGCGGGTCAAGTCCTTCGCTTGATCTGCTCACGGAGTACGCATGAACCCCAACGACCTGCATCCATCCGCATTGCTTGGCATCGACCAGGACTGGGTCGCCCAAGCGCGCGCGCTCACGCCCTTACTCGACGCCGCCGCACCGCGCATCGACGCCGCCCGCGCATTGCCGCCAGACGTTCTCGATGCGCTATTCAAGGCAAAGATGTTCCGCATGCTGCTGCCGCGCTCGCAGGGTGGTGCCGAGCTGGATTTGCCAACCTTCTTCAACGTCATCTGCGCCATCGCCGAGGGCGACGCCAGCGCGGCGTGGAGCGTGGCGCAGAGCAACGGCTGCGCGATGTCAGCCGCTTACATGGCCCCCGAGGCGGCACGCGAAGTGTTCAGCGATGCGCGCGCGGTGCTGGCGTGGGGTTTCCCCAACGGGCGCTGCGTGGCGGCGCCGGTCGAAGGCGGCTGGAACATCACCGGCATCTGGGGCTTCGGCAGCGGCAGCCGCCACGCCACCTGGGTCGGTGGCCATTGCCAGGTGCTCCACGCCAGCGGCGCGGTGGTGAAAAATGCTGATGGCGCAGCCATCGAGCGCACCGCGCTGTTCCCGCGCGACGCCGTCACCATCACCGATGCAGGCTGGAACGTCCTCGGTCTGCGCGGCACCGGCAGCGACACCTACACAGTGACGGACATGTTTGTGCCGGCGCAGCACTGCATCGTCCCGCGCGCGGTCGGCCGCGACCAGCAGCAGCCGTCCGACGCCATGATCAATGTCGAATCCGAACGCCGCGAGAGCGGTGCGCTGTATCGCTTCTCGCCCACCATCGTCTATCAAGCCGGCTTCTCCGCCGTCGCCTATGGCTTGGCGCGCGCGATGCTCAATTCGTTCATCCAACTCGCGAGCCAAAAAACCCCCTCCGGCGCGCCACAACTGTTGCGCGACAACCACGTTATTCAGGCACGCGTCGCTGCGTCCGAAGCGCGGCTCGCCTCGATGCGCGCATGGCTGATGCAATCCTTGCGTGAGTCGTGGGACGGCTGCGTGGCGACGGGGCAGCATGCATTCGAGCACCGCATGACGATGCGCCTCGCCTCCACCTACGCGATCCGCGAGCTCTCGCAAGTGGTGCGTGACGCCTACGACGACGCAGGTGCCACCGCCATCTTCGAGAGCCATCCGTTCGAGCGGCGCCTGCGTGACATGCATGCAGTGACGCAGCAGATTCAGTCGAATCCGATGCACTTGCAAACGGTGGGGCAACACTATTTGGGGATGAAGGCGAGTACGCGGTTTGTTTGACGTGCGAATTCTATGAGGCGGATGGCCGGAGAGGCGCATGGATGGCTGATCTATGATGATTAACATCACATAACCCGCTCGCACCAACGGTTTTCACCTAGTGCCAATTTTAAAATTCTCGCGACTTCGTTCAGTATGCGACCGAATGCCGTTATGCATTCGGTCGCTGGCACGAAAAAGGGGTTTCCATGAACAGCCACAACATCGTCCTCACCAAGCATCAATCCTGCCTAATCGATAAGCTGGTGGCCTCTGGACGTTACCGGAACGCCAACGAAGTGCTGCGTGATGGATTGCGTTTAGTCGAGCGCCGCGAGGCGGACGACAAAGCGCGCTTGAAGGCGCTGCGCGCGGCAGTGCGTGTAGGTATTGCGGACATGGATGCCGGACGGTATGTCAGCTTCGACACCCCCGGTGAAATGCGCACCTACTTGACCGGTCGAATGAAGACAGTGATAGCTGGTGCGACCGCAGCCGCACGCTCAAAGTGACGGTTGGCGCATCGGGTTGTTAACGACGATTGAGCATGATGATCAAACCTGTTTTTTGGATTTCCGCGCTACTGCTGAGCACGACCATTTCAATTGGTGACGCTCACGCCGCTTACCCCGACAAACCGGTCAAGATGGTCGTCGGCTTCACCCCCGGCGGCACAGCGGACAGCGTCGCGCGCATCCTCTCGGTGAGCATGGGCGCGCGGATGGGCCAGAGCGTGGTGGTGGAAAACCGCGCCGGGGCGAACGGCAATCTCGCGACCGAGTACGTCGCGCGCGCAGCGCCTGACGGCTACACGATTTTCTTCACCTCGATCGGCCACGTCGTCAATCCGCTCTTGTACAAGGACGCGAAGTACGATCCGGTGAAGGACTTCACGCCGATTGGGCAAGTGCTGTCGGCGCCGAACGTGTTGGTGGTGCCTGGCAACTCGCGATTTGGCACCGCGAAAGAGTTGGTGGCGTTTGCGAAAGCCAATCCGGGCCGGCTCGATGTCGCGTCGTCGGGCAGCGGCACCTCTGTGCATTTGTCGGCTGAGTTGTTTCAGCAATTGGCCGACGTGTCGCTGACGCACGTTCCGTACAAAGGCACCGGCAGCGCGCTGCCGGATTTGTTGAGTGGCACGGTGGCGTTGATGTTTCCCAATTTGCCGAGTGCGGTGCCGTTCATTCAAAACGGGCGGCTGCGTGCGCTGGGGGTGACGACGGCGATGCGCTCGGCTGCGGCAGCGCAGATACCCACGCTGGCTGAGGCGGGCATCGCGGGTTACGACATGTCTACCTGGTACGGGATGATTGGGCCGGCCGCCATGCCGAGTGAGGTGGTGACCAAGCTCAACGCCGAGTTACGCGCGGCCTTGCAAGAGCCATCGGTGCGCGAGAAGCTGGTCTCGCAGGGTGTCGATGCGGTGAGCGGTAGCCCGGCGGCATTCGGCGCGTTCATGCAAGACGAGACCCGGCGCTGGTCGGTGTTGCTCAAGCAGATCAAGGTGAAAGTAGATTGACCGATTGATGGACCGAGCGGATTAACTGAGCGACCCGCCATCAAACAAAAACGCCAGAGACAATTCGTGGAGAACGGCTCCAGGAGCCACTCTCCGGCAACTCTCAACTGACCGTCAAATCTCTTTGATATTGAACAATTTCGCCGCATTGCCGCCCAAAATCGACGCGCGCTGCGCTTCGGTGAGCGACACCGTACCAACGATGTGATCCACCGGATTCTCTTCCCACGGGATCGGGTGATCGGTGCCGATCATCACTTGGCTTGAGCCCACTTGCGCGACCAGATGGCGCAAGGCTTCGGGCGTGAACACCAGTGCGTCGAAGAAAATTTGATTCAAATATTCAGTCGGTTTTTTCTTCAGCACAATCGCCGGGTTGCAGTTGCCCGGTGATACGAAGCAGGCGTGATCGGAGCGCGGCGCGTACGATGGCAAGTAGCCGCCGCCGTGCGCTGCAAGCACTTTGAGGCCGGGCAGTTTGTCGAACACGCCTTCAAAAATCAGGTGCTGCAAGGCGATGGTGGTGTCGAGCGGATTGCCGATGGTGTTCGACAGCCAGCCGTTGCCTTTGAAGCGCGACGCCAGTTGCGGCGGGCTGATCGGATGGATGAACAACACGGCACCGAGTTCTTCTGCCTTCGCCCACACCGGGTGAAATTTCGGGTCTGAAAAATCTTCACCGAGCATGTTGCTGCCAATCGCTGCGCCGCGCAGTCCTTGTTTTTTCATCGCGTCTTCGAGCTGTTGCACCGCGAGGTCGGGGAATTGCAACGCGAGTGAGGCAAAGCCGCCGAGGCGTTTCGGATACGCCGCAGTGAGCTCGGCCAGGCGCTCGTTGTTGAGCTTGACGATAGCGGCTGCCGTGTCGCGATTCTGCCGGTACCAGAACGGGTTGACCGAGAGGATTTGCATGTCGAGACCCATCGCGTCCATGCCGGCCAGACGGCCTTCGACGGCGGCTTTGTCGCTCACCGGAATGAAGTGTTCGGGCACGCCTTTGACCGGCGGCATCACGCCTTTGGCGTCGACACCCATCAGCGCCACGGCGTCGTGGAAATAGCAGTGGGCATGGGTGTCTATCGTCTTCACGCGCTCGCCGTTGAACATGACTGGCGCGCGCTTGCTGCCAAGCTTGGGGTGCTTGTGTGAGGCTTGCGCGGCGGCGTCTTGCAGCGCGCAGGTGCAAAACATCATGCCCGCTGTGGCGGCAGCACCGGTGAGAAATCCTCTGCGAGTGGTCATGTGGGTCTCCTGATATTTTTTGGTTTGGGTGATTGAAGGGCGGATAAAAACGGTTACCGAATCGGTGACGTGATTGCGTGTAGCGCAAAAAACTCAAGCTGTCACGGCTGTCGCTGTACTCTGCGAAGACTGCGGCAGCGGCAGCGGAAGATCGAGCGTCGTCGTGCGGCGCAATTCACGCCGGTATTTTTTGTCATCAAAGGGCCGGCCGCGGTGCATCGTAGCGCGGTTATCCCAGATCACAAAATCGCCATCGCGCCAGATGTGGCAGTAAACGAATTGCGGCTGCGTCGCGTGCTCGGTCAGGTCGCGCAACAGCAAGCGCCCTTCCGGCGTTTGCCAGCCGATGATCGACGCAGCGTGTGCGGCGAGATACAAACCCTTTCTGCCGTTGACGGAAAAGCTGCGTACCAGAGGATGCACCGCACCCTTGAGTTTTTCTTTCTCCTCCGGCGCAAACTCGAAACCCAGCACTTCGCGCGAGTAGGCAATCGAGTGATGCACTTGTAAGCCATCGAGCGAAGCTTTCGTCTCATCATCGAGCGCGTCGTAAGCGCCACGCATGTCGGCGAACTCGGTGTCGGCACGCACCGGCGGAATCACGCGCGCCGACAGCATCGAGTAGCGCCCCGGTGGATCAACGAAGGACGCATCGGTATGCCAGAGGCGATTGGCGAGCGAGCTGACGCGGCGGCGGTCGTCGGGCGGCAGAATTTCACCATCGCTGCCGACGTTGGAAATATCCGACAGCGCTTCATTGCCGAGGCGGTTTTTGACCAGCACTGCAGTTGAGGTCTTGGCGTGCAGCGTGCCATCGAAGCGCTGCGCGAAATCAAGCTGCTCGGCGTCGGTGAACGGTTGATTGCGAAACACCAGCACGCCGTGGTGATCCATGCCGCTGCGCAGATGTTCCAGCGTCGCGCTGTCGCGCACTTGGCGCAGATCGACTGCGCTCACTTCGGCGGCGAACAGTGGGTGCAGCGGGGTGAATGTCAGTGACATGATGATTCTCCAGTGTTGCAGGCTTAGGATCCGCGTCAAAATAACATGATCATTATTTTTTGCGACTTGGCAGTAGTTTGTAATTCCATTCGCCATGGAAGTTGGCGCGCTTGAGATTCA
>JAYVSR010000176.1:0-25257 GCA_043775155.1 Burkholderiales bacterium | reverse complement strand
CACGCCCTTGGCATTGAGCAGTGTTTGTTTGAACGCTGCGATCGTGCTGATGTCCGGCTTGGGAGCACCTTTGAGCACCGCGACGCCGATATCCACCTTGGCGATGGCCGGTGCCGGGCCGGCGGCAAAGCGCCCCTTCGTTGCGTCGACGCCGATCACGCCCTCCGGCGTAATGATCACGTCAAACGGTGCGCCCGACATCGCGATCAGTTGCGGCGCGGTGCCGTAGCGTGCCTCCACCTTGTGGCCGGTGCGCGCCTCGAACGCCGGGATGATGGCTTTCAACGGTTCGAGGAAGCCGCCACCGGCAATGACGATGATTGGTTCGGCGTGCGCGGTGCCGAGAGAAGCTGCGGCGAGGGTGAGGGAAGCGAATATCGATTTGGCGCTGGTTTTCATTTGTTCTCCTGGGTGATCGCGGCCACTGGTTCATTTTTAGCGCGCAATTTTTTAATTGCACGAACTTGCTGCCAGCGTGTCCAAATCATTCTACGCCCCGGCGCGGACGAATCAGCCGGTGAGGATAAAGTAAAAAGCCAAAAGGCGGAGCGGCCCAAGAGCCGCTCCCACCAATGACTTTAAAGCAATGGCAGATGCCGAATGGCTTCCACCAAGGGTTTCCGGCCGGCGCGTGAGATGAAATATCTGGGCGCTGCGGCGTTTCAACCGTGACGGCGATCGTCGCGGCGTTCTTCACGCCGCCCTTCACGACGCTCTCCACGCCGTTCTTCGCGCCGCTCGTAGCGGCCATGGTCACGGTTCCAATAGCGGCCAAGGCGATGGTGGCGAGAAGTTTTTTCATGATCAGTCTCCTTTGGGTTGGCGTGATCATTTAACGCCGGGAGACTCCATCACGTCTGCTACAAAGTTCGCGCAATTGTTAACGGGTGCTTCGCGATGCCGTAACAAATTATTTTTGCCCGCGCGGCTGCGGTTCGCTGCGGCGCCGCGACCCTACGCCGCGCCGTGCCACACCAGCCATAGCCCTTGCACCAGATATACCGCCGCAACGCTGAGCACGATGCGCTGGGTCCAGCGGCGGAAATTCGCTTCGCTGATCACCTCAAGCACGCGGCGCGAGAGACTGGTGCCGCTCATCGCACACACGACTGCGATCAACACCACACTCGGATCAAACGTGCCGCCGCCCGCCGCCAGCAGGCTGCCGAAGTAGCCGATGCGCAGCATATGGCTGAAGGTCTGCAACGCCGCTTTGGTCGCCACCACTTGTTTGCGATCCATCCCGGTGTGGACAAAAAATACATCGAGAATCGGGCCAGCGCCGCCGGCCACCAATTGCAGCGTGGTACAGATCAGCGCGCAGCCCCAGGCATGCGGCGGGCGTGTTGCGTCCGGCTGGATCTGCTTCGGCAACAGCAACACGAGGAACGGCGTTAGTCCCATCACAATCAGCGCGGTCGCCTTGTTGGTGGTGAAAGGCAACAGGCCAATCACCAGCGTCGTCAGCAATGCCACCGCCGCGAAGTGGCGCGCCACGCGCCAATCGACATGCGCGCGCCACAGCCAAGCGCGCCAGCCGTTCGACGCGAGTTGGGTGATGCCGTGCAACAGCATCGCTTGCGCCAGCGGCAGCATCGCCAACAGCAAGCCCAGCAAAATCATCCCACCGGCCATGCCGAAGATGCCGGAGAGAAACGAAGTGAACAACACAGCCGCCGCGAACGCGGCGGTAAGAGGCAAGGTCAGCATGGAGGGTGCGGCGGGGCGATCGATTCGAAGCTGGTGCCGTCAGAGGGGGAATAGCCCGATAAATTTCTCCCAAGGCTTGCCATGCAAGGTTCGTGATGGATATGCAAACCGGATTATCCGGCAAGGGCTGCGGACTACGGCGATTGACGCGGTGTGGTGCGACGGCAGTACACGGGCTGCTGCCCTGGGTGGCGGTGATCAGCGCCGGCGCGGCCGCAGTGCTGGCGGGCGCGTTTGTCGGCCGCTACCGCTTTATTGACGACGTGCAGTATGGGCCAGCGCTGGATCTTGATTAAGTTTGCTACGACACAGCTTAGGCCGGCTAAATAGACCTGAGAGCCGCTCCCACCAACGGTGTTGGCTCGGTGTACCGTCAGATCAGGCCGTGATACGAGCCGCCGTCGAGTTGAAGATTTTGCCCTGAAATAAACCCTGCCTGCACGCTGCATAAAAAGGCGCAGGTATCGGCGAACTCACCCGGCAAGCCGAAACGTTTTGCTGCCACTGTCTCGGTGATGCGTTTGCGCGCTTCCGCCATATCAATGTTTTGCGCCTTCATCATGCGCTCGGCCATGAAGGCCTGGCGCGGGGTGTCGATGCGTTCGGGCAGCAGGTTGTTGAGGGTTACATTGTCGGCAATCGCTTCAAGCGAGACGGATTTGGAAAACGCGGTCAGGCCGGTGCGCGCGGTGGTTGAGAGCGCCATGTGCGGGCGCGGGCTTTTGACCATCGCTGAGGTGATGTTGACGATGCGGCCAAACTTGCGTGCGCGCATGCCGGGCAGGAACGCGCGAATCAGCAGAATCGGCGCCAGCATGTTTGATTCGAGCGCGGCGATCCACGCATCGTGATGCCAGTCTTCCAGCTTGCCCGGTGGCGGGCCGGCGTTGTTGTTGATGAGGATGTCCGCTTCGGGGCAGGCGTCGAATAGTTTTTTTCGTCCATCTTCGGTGGTGATGTCGGCGGCCACCGTGTGTACGCGGATGCCAGTTTCTGTTTCGATCTGCGCCTGTGCGGTGGCGAGGCGCGCGGCGTCGCGGCCATTGATGAACACCTCGCAGCCTTCGCGCGCTAGCGAGGTCGCGCAGGCCAGGCCCAAACCTTGTGACGATGCGCAGACGACCGCCTTGCGGCCCCTAATGCCCAAATCCATTTCTGCTCCTGAAACGTGTCAGTTCTTCTTCGTATCCACACCCGCCGCCTTGATCGCCGCAGTCCACTGCGGCCTTTCAGCGGCCATGATGCGTGCGAACTCTTGCGTGCCAAACGCAATCGGATCAAAACTCATCTCATGCATGCGTTTGATAAAGGCGGGGTCTTTGGCGATGGAGAGTAATTCCTTCTCCCACATTTCAACAATTTCTTTCGGCGTCGCGGCCGGCAAGAACACGCCGTACCAGTTCATGATGTTGAGATTGGTGAGGCCGCTTTCGGCTAGCGTTGGCACGACGGGAAACGCTTCGAGCCGGGTGGACTCAATCGTCGCCAGCGCGCGCAGGCGGCCGCTTTGCACGTGCTGCTTGACGGCCTCCGCCGACTGCACCAAAAATTGCACATCATTGGCGAGCAGGCCGGCTACTGCCGGGCCGCTGCCCTTGTAAGGCACATGCGTCATCTTGATGCCCGATTGCACCGAGACGATTTCGGCGATCAGGTGCAGCGCGTTGCCGATCCCCGGTGAGCCCATGTTGAACTTGTTCGGCTCCGCTTTGGCGAGCGCGATGAACTCGCGCAGCGTGTTGGCTTTGACGCTGCTATTGATCACGATCAGCGCCGGGTTGCGCCCGATCAGCGCTGCGCCAATCAGGTCACGCTGTGCGTTGTAAGGCGGCTTGGGTTCAAAGTTGTCGCCGATGGTGATGGGTGTCGGCGCCGAGAAGGCCAGCGTGTAGCCGTCCGGCAATGCTTTGGTGACGTTGAGAATGCCGACCTGGCCGGAGGCGCCGCCGATGTTGTCGATCAAGGCCTGCTGGCCCCAGCGCTGGGTCAGGTGTTGCGCGACCAGGCGCCCCACGATATCCGGCCCGCCGCCGGGTGGCGAGGGGACGATCAGTTTGATTGGGCGCGCGGGATACTTGGTTTGGGCGAACAGTGGTGGCGCGGCCAACGCGCCCGCTGCCGCAAGCGTTGCGACGCCAAAGCGCCGGCGGTCAATGCCCTTGCCGGGTTTAGTCATGATGATGATCTCCATGCATGTGGTCATGCGAATGACCATCGTAATTGGGATGGCTGTGGCCGTGGTGCGTGTGGCGCTTTTGTTGCGGCTTGATGCCGTGCTCGCGCGCTTCGACTTGCTTGTATTCTTGCTTATGTTCTGGCTTGCGCTCTTGCTGGTGCTTGTGTTCCGCAGCATCAGTCTTTACACCGGGCTGCGCGCCTTCATGATGATCTTGCGCGTAATGCATGCGCAACCAATCCATGCCGTAGTCGTTGCCGTTCGGCGTGCGTACGATGGTGTGGATGTGAAACTTGGCCGGCAGCTCGTTGGTGAGGAACACGCCGGAGTGGTGGTCGAACTCGATCATCACGATCGGGCTTTGGATGCGGTAATAAAACGTGTCGTCCTCGCCGGTGCCGCCGATCCAGCAAAAATGCGTGTCATCAAGATGGCGCTCGACTTCTTCCATCCGCGCCTTCAACGGCCCCTCGGGCAGCGGCTCGACGAAGGCGTTGACGAGCGTGAGCAAACGCTGCTTCTGCGCCGCGTTGAAACCCGCCACCGGCGCGCCTTCATACGGCACCACGCGGTTGTCTTGAAACGCGCCGCCCAGATGCAGTTGGTCGGCGCGATGCCGCCGCCCGGGCGGCAGCCTTTCATCGGTAGTCGAGTGATATTGAATCGCCGCCTGCTGTTGCGCCGGTGAGAGCGCGCGAACCAGCGCGAGGCCGCCGTTCTCTTCGTCCTGAAACAGGCGCGTGCCTTTGAACGGCCCGGTGTCAGCGTAGTTCGGTTCGGCACCCATGAAGGTCGGCGTCAACGCCATCTGCCCTTTGACCACCAGGCAGTTGAGTGCGAGGTGATGGCCCATCATCTGCCAGCCCCAGGGTTCAGTCGCAGCAGTGGCGTTGACCGGGGGTGCGCCGAACAATGCGAAGTTGAAACTCCACTCGCCCAGCACGTTGGTGTTCATCGCCAGCTCACCGAGAAAGTGATTAAGGCGCATGACGTCGCGCGTCTTTTCATAGCCGCGCGCAGAAAGACTCGCGCGAACTACTGCAAGGATGGCTTCACGCAGTGCAATCGACACCTCTTCGAGACGCAGGCCGTATTGGTAGACGTACATCTCGGTGTTGTTCCAACTGCGCCACTCGCGTGCGTCGAGCGGCAGCATCAGCGCGCGGCGCTCATCCGCTGTGGAAGCGGCGAACAGGCGCATCGCCGCTTCCGCCATCGCCGCGCTGGGCGCACCATGATCGCCGAGGGAGAACAAGCCCGGCAACGGCTTCCCGTCAGTAGTCACGCCGACGAATGGCTGCTGGTACAGCGCCTCCCACGGGTCAAACAAAAAACTGCGCGGGATCGGATTGGCCGCGCCCGCTGCGCCGTGCTCCAGCGCGCTGCGCCCGTGCATCGCCTTCACACGCGGGTACTCGAGCGTGGGGATGAAGGGGTGGTAGTCGAGGGATTTTTTCATCACGCTCCAGACCTGCGAAAACTTACGCGCCCATGAAATCCTTCTTGCCGATCTCGACGCCGTTGTGCCGCAAGATGGCGTAAGTGGTAGTGACGTGAAAAAAGAATTGCGGCAGCGCGTAGGCGAGCAAATACGAATGAGCGTCGAACTTGCGCTCTTTCGGCGTGCCCGGGCGCAGCACGATTTCGCGCGCTTCCTGGCCGTCGAGTTGAGCAGCGGTCAGGCTATCGAGAAACGTGATCGAGCTTTGAATCAGGGTTTGCAATTCGGCAAAGCTCTGCTCTTTGTTCTCGGCGGCCGGCACCGCTACCCCCGCGATGCGCGCTGATGCACCGCGCGCAAACTCGGTGGCGATATGTACTTGACGCACCAGAGGCAGCATGTCGGGGAACAGGCGTGCCTGCATCAATACGTCGGGTTCAATTTTCTTTTCCGCCGCATGCGCCTCGGCTTTGGCGAGCACAGCGCTCATGCTGGTGAGCATTTGTTTGAACACGGGGATAGAGGCGGTGTAGAGCGAGATGTTCACGGTGTTTCCTTGAAGTGAGAAAAAAGTGAAAAGCGGACAGCAAAGGGACGGGAAAAAGCGGCAGTGGAGGCGGTTTACAAGGTGGCGTACCTCTTGGGAAGCGTCCCGCTGCACGTCATTTCAACACTTCCCATCGCCCGCCTTTTCTGGAGCCGGATCGCCGGAGGTGCCCTGATGCCTTCAGTTTGGCCAGGTTCAATTCGACGTGGCGATTGGAAAGCTCCACTTGCAGCGCTAAGTCTTTCGCACTCATTTGAGGATTCGCCCGGAGTAGCGCCAACATTTTCTGCTGGTTGGCGGTCAACTGCGCTTCACTATTTATTCCGCTATTTATTCCGCTATTTATTCCGCTATCCGTTGCGGAAGACGCCCCGGTTTCCTGCTCGCCCAATGCCATCTTCAGATGTTTCGGATTTGCATGGAAGGTCAGCATCAGTCCTGACAAGCCATAGTCGTAAACCGGCCGCTTGATGCCGTGTTCGCGGCACTCACGATTGATCTTCTCGATGCCGCGTCCCCAAGATTCGATGTACCCGGCCCGGAAAAACGTGTTTGCCAAAAGCGGGTTGTACGGGTTTGACGGATGCTTTTTCTGTAGGCGTTGCAGCGTCCAGTTCTCCGGCAATTGGCCGAAGTTCCACAACACGATCTTGTCGTCATACACGCTGATCTGGATCGGCACGCCGCTGCTGTAATCCTTGTGTACCACGGCATTGAGCAGCGCCTCACGCAAGGCCAAATCGGGAAACAAAAGCTCTTCGACCCGTTGAATGCCCTCGTAGCGGATATACGCCTTGAGGTATTTGAAGCGCAGCAGTTCCAGCGTCTTCTCCACCTGTTCAAACAGGTTGCCGTGAATTTCATCCTGATAGCGCAGATCGTCATCGGACGCGAAAAAGCCGATTTTGATATAGGCCCCCGGCACAAACTTCTCCGGCGTATCGCTAAACATCAGCGCCGCCGCGCGGCGCAGGTACGCGCCTTCCGTCAGTTGCAGGTTTTCCAGTAGCGCGGCGGTGCTGTCGTTCAACACTGCTCTCGTCACGCGGCCGCTGCGGGCGGATGCCGCCTTGAACAGCGCCACCGCCGGGCGGCTGCAGTCCTTGAGCGGGAATCCCGGCACCGGCACCGCATCCCACCGCCGTCCCTGCTTGCGCAACAAAAACTGATCCAGCGCAGCGCCCTTCAACTCCTGCTTGGTGCTGCCGCTGCGCACGTGATACTCGCCCTTGTAGCTCACCGGGTAAGGGTAGGGTTCGACCACGATCTCCACCAACTCCCGGCCGCCCTCGCGCTTCAGGTTTACTCCGACCAGAATGCCCAGCACGTCGCGCACCTTGTTGGGCAGATCGACCAGCAGCTTTTTCGCGTCAGCCACGCCCACCGCTTCGCCCTTGTCGTTGCGGCCAATCACCAACGCGCCGCCCCCGGCGTTGGCGAATCCCGAAATCCATTTCAGGTATTCGTCACGCCAAGATTCTTTCCATTCAGTGTGCTGGTCTTCGCTCATGGGTGGCTGGCATTGCATCATCGAAGAATGGGTTCTGCTGCGGCTTTCAGGCCGATCCATTGACCAAATCCGCACCCTTCTCCGCAATCGCCACCACCGCCGCGTTGGTGTTACCCGACACCACGGCGGGCATGATCGACGCGTCAATCACGCGCAGGCCTTCGACGCCGCGCACGCGCAGGTTTTCATCCACCACAGATGCCGCATCGGCCCCCATGCGGCAAGTCGAGGTTGGGTGATACACCGTCTCGCCGGTAGCCCGGCAGAAGTCGAGCCACTCATCGTCGGTGTGTACGCCCGCGCTCGGCTCGCCCTCTTCGGCGACGTATTGCTTGAATGGTGCGGTGTTGACGATCTTGCGCAGCAGCTTCAAACCATCGATCAAGACGCGCTGATCTTCTTGCGTCGCGAGATAGTTGTAGTGGATCGCCGGCGCCGCCGCAGCGTCCGCCGATTTGATCCGCACATGGCCGCGCGATTCGGCGCGCAATTGCGACACCGAGCAGGTGAAGCCCGAATGCTTGTGCAAAATACCGCCGCGCTTGGCGGCGGAAAAATTGATGAAGTAAAACTGCGCGTCGGGCCGCGTCATTTGCGGTTGGGTGCGGACAAACGCCGCTGCGTAACCCGCGCTGACGGTGAGCGGGCCGCGCCGCTGCAACAAATACTTGAGACCAATGCGTGCCTGGCCCCACAGGCTCGCCATGTCGTCGTTCAACGTGATTGGCCGGGTGCAGCGCCAGAAGGTGCGCACGTAGTAGTGGTCTTGCAGGCCTTCGCCGACCTCAGGCAAATCGTGAACGATAGGGATGCCGTGCTGTTGCAACAGCGCGCTTGGCCCGACGCCGGAGAGTTGCAACAATTGCGGTGAATTGAACGAGCCGCCGGCGAGAATGATTTCATTCGCGCGCGCGGTCTTGAGTTGTCCATCTTGCCGATACTCGATGCCCACCGCGCGTTTGCCTTCAAACAAAATGCGCGTGGCGAGCGCTTCGACTTCGACGCGCAAGTTGCTGCGCTTCTCGGCCGGGCGCAAATAACCCACCGCCGTGCTGATGCGCCGGCCATTACGCGTGTTCGCCTGGTAGTAGCCCGCGCCTTCTTGTTGCGCGCCGTTGAAGTCATCGTTGCGCGGCACGCCGTTCGCCACTGCCGCGTCGATGAAGGCGTCGCACATCTCGTGCTTGTCCGGCAGATCAGACACCTTGAACGGCCCGCCGGTGCCGTGCCATTGATTCGCACCGCGGCTCTGGTCTTCGGACTTGATGAAGTAGGGCAGCAGGCCATCGTAGTTCCAGCCCGGCACATTCCAGTCATCAAAATCTTCTCGCTGGCCGCGAATGTAGACCAGGCCGTTGATCGACGATGAGCCGCCCAACACCTTGCCGCGCGGCGTGAAGATGCTGCGGTTGTGGCAGTGCGGTTCCGGCTCGGAGTCATAGCTCCAGTTCACGCTCTTGTCGGCGAACAGCTTGCCGTAGCCGAGCGGGATATGAATCCACGGGTTGGTGTCGCGCGGGCCGGCTTCGAGCAACAACACTTTGTGGCGGCCATCGGCAGTCAGGCGGTTCGCCAGCACGCAGCCGGCCGAGCCGGCACCGATGATGATCTTGTCGAAGCTCAAGTTTTGATGCCCAGCAATTTTGCCGCCGTGCCGCCGAGTACCGCCACGCGGTCGGCGTCAGAAAAGCCCGGCACCGCCAGTACTTCATCGACCGCCGTTTTGGTCCACGGGAACGGATAGTCGGTGCCGACCACCAGTTGGCTCGCGCCGACTTCAGCGGCGAGATGGCGAATCCCTTCGGGCGAAAACACCATCGTGTCGTAGTACATCTGCTTCAGATACTCGGTGGGCTTTTTCTTGATCGGCCCATGCGGCCCGCCGGGGCAGGCGCTGGGCAGGGTGAGGCAACCCATGTCGGAGCGGCCCATGTAGGACGGCAAAAAGCCGCCACCGTGCGCGCCGCAAATTTTTAGCTTTGGGAACTTGTCGAGCGTGCCTTCGAAGATCAGATGCGAAAGCGCTATCGAAGTCTCGACCGGAAAGCCGATGATGTTCGGCAGGTACCCATTGCCCTTGAGACGCTTGGCCAGATCAGCCGTTGCGCCATCCGCCTGCGGGTGAATGAACACCAGCACGCCGAGTTCTTCGACCTTGGCCCAGAACGGATGAAACTTCGGATCGCTCAACTCGTCGCCATTCACGCTCGCGCCAATCGAAGCACCGCGCAGGCCGAGCTTTTTTACGCCGTCTTCAAGCTGTTGTGCGGCGAGATCGGGGTGTTGCAGCGAGACCGTAGCGAAGGCGACGAAGCGGTCGGGATATGCCTTGCACGCCTCGGCAAGCTTGTCGTTTTGCAAGCGGCAAATCTTGTCGGCGAGTTCGCGGTCGGCTTTGCTCCAAAACGGGTTGATCGACAGCGCCTGCATGTCGATCCCTTGCGCATCCATGACTGCCAGGCGTTGCTCGACGGTCGCCATCATGTTGAGGTCAGGACGGAGCGATGAGGTCGCGCCGATTTTCAGATTCATCAGCGCCATTGCTTCGGGTACGAGGCAGTGGGCGTGAACGTCGATCACGATGGCGCGTTTGCCGCCGACCATGGTCTCGCGGCGCTTCGGCTGCGCATGGGCAGTGTGGTGGAGCAGATCGCAACTGACGAATGCCAGGCCGGTCAGGGCCTGGGCGGAGTTGCCCAGAAAAGCGCGGCGTGTGGTCATGGTTTATCTCCCGGTTTGTTGTTGTCTGACGAAGCTGCCTGATGCAGCGAAGGTGTTGCCTTGCAGCGGTGAGCGTTACTCACCCTTGATGTTTTTGATTTTGATAATCCGGCTCCATTTTTCGGTGTCCGCCCGGGCCAGCGCTGCGAGCGACGCCGGTGAGCCGGGCGCAGGTTCAACGCCGACGGCGACGAGCCGAGATTTCACGCTTTCATTTTCCAGCGTACGTCGCACCGCGAGATTGAGACGCTCTACATCGGCAGCGGGCGTGCCGCGCGAGGTGAAGATGGCGTACCAGTTGTTTGAGTCAACGCCGCGCAAGCCCATCTCGTCGAGCGTCTTTACGTCGGGCAACAGTGCGTGGCGGTTTGGCGCGGCCATGCCGAGCGCTTTCAACTTGCCGGCTTTGATGTGGCCGAGCGCCACCGGCACGTCGATGAACAGGCCATCGACATGGCCTGCGATCACGTCGGTGATGGCCGGTGCGACGCCCTTGTAGGGGACATGGCGCAGCAAGGTTTTGGTGGTATCGGCGAGCAGTTCCATCGCCAGATGCGGCACGCTGCCAACGCCGGACGAGGCCATCGTCGCACCGTCTTTGCGGGCGCGCGCGGCGGCGATGAATTCGCTCACTGTATTCGCCGGATTGCTTGCGCTGGTCACCATCACCTCAGCCGTGTTGACTACCAGCGAGACCGGCGTCAGGTCTTTCATCGGGTCGTACGGCAGCTTGTCGTAGATCGACGGACTGATGACGATGGCACCGGCCGTGGTGAAGAACAGCGTCTGTCCGTCCGGTGCGGCCTTGGCGACAAACTCTGCCGCGATGCCCGCATTCGCGCCCGGGCGGCTCTCGACGATCACCGTGTGGCCGAGCTCGCGCCCCAGTTGGTCGCCCATCGCACGCGCGACAATATCGGTCGGGCCACCGGCCGGAAAGCCGATGACGAGGCGGGTGGTTTTGGTTTGGGCGAAGGCTCGTTGCAAGCCCAATGCCACGCTGGCCATGCTGGCCGCGCTGGCGGCGGACGCTTGCAGCAGGGCGCGGCGTGTTTGGTTTTTCAAATTCATTGTGTTCATCCTCGTACCAATTTACCCGGCAGCGACCCCGTCGCCATGCCGTTTTGCATCACCAATTGACCCGACACAAACGTCGCTTCATAGCCCGACGGCTGTTGCACCAGACGCCGCCCGCCGGCCGGCAAGTCGTAAATCATTTGCGGCGCGCCTGGGGTTAGATTGTCAAAATCGATCAGGTTGATGTCGGCCTTCATCCCCGGCGTGAGTGCGCCGCGATCATTGATGCCGAGTCCGCGCGCATTGCGCAGGGTTTGCGCATGCACCAAAAATTCGAGTGGCAATTTTTCGCCGCGTGAGCGGTCGCGCGCCCAGTGGCTGATCAGATACGTGGGGTAACTCGCGTCGCAGATATAACCGCAGTGCGCACCAGCATCGCCAAGGCCCAACAGCGTGGCCGGATGCGTGAGCATCTCGCGCACGACGTCGAGATTGTTGTCGGTGTAGTTGTAGAGCGGGAAATAAAATTTGCGGCGGCCATCGTCTTCGAGCATCAAGTCGTAGGCGGTCTCTTCCACGGTACGCCCAGTTGCTGCGGCAATCCCGGCCACGCTGTCTTCCGTGCGCGGTTCGTAATTGGCCTCATCCCCCAGTGGGTAGAGCTTGTGAAAATCGCGCGTGATGCTGGCGAGACGCCAGTTGTCCGGCGGCGTCGCCGACTCTTTGATGATGCGCGCACGCAGCGCCGGGTCGCGCAATCGCGCCACGCGCTCGGCCAGTGGCAAATGCGCGATCTCGGCATAGCCGGGCGTGAGAAAGAACGGCTGCATCGAACACTCAAGCCCATGCACCATGCCAATCGGCCGGCACGCCACTTGCGCCTTGATGTCAATCCCCTGCGTGCGCGCCGTATCAACGCGCTGCATCACCGCGCGCCATTTGTCCGGCATGGCGTCACGTTGCAACAGGGTGAATGACAGCGGCCGGCCGCTGATGCGCGCGCAGTCACGCAAGATGTTGAACTCGCTGTCGATGTCGTCGAAATCCGAAATCATTTGCAGCACGCCGCGCCCGGTTTCGCCAACGGCGCGGGAAATCGCAGTCAACTCGTTGGCGCCGACACCAAAGGTCGGCGTCTGCTCGCCGCGCGAGGTGCGATGCACGAACGTGCGCGAGGTCGTGAAGCCAAGCGCACCGGCGCTGATCGCCTGCTTCACCACCGCCGCCATTTGCGTCACGTCGTCTGCCGTCGCCTCTTCGCGCCGTGCGCCGCGCTCGCCCATCACAAACACGCGCACCGCTGCATGCGGAATCTGCGCGCCCAAGTCCATGATGCGCGGCGTGCGTTCGAGCGCGTCGAGGAATTCCGGAAAACTCTCCCACTCCCACTTCACGCCTTCGTGCAGCACCGCACCGGGAATGTCCTCGACGCCTTCCATCAGCTCGATCATCCACTCGCGCTGGTGCGCGTGCGCCGGCGCAAAGCCGACGCCGCAGTTGCCCATCACCGCCGTGGTCACGCCATGCCATGACGACGGCGTCATGTAAGGGTCCCAACTCGCCTGGCCGTCGTAGTGGGTGTGGATGTCAACCCAGCCGGGCGCGACCATCAGGCCGTTGGCGTCGATGGTGCGGGTGGCGGCGCTGGTGATCTTGCCGACTTCGACGATCTTGCCGTCCTTCACCGCGATGTCGCCGGTGTAAGAAGCGGCACCGGTGCCGTCGACGATGGTGCCGCCTTTGATTAGTACGTCATGCATTGCGATGTCCTTGGGCGCAGTAATGATGTCGCACAACCGCGCGTTGCGTTTACGAGCCGTGCTTACTTATCCGTCCAGGGCAACTCTTTCCATAGCGCGCGAAAGCGCACATCGTCCGACTTGAGTTCCGCCTCATACGCCGCCGGGCCAAGATAACGCACCGGCGCAAACGCCCGCTCTGCCGCCGCCTTGAATTCGGGGTCGGCCGCCGCCCGCTCAATCGCCCGCACCAGCCGCTCGCGAATCGCGGCCGGCAAGCCCTTCGGCCCGACGATGCCGCGCAACGACGCCATCTCAAAATCAAAACCCGACTCGCGAAACGTCGGCCAGTCCGGCGCAGCCGACATCCGCTTCGCGGTCATCTGCCCGAGGCAGCGCAACGGCGAGCCGCCTTTCAAATATTGCAACGCCTCGCCGACGTTGATCGCGGCGATTTCAATGTGTTTGCCGATGATCGCGGTACGCGTATCGGCGCTGCCCTTGAACGGCACGTGGGTCAACTTGACGCCGCCGGTCTTCTCGAAAAACATCATCGCCAGATGATCGTCCGAGCCGACGCCGGTGGTGCCGACGGTGATCTTGCCGGGGTTGGCTTTGGCGAATTTCGCAACGTCGGCGAGCGACTTGTGCGGGCTGTCGTTGTGAACGCAAAAGGTGCCGGGGTCGTCAACAATGTTGCCGAGCAGGTCGTAGCTCTGCCAGCTCCACGGCACGCTGCGCTCGATGGGGATCGACACCACTGGCGGCGTGTTGACGAAGCCGATGGTGTAGCCGTCATTATTGGCCGCCGCGATCGCGCCGAAGCCAATGCCGCCGCCCGCGCCGGGACGGTTTTGCACAGCAAAGCGCGCGCCGTCTCCCAGATGTTTTTCAATGTAGGGAATGATCGCGCGCGCGATGATGTCAGTGCCGCCGCCGGGGGCGTAGGCGATGATCAGGTTGATCGGCGCATCCGACGGCCAGGCGGCGTGCGCGGTGGTGGGCAGCGTGGCGGGTAGCGCGCCGGCCAACATGCAGGCAGCCAGTGCCAATCGCTTCGCTTTCAGGAAGCGCGTCGAGAGCACTTGCGAGCGAGAAATGACGTAGTTGAACATGGGGATCTCCGTTGTTGAGCGAGCAGTATAAGCGTGTAATTTTGAACTATGGTTTGGCGCTTTGCGTCAGCAATGCCTCAATCGATCCCGGCACCTCCCCTCGCTCCAGCATCCGCCGGAACACCGCATACACATCGCTCTTCGCCCCCGCCTTGCGCAGCGTGTCCTCGTCGTTGAACCACACATAGACGATCAGCTTGACCGGGCTGGACGCGAAGCGGAAGAACAGGCGGTAGCGATCCGGCATGCCTTTTTTCACGCGCCGCCAATTGGCGTATTCGCGCCCCAGCGTTTTGCCGAGACGGAAATCCGGATGATCCGGGTTGGCCGGCACTTGTTGCGTAATGATTTTGTAGACTGACGCCAAGAGTTGCGTTTTGGGATGCGTCTTATAGCTGGACGGAGCGCTGGCGGCCAGGCGGGTGACATCCGCTTCGAGTTCGTCCAGCGCGCGCTTGAACGGCTTGAAATAGAACAGCTTCCACGCCGCTGCTGCCGCTGCGTCGCTGGCCTGCGCCATGCGCGTGCGCCTCAGGCGGTCTTGACGCGGGCCACCAGCTTGCCGATGCGCTTCAATTGCGCGCGGTCAGCCGGCTCGATCAGTTCGGGGTGCGCGGTCATTTCTTTTTCGAGAAAGCCGAGGAAGCTTTGCATCACCGGGTCAGCATCGTCGTCGCGCAAGGTGCGGCGGCGTGGGGATTTGGCCGAGAGCAGCACCTGCCCGTCGGCCAACACGGTGGCGCGCACTTCGCCGTTGAATTCTGGATGCGCTTTAAAAAAACGCGCGTCGAGGCGAATGCCTTTGGAGTTACCGACCGGCGTGACTTTGCCGGCGTAGTGCGCGGCGGCTGCGGCGGGTTGGGTCATGGTGTTCTCAAATGTGGTTACGTATGTAAGCACATTCTACCTGATTTGACCTATGCGGCAACAGGCTAACAGTCGCATGCGTGAATGCCCAAATAGGTCAGCGCTGGCGATTTACGCATGTAAAAGATCAATCTATAACGCAATTTAAACGTCATGTAAAACGTCATGTAAAATGTCTATTAGAAACATCCTGGAACGTACCGGCAGTAGCTCGGAAATATAGATTGAAAGGGTTTCATCATGACCACGGTGATTGCACGGAAGCTAGATGCCCTGGAAGAAAAGGGTGGCATCAGGGCGGTGGATGTGGCGAATATTCTGGATGTCCGCCCTGAGACCGTTTCACGATGGCGATCCGGGAAGGCGTTTCCGCACGCGGACACGCAGCAGCAATTGTTGATGCTCGAATTCATGATCGAGCAGCTTGCCGATCTGTATGAGCCGCAGGAAGCAAGAATGTGGCTGTATTCGCCGCAAAAGCTGCTCGGCAACCGCTTTCCGGCGGAGTTGGTGCGGGAGGGCGGGGTGTCCGACGTGATGAATGTGATTGAGCAACTGCGGCAGGGCGTTTTTACCTGACCGGGAGAGTGCCATGAACGTGCATGCTCCGGCGCTGCTTGATCTGCTCAGCGAACAGCCATCGGGAGAATTCAGCGGAGCCGCGTACCGGGCTACGCCATTGCCATTGGACCCGCTGACTCCGTCATTTCGAGCGGGACGCTGGATGCCGGCGGACTACGGTTCGGTTCTTTACACCAGCCTTGCGCGCGAGGGAGCGCTCGCCGAAATTGCTTTTCACTGGGCGCTGCAAACTCCGATGCCGTCAAAGCCGGTGAAGATCAGCCGACTGCAAGTTACGACTTTACGAACTTTGCGTTTGTTGCGGCCTGATCTCACCAAGCTTGGCGTTGACATGACCGAGTACGGAACGCCTTTTTACTCTGAAACCCAGAAGGTCGGCGCGGCAGTCAAGTTTCTCGGCTTCGATGGTGTCATTGTTCCCAACGCGCGATGGAACTGCGACAACCTGGTGCTGATGATGGATAACTGCAGTGGCGCGGTATCTATTGAGATGATTTCCAGCGAGGAAGTAGCCTGGCAGGACTGGGCAAGGAGCCATGGGATGCTCAAGCCCTGATGCGAGATACTCACGGCGCCAGGATGCGACGATGAGAGTGGCTCCAGTAGCCACTCTCATCGTCATTCACTCGATCTTAATCCCCGCTGCCCTGATCACATCCGTCCAGCGCGCCGTCTCGCTCTGGATCAACTTGCCGTATTCATCACCGATCAACAGACTCGGCTCGGCGCCCATGCTGGCGATGCGCTGTTGCAAGTCCGGTGTCGCCATCGCCGCCAGCGTGGCTTTTGACAGCCAGTCGTAAGCTTCTTTCGGCGCGCCTTTGGGGATGGTGAAGCCGACCATGTTGTTCGACACAAACGCCACGCCCTGCTCGGACGCCGTGGGGATCTGCGGTGCTGCCGCCGCGCGTTTGGCCGACGACACGCCGAGCGCGGTCATCTTGCCGCTGGTCACATGCGGCAGGCCGGTGGGCATCGCGGTGACGATCAAATCGACTTGATTGCCGAGCAGGCCGACGACGGCGTCGCCCATCCCCTTGTAGGGAATCTGCTGCATCGAAATGCCGGCGGTGCGGGCGAACAACTCGGTCACCAGATGATTGACGCCGCCATTGCCCGAGCTGCCGTAGTTGATCTTGCCGGGGTTGGCTTTGGCGAAGGCCACCAGCTCGGGCAGGGTTTTGATTTTGTTGCCGCTGTGCATCGCCATCAAGAACGGCATTTGCGCGATCAGGATGACAGCAGTGAGGTCGCTGTGCTCGAACGCGAGTTTGGCGGTGGTGCCGGGCAGCATGGCGAAGGTGGCGTCGGTGGCGGTGATGGAGTAGCCATCGGGTGCGGCCTTGGCACCGGCTTCGTAGCCGATGCGGCCGCCTGCGCCTGCGCGGTTTTCCACCACGAAGGTCTTGCCAGTCTGCTCGGTGATTTTCAGCGCCAACTGGCGCGCTACGTTGTCCGATACGCCGCCGGCGACGAAGGGGACAATGATGCGAATCGGTTTGGTGGGATATTGCGCCGCTGCCATGCTAGGAAACAGCGCGGGCAACAGCCCGATGACGCTGCTAGCGGCCACAAGAATGGCTCTGAGAGCGGGTTTCCGGCCTACGGTGCAAATCAAGTGTGGCATGGCAATCCTCCAGTTGAATTTTTTTGCGTGTAGATGGTGCTTAAACGGTCTCAGTGCTTCAACGGTTTCAGCCGTCAAAGATTCTTGCCTTCGTCTACCCAAGGATACCCCAGCGCACTCGCCGACAACCCGCCGTCAATCACCAGTTCGGTCGCGGTGATGTAGCTGGCGTCGTCGCTGGCGAGAAACGCCACCGCCTTCGCCACGTCCCACGCGTCGCCCATCTTGCCCATCGGCACGATCTTGTTGCGCTGGTTCAACGCGTCGGCGTAGCCATCACCGAACTTCGCTTTCATCCGGTTAGTGATGCGCGGTGTCGCCATCAGGCCCGGCCGTACTGCCACCACGCGGATGCCCTTGGCGGCGTACTGCACCCCCACATTGCGGGTGAACGCATCGACCGCGCCCTTGCTGCTCGAGTACGCGATGCTCGGGTACAAAAACGTCAGCGACGCGAGTGAGGAGTTGTTGATGATCACGCCGCGCTGCTGCGCCACCATCACCGGCAGCACGTGACGGCAGGTCAGGTACATCGACTTGATGTTGGCGTTCATCAGGCGGTCCCACACCTCTTCTTCAATCTCCTCTGGCCCGCCGATGGCTTGCAGGCCGACGTTGTTGAACAGAATGTCGATCCGCCCGAACGCGCTCATGCAAGCTGCGACGGCGGCCTTGACGTCCGCTTCTTTGGTCACGTCGGCGGTGTGCGCAACGCACTCGCCACCTTCGGCCTTGACCGCGTCAAGCGTCTCGGCGAGAAATTCGGGCGAACGATCCATCGCAAAAATCTTCGCGCCCTCGCGCGCCAGCAGGGCGGACACTGCCTTGCCGTTACTCCAGCCGGGTGACGACGCACCCGCGCCTGAGATGAATGCCACCCGGTCTTTGAAGCGGTCTTTGAAGCGGTCTTCGAAACGCACGGATTGCTCTCCTGAGTTTGCGCCTGGATGGCGCGCTAATTAAACAACGATAGTGTCGTGCCGCGCGGCGGCGCTTCCGGCTCCGTAACCGGCGCTTTCAACTCCGCACCCATCGGACTCAACGCACCGACGCGCACGCCGATCAAGCGAATTGAACGCGCCAACTTGCGATCCGGCGCGACGCGCGCCAGCGCCTCAAACGCCGCCTTGCGAATCGTCACCGCATCATTCGTCGGCGCATCGACCGACTTGTCACGCGTGACAATCGAGAAATCGTTGTAGCGCAGCTTGACGCCAATCGTGCGGCCCTGATACTCGCGCCGCTGCAAATCTTCTGCCACCTGTTTGCACAGTTTGACGAGCACACTGGCCACTTCGTTCCAGTCGCGCGTGTCCTCGGCAAACGTCGTCTCACGCGAGCGGGATTTCGGCTCGAGAAAGGTCTGCACCGGCCGCTCGTCGCGGCCCCAAGCGCATTCGTGCAGCCACGCCCCATGATTCGCACCAAAGTGTTTGATCAAAAATGCCGGCGTCTCACGCGCCAGATCGCCGATGGTTTTGATGTTGAACTGCGCGAGCTTTTCATTGAGCTTGGGGCCAACGCCGTTGATGCGCTTGGCCGGTAGCGGCCAGATGCGCGTCTCCAGATCGTCGGGTTCGAGAATCGTCAGACCATCGGGCTTGTCGAGTTCCGAACCGATCTTGGCGAGCAGCTTGTTCGGCGCGATGGCGATCGAGCAAGTGAGATTGGTCGCCCGCGCGACGTTCGCCTTGATGCGTTGCGCAAGTGAAAACGAATCACCCGACACCTCGGTGAGGTCGATGTAGACCTCGTCGATGCCGCGATCTTCCATCACGTCGGCGTGCTCAACTGCCTCGGCAATCGCCGCCTTGAACAGGCGCGAATATTTGCGGTATTCGTCAAAGTCGGCCGGCAGCCAGATCGCTTCGGGGCACAGCGCAGCGGCCTTCATCATGCCCATTGCGGAATGCACGCCGAAGGCGCGCGCTTCGTAGGTGCAGGTGGTGACGACGCCACGCCCGGCGTAGTCTTTCAATGGCCGCGCGTCGCGCATGTCGCCCAGCGCACCGCCCTGCACGCCGCCTTTCATGCCAACTGCGCGGCGTCCGCCGATCACCACGGGCATGCCTTTCAACTCAGGTCGGCGCAACAATTCCACCGACGCGTAAAACGCGTCCATGTCGAGGTGGGCGATGCGGCGCACCTGGACTAGTCTTTTGAGTCGAGGCGCAATTCTTCGTAGGCGGATTGCCTGCGGATGAATTTTCCCAGCAGCGGAACGGCAAATGAGTATTTGCCATGCCGGTTCCGGTAGGCCAACCCCAACTCGGCCAGGGTATTGAGCATCTGGTTGATATGGCTTGGTGTAAACGGTTTACTCAGGCGCATCTTCGAGCGCGTCGCAACATCCTGCACCGAAAACTCGTCATCTGCATGATCGAGATCGGCGATGACCGAGAGCAACTCGCGCTGGCGGTCGGTGGTTTTCGACCAGCGCCCATAAAAAAAATCGTTGTCAAGTTTGTACTCGATGTCATGGATCGATGCCGACATCGGTTGATTGGCGGCGCTTTGTTGAATGTAAATATCAAACGCTTCGCGGCAAATGAACTGGATGAAATAAGGGTAGCCGCCCGACGATGCGACGATGCCATCGACCGCATCGCGGCCCAGTTTGATCGGGCAATTGGCGCGCTCAACCGGCTTGGTGATCGCCTGCCGCGAGTCTGCTTCGTTCAGCCGGTCAAGGGTGATGGTGTGAAACATCCGCTCGGAAAACGTGCGCGCTTCTACCAAGCGCGGGAACAGCGTTGGCAACCCGGTCAACAGCAGCAAAAAAGGCGCGCCCTTGCGTTGCATTGACTGGAACACATCGAGCAACACCGACAGCGGGAATTCATCTTTTTGGCCATGATCGGCCAGGGTCTGCGCCTCGTCATAGGCGAACACAATGCCCCGGCGGCCATTCGCCGCCACGACCTCGCCGGCGACTTCGAGCACGCGCTTCAACTTGTCGGCCACCAGCCCGGGCGCTTGGTCAAAAATCGCTTTCAACGCGGCGTAGCCGAGCGTCTCGTCAACCAGCGTGGTGCGCGCGGTAAACCCGATGCCCTTGGTTTTTTTTCGCGACACCACCAACGAAGAAGTAAACACCGAGAGATCGGTGAGCAGCCGAGTCGCCAAGTTTGCCTCTGACAAACTCGATGTTTCGGATAAATCAGTGCCGATCCACGCCCAGCCTTTTTCGATTGCCCTTGGCCTGAGGGTGTCCAACAACACCGTCTTGCCCACTCCGCGCAGCCCCGTCAGCACGAGGTTCTGCATGATGACGGTCTGACCGAGCAGCTTGAGGAACTCGCGAATCTCTGCTTGACGACCGGCCAGGTAGGGTGGCATGTGGCCGGCACCGGGGCGAAAAGGGTTGTCGAATGGCCGCATGTCGCTTCCGCCTAAACATTATCCAAATAACTAATATTAGTCACATCACTAATATTAGTCAATTGCATAAGCCGTTCTAAACCGAGTGCATTAACCCACCTTGACTGGCGGTCGCCCCGCTCAGTTGCGCAATCGCCCTCAGCCCGCCTTGGCAGGCGCAGCGGGTATGGCCGGCACCGGTGGCACCACAGGCCGCGCCCGCGTGACGCGGCACTGCGCCGGCAATTCCTTCTCCGGCATATCGACGTTGTAGCAGCGCCATTCAATCGTCTTGTCGTTCAGCGTTGGCACGATCTCGACCGAACGCGCTTCGATATGCCGAAAGCCGGTGAACACCACGCGCACCACCCCGCCGGGCGCGAGATCGGCGAGCTTGATGCCTGGGTGCAGGCGTGCCGCGCCTACCGCTGGCAACTCGGCTGCGGTGGCCGGCAGCGCACCCTTTTGCTTCGCCACATTCTCCACCGCCGTTTTGAGCGGTGCGACGGCGAGCAGCGCATCGACCACATGCACGCGCACCGCGTAGTCTGGCGCGCTGCCGATAATCGCCGCGTAGATCAGCGCCGTAGCGGCCAGCGTGGTGCCGCCGGCAGCAACGCCAAAGCTCAGCAGATTGGGTGCGGTCTTGCCTTCTGCGTTGCTGGTAGCGTCGAGGCGGTTCTTCAAGTGCCGGTAATACAGCCAGTCGGCAACGACAGGCAGTACGCCGAAAGCCATCACCACATACACACCGAGCGCGGCATTGGCAATCGTGGTTTCAAAGCTGGTCAGATGTACGGTGCGCGGCAACAGTACCAGCAGCAACACCGCGAGATTGATCGCGCCGAACAAAAACATCCGCCGGAAAAAGAACCAGCCGGTGCTGCACACAAACGCCGCCCAGTTCCACGATGGCTTCCACGCACCCGCCGCGCCTTCGTATTGATTGAACAGGCGGGTGTAGTACTGCGTACTGCGCGTGCCAACTGCGCTGGACAATCCGGTCGTGGACATGGATTCTTTGATTTCCGCTCTACTTGCTCATGAACGCACGAATCGCATCCGCCGCCTTGCCAATGCCGATGACACCATCAAGATGGCCCCGATCACCCTCGAGCACGAATACCTCTGCCGTGCCGCCCTGCGCGCGAAACTTCGCCGCCGCTTTTTGCGAGAACTCAGGCGGGAACACCAGATCGCTCGCTACCGGCACAAACACCGCGTTGTTGCCCGCCGCGTTGAGCGTGCCGTAGGTCTCGTAACTGACCTTCACGTCTTTGATGGTCTTGCCGCCGACAGTGGTGTAGGCGGGCAGGCTGAAGATTTTTTTCTCGACCGGTTTGTCGTAGGCCAGGCCGCTGGTGGCGGCAAGCAAGGCAAAGCTGGCTGCAATAATTTGAACAAGTTTCATGCTTCCTCCAAATTGAAAATCAAACACCGCACACAACATGCCTCGAAGCCTGTTTCGCCATTTTCGCCAAGCGCAACGGCCGCTCATTTGGCAGATAATGTGAGAGTACAACAGCCCGGAAAAACACGCCATGAACAAGACATTGACAGCCATTCTCGAACGCGAGGGCGACGGCTTTGTCGCGCTGTGTCCCGAACTCGATATCGCCAGCCAAGGCGATACGCTGGAACAAGCCAAGGCGAATTTGCGTGAGGCGGTTGAGTTATTTTTTGAAGCGGCAGATGAGAGTGAAGTTGCGGCCCGGCTAAGCGGCGAGATTTAAGTCACGCAACTCGAGGTCGAGCTTGCCTAAGTTCAAGATTTTCACCGGCGCGCTGCTGTGCCGCTTGCTGGAGTTAAACGGTTTCGTGAAAGTCAGGCAACGCGGCAGTCATCGCGTGATGCAAAAGAAGACCGAAACCGGAACTGTCACGGTACCTGTGCCGATGCACGACGAAATCAAAATCGGCACGCTGATGTCGATCATGCGGCAGTCCGGTTTGGCGCGTTCGTTGTTTGAGGTGGAGTAGGCGGGTTCGGTTGCAAGCGCCTAACCACATCCACCGCCGCCACAACCTCCGCATCCACCAGCCCCGCCGCCATCGCCCGGCCCGCTGCCGCACCCGGAGCCGGAATCAATCCCGCTATCGCGTTTGCGTTTTTTGTCAGCCGCGCTGGCGGTTGAAATTACGAACACGACCGACAGCAAGAGCACGCCAAACCAGCCGATGAACTTGGCGGCATTGAACCACCAGAGCGCGCCGAGTGCGAGGAACAGCGCCAGCATGTGCGCGAGACTGACGTAGGTGGCGCGTCTATCCTGCGTCGCAAACCGCCGCGCCACCGAGGGCCAAATGTCTTTCGGCGGTTCCGCGCCAAAGCTCTTGCGATAGCGATTGAGCGTGTCTTCGTACACGCCTTTGAACGCCTCGGTTTCACTCGCCCGCGCACTCGGCGTGTGATTGAGTGGCTGCCCCAGCGTGCGCTCGCACAACCCGGTCCAGTAGGCGCGCGTGTAGGTCAAGTGCAGGTGCCAGGCCGCGTCCACCGCTTCGGACGGGCACACCGGCCCGAGTGTCGCGAGGTAGATAAAGCGCCGGTACTCGGCGATCACTCTCACGGTGGTGCCGTAGTCCCACCCTTTGTCGTCGCGCAAGCGTTGCGCGAAGCCGTAACTCGCGGAGGGTTCTTCGGCCAGCCGGTCGAGTGGCAGATCGGCCAGTTTGCTCCAGAGAGCAGGATGTTCTTTTGGTATTGCCATTTTTATTCTCCTTTTCTTTTTGTTGTTTTCTTTTTATGGCAATCGCAGAATATTCGGTCAATGTGACAGGCGCGTTACAACCAAGCGACAACCACGTGACAAGTGCGTGTCGATTTTTTGCCGAAGAAGGGTGGTGACCAAGCACCACGACTCGCCCTTTTTCATGCACACTGCAACTGCGCCTCAAAAGTTTGAATCCGCGCCAAAAAATAACCAAGGAGACACCATGAAAAAAATCACCCTGCTCATCGCCGCCTTGCTGCTGTCCGCCACCACGCTGGCGCAGCAGCCCTACCCGAACCGGCCATTGCGCATGGTGATCCCCTGGCCACCCGGACAAGCGGCAGATCTGGTCGCTCGCGTGGTGGCCCAAAAACTTTCCGATCTGCTCGGCCAGCCGGTAGTGCCCGAGAATCGCCCCGGCGCAGGTGGCATGACCGGCACCGATGTCGCGGCCAAAGCACCCGCCGATGGCTACACCCTCTTGATGGGCTCCAGCGGCCCGATCAGCATCAGCCCGCTGCTGCAAAAGGTGCCGTTTGATGTCGATCGTGATCTGGTGCCGGTCGCGCGATCGGCGCGCGCCCCGTTCATGCTGGTGACGGCGCCATCGTTTCCGGCCGCCAACGCGCGCGAGTTCGTGGCGCTGGTCAAGGCCAACCCCGGCAAATACAGTTTTGCCTCGTCAGGCACTGGTGCCACTGCACACATTCTGGCGGAGGCCTTCAATGCCGGTGCTGGCCTCACGGTCATCCACGTACCTTACAAGGGCAGCGTGCCGGCCTTGACCGATGTGGCCGGCGGCCAGGTGCATTACGCCGTCGAGACCGTAGCCGCCGCGATGCCGCTGGTGCGTTCCGGCCGCCTGCGCGCCTACGGCATCAGCACCGCCACGGCTTCTGCGTTGGCACCGGGCATCGAACCCTTGGCCGACGCCGCCAACGTGCCGGGCTACAACCTCAGCGCCTGGATCGGCGTGATGGTCGCGGCTGGCACCCCGAAGGCAGTGATTGATCGCCTCTCGGCGGCGATGAACACCGTGATGCAGTCGCCCGACGTGCGCGAGCGCTTGAACACGGTGGGTCTGGACGCCGACTACGCCAACGCAGAAGACTTTGCGCGCGACCTGCGCGACCAAAAGGCGCGCTTCACCGAGACGATCAAGCGCGCCAATATCAAACTCGATTGACGATCATACTTAAATAGACCATATCGGCCTGAGAATCGCTCCCACCAAGGGTTTTAGACCTGCCGCCAGCTTCCATGAAAATATCAATCTTTGAAATTTTTCGGTAGAGTGCGAACTCTTCATCGACGGGACTCCAATCATGGGCATCAACGTGAACCTCGCTCCCGATCTCGAAGAACTGGTGCGCTCGAAGGTCAGTTCAGGTTTGTACGTCTCAGCCAGCGAAGTCGTGTGCGAAGCCCTGCGTCTGATGGATGAACAAGATAGGTTCCGTCAGGCCAGGCTTGAGGAACTGCGGCGCGACGTTCGCAAGGGCCTCGATAGCGGGCCAAGCGAGGTATGGAACACCGCCGCGTTGAAAGCCGAAGCGCGTGCATGCCGCGCTGCCAAGCCAGTCGCGGCTTAGATGGCGCCACCTGCATCCGCCACTGACGTGTGACAATTTCGCATCCACTTTTTTCGCAACCCAACATGCCCTCCACCAACAAAACCGCCCTCATCACCGCCGCCGGTTCCGGCATGGGTGCCGCCATTGCCAAAAAACTCGCAGCCGATGGCTACACGGTGGCCGTCATGTCCGCCTCAGGCAAAGGCGAAGCGCTCGGCAAACAACTCGGCGGCATCGGCTTCACCGGCTCAGTCACCGACCCGGTCGCGCTGGAAGCCTTCGTCAAACTCGCACAAAAAGAATTTGGCCGCATCGACGCCGTAGTCAACAGTGCCGGCCACCCGCCCAAAGGCGAACTGCTCGAACTCACCGACGCGCAATGGCACACCGGGATGGACACGGCCCTGCTCAACGTCGTACGCATGGCGCGCCTGGTCACGCCCATGATGCAAGCGCAGCAGAGCGGCGTCATCGTCAACATCTCCACCTTCGCCGCGTATGAGCCGGACTTGCTGTTCCCGATTTCAGGCAGCATGCGCGCCGCCCTCGGCGCGTTC
>JAYVSR010000175.1:0-6138 GCA_043775155.1 Burkholderiales bacterium | reverse complement strand
GTGGTGCGACCGGTTTTGTAAATGGTTTGGCCGACCGACGGATAGTTAAGCGTGCCCTGCACATTCAACACGCCGACCACCGTTAAGCTGCCGAAATTCGTATACATGATTCTGCCGAAATCAACCGCGTTGGCGGGCCCGCCGGAGACAAACAGCGCGTCAGACTCGCGGCAACCGAGCGTGTCGGGCAGCGAGCAGCTACGGCCAGCAGGATCGATTGTTTCCGAGCCGACAAACGTCCCGCCGGGTGACGTCATACTCGTGCGCGCCGACACGTTGTAAACACTCTCGCTGCAATGCGAAGCGGTCATGAAGCCTTGCACGCCGTTGATACGCGCCGGCACGCCGACCGAGCAAACGAAGGTGCCACCGCTGGTGCCAAAGTTGAACTGCGCGCCACCGGCGAGTGGCAACGGCTGCGAGCGCAACGAGGTGCCGACGGTGGCGTTACGCTTCGGCAATTCGGCTGCACGCATCGACATCGCTGCCTGTGGCACACCAGAAGCCGCCAGACGCGCCGTCAGTGCCTGCACGCCAGCCGCATCGAGGTTCTGGTTGTACGCAACATCGAGGCGATTGTTTTCGCGATCAATCGACACCGCGATCAAGCCCTTCGCTGAGGCCATTGAAAAAACCTTGTTTTTGAAGTCGAGTAACTGGCGCGAATCCCACTGTGCTTTACGCACATCGCCGCTATCGCCCAGGCTTTTCGCAAACGTGGCGGAAGGCGTATTCATCGACTTCCATTTTGCCTGGTCGCTTTGCTTCTCGGTGCCCAGCTTTTCGGCACCCAGCTTTTCGACACCTCTGTCGGCACTATCAAACAAACCGCTTGCGCGCGTCATACGCGCGGTGGTCTTGCCGTCTTCGCCATGCACCCAGCCGGCGAATCCCGGCACACGATCAGCGATGGCGGCCTCGGCTTCATCCGGATTCATCGTATCGGCGGCGGGGCCAAGCACTTTGCGCGCGGTGGTGGCGGCACGCTCCTGCGATTTCATCATGCGGTCAGGCACGATGGCTTCCTGCTGCGCGCGCAGCATGGTTGAGAATTCAACATTTTCCTCGGGTGTGGTGGCAGTCGTTGCAGTCTGCGCGCTTGCCGCACCAGCAACAAAAATCAGGGCGGTAGCAGAAGCAAGTTGACTGAGTTTTGAAATAGGCTTCATTCGTGTTTCTCCGGGTGGGTAAAAGAAGAAATGTCCAGCGAGGATCGCTCGCCAGAAATGATTTGCTTAAAAGCGTTGTGCTTAGAAAGCTCAGAAATAATACTTGCGTAATATGCTGAAAATGCTTTGTCGCTGCTGTGAGACAAAAAGTCTCAATGCGGTTTATGGGTGGAGGAAAAGCAGTGATGAAAAGATGCGGCCGGACACGTGATGCGTGACGAGATATATATTGATTTGCTGCCGCGTACCCGATCGGAGTCGGCGGAAAATGATGACATCCCTACTTGCACGGGCCAAAAACGAGGAGAACAAAATGCCACGCTCATGCTCACCAACAACCATCGTTGCTGTTATCGCGTTGCTGCTCTCGGCGTTGCTCGCCATGACGAGCTTCGCGCGCGAGCCCGCGAAGCTTGCCCCCGGCGATACGCCGCCGCAACTGCTCGGCACGACGATTGACGGTGATGAAATCGATGCGGGCGAATTTGCGGGCAAGGTGCTGGTGGTGACGTTCTGGGCATCGTGGTGCGGGCCGTGCAAGAAAGAGCTGCCGATCCTCGAAGGCATTCAGCGCGTCGGCAAGGACAGCGTGAAAGTCGTCGCCGTAAATATCGAAGATCGCGAGCAGTTCAGAAAAGTAGCCAAAGCGCTTTCTACACTCACACTGCAGATTACCCATGACTATCGCAAGCAGAGTTCAGGAGCCTACGGCGTGCGTGGCATCCCACATTTGGTGCTGATTGGTCGCGATGGAAAAGTTATTAGTGTCCACCGCGGGTACAGCGAAGAATCGGTCAACTCGATAATCGCCGAGATCAACGCAGCGCTGGCGAAAAGCGATGCGGTGGAGGTTGTTGAAGCGGGGCTGGCTAAATGAGCGGGTGCGCAAGTGCAGCGTTCCAGATCTGCAACAAACATGTCTCGAGCTCCAAGGCATTTGCGGGTTGTACCGGCGTTGTGCGTAATTCCATGGCTGCGCTCGCGGCGAAAGCGATGCACCGCGATTTCGCCAACAATTGCGCCTCATCGCGCCTTCATAAACGACGCAGCCACCCATTCGGGTTGTAGGTTGCGTTGTAGGTTGCGTTGTAGCCGAAGTAATCGCAACGCGCGCGGTCAATTTCGTAATCGCCACCATAACGCTAGCGCGCAAGGAAATCTTTGATGCCCCGGTTTAATCCATTCTGATTGTTTGGGTACTGCGCACCGGAAAGTTGCGCCAGCACACCGTCTTCCTGTCAGCAACCCATGAGGCGCGGCCGCCATGCTTGGTACCAATTTCAATAATGGTGCTCGGCGCCTAGGGAAGAATTGATGGGAACAAACAAACTGGGCATCACTTGGTTGAATCGTCGTGCAGCACATCGATTGATGCATCGTATATTCGTCAGAGCGGTGACAGTCGGTATTTCGGCGATCACGCTTTCAGTGTTTGCAGCGCCGCATGATCTGTCAGGCGACGCGAAAAGCGATCTGATTTTTCGTAATGCCAGTACGAAACAAATTAGCGGCTGGCTGATGAATGGTCTGCAGGTTATGAGCAGTGTCGGTCTGCTCGGTGCCGATCCGGATTGGCGCGTCTCGCAGGTCGGCGATTTTAACGGCGATGGCAAAGCCAATATTCTCTGGCGACACACCAACGACAAAGACCAATAGGGACGGGTGTTTTCAAGAAAATATGCTTGTAAACGCTCGTCAATGCTAGGGTTTGCTGGAAAATCAATGGCGCGCTACTGCTCCAAACTCTGCTTATAGCGCTGCCGCGCCGCTTCTTCCCGCACCACTTCATCGATCTCTTTGATCAAGCCTTTTACGTCTGCTTTCTTTTCATCGCGCGCGAAGAAGCCGGTGAGCGGGGTATCGGGGAGTAATTTGCCGGTTTTATAAATCGCCCAGATTTCGCGACCGTAATCAGTCTTGATCAGCTCGGGTGCGAAGCGGGAAAACCAGATGGCGAGATTATTCACATCGCGTTCCAAAAGACTCGCCGCGCTGTTGTTACCGGCCGCGTCGATGGCTTGCGGCAGATCGATGATCACCGGGCCATCGGCATCAATGAGCACGTTGTATTCGGAAAGATCACCGTGAACAATTCCAGCGCACAACATGCGCACCACGTCACGAATTAATTTTTGATGATAGTCGCGCGCTTTTTCGGGCGCGAGTTCGACATCATTAAGCCGTGGCGCGGCGTGGCCGTTTTCGTCGGTCACCAATTCCATCAACAACACGCCATTCAAAAAATTGTACGGTTTTGGTACACGCACACCGGCGAATGCCAATCGATGCAGGGCATCCACTTCCGCGCTTTGCCACGCCTCTTCCTGCTGCTCGCGGCCAAATTTGGAGCCTTTTTCCATCGCGCGTGCGCGACGGCTGTTCTTGACTCTACGGCCCTCGGTGTACTGCACGGCCTGGCGGAAAGCGCGTTTGTCAGCTTCTTTATAGACCTTCGCGCAGCGAATATCTTCACCGCAGCGAACGACATAGACAATGGCCTCTTTGCCGCTCATGAGTTGGCGAATAACCTCATCAATGAGGCCTTCTTCGACCAAGGGCTGTAATCGTTGTGGCGTTTTCATGGCGTGTTCTTATTCGGCTTTCGCAGCGCATCGTTGGGTACGAGGCCAAATTTTACTGGGCTTTAGCGCTTTGCTTTAGCGATTTGAAAACCGCGTGTAATCAGATTGCCACGGATACTGGTACGGCAGCACCACGCCACGTGGGCAACGTTGACTGCTTATTTTGTTGAAGCCAGCTTAAGCGCGTCGGTGTCGCGCTTGACCTCAGCAGCCAGCTTCGGCAACAAACCATTTACCTGCGGTGCTCGCAACTGAGCGTCCGCGTTAGCCAGATGCTCGCGCGCCGTCACCGCATTGCCAAGTGCTACCTCCGCCCGCGCCAGCCCCAACAAGGCACGCGCCGTATATTGCGCACCAACGCCATTGGCGACGGCGCCATCCAGAAGTGATTGAAAATCCGCTTTCGCTCGCACCTGATCGCGCTGGGCCAGCGAAAGTTCGGCGCGCGCAAGCATGCCCTCGATCCACCAAATATTATTGCGTGCCTTGCGCGCTTCCTGAATGCTGATACCGGCATCAAGCAGCGCGCGTGCACGGATCGTCTCGCCACGTTGCGCTAACGCCGCACCGAGCACAATGTTGGCGTTGGCGGGAAACTGGTTATTTGTTTTTGTATACCACTCAACATACGGCTCAACCAGCGCAATCGCTTCGTCAAACTGGCCCTCATTGATCAGCATACCGGCATAGGTAAGATTGGCTTCGATAACACGCTGATGCGTCGGCCCGAGCTGCGCGGCAATCCGCGTTCGCGCCGTGTTGATCAGCTCTTTCGCTTCGCCGCGCCGACCCGTCATGTGCAGAAACCACGCCAACATGCTCTCGGCGTACACGCTGGCCGGCTGCTGCGATCCACCCGTGCGCAACACGTTGCGCGTGCCGTCGCGCAGGCGTGGTTCAGCCGCGGCAAAATCGCCGCGCATGACATCAATAGAGCCCTTCAACATGATCACCCAGGCGGTGTCAAAATTATCGATGCCGCGCGTTTTTGCCAGCAGATTCATCGCTTCAGTGAGCGCCTTGTCGGCTTCAATATAATTGCCGTGCTGGTTATAGGTCATGCCCAAATCGCCGAGCGCTGTGCCGAATCGTTTCGCAATATTTCGCGCTTGTTCGCTCACTGCTTTGGCCGTGTCAGGCGAATTCGGCACGGCATTGATGAGCGAAGTTGGGGAAACGAACGGACGAATAATTTCCACCGCTTCAGCGGCGGTATCAACGGCTTTGTCAAGATCGCTACGCCGCCAAATGATGGATTCAAAGCGCAGCACCTCGGCGAACTGCAAAGATTTTTCCTGTCGCAAACTAATCAAAATCTGTTTGGCTTCGGATGTAAACGCAAGCACAGCCTCATCATCTTTGAGCGTGTTTTTGAGCTTGTCGGCGGCATCTATAAGTGCCTGCGCGTATTCGATTGATTGCCTGCCATGCGATTTCTCTACAAGCGGCAGGCGCGTGGCGGTAAGGTCAGCGGCTTTCTTCAAATCGCCCAGATGGACATACATGTTTGCCAACGTGGCAATCACGTCCGCCTTCGCGTCCGGGAAGTCGGACAATGCTTTATCGATCCGCGCTGCGCCGCGATCAAGCAGCTCTGGCGCGGTAATGCGCCGCGCTGCCAGGGGATCAGCTTGATCCACCGAATTTTCCTTGAATAGACCCGACAGAAATTGCTCCACCGCAAGCGCGCGCGCACTCTGCTCGCGCGCCACTTCAGCCTCGGCCGATGCGCGCTGCGCTTGAATCACTGAAACAATCGTGCCGGCCACCATCGCAAATAATGCAAGTGACGAAAGTGCCACCACGGTGCGATGTCGCGCCAAATATTTGCGCATCACATACCAGCTGCCGTCCGAGCGCGTTTCAATCGGATAGCCATTTAACCATCGCGTAATATCATTCGCAAACGCGGCCACGGTCGCGTAGCGTTCTTCCGGTTTTTTCTTCAGTGCTTTCAGGCAAACAGTATCAAGATCGCCATCCAACTGCTTCGCCGTTTTGACCATCGCGGTATCGCGCACGCCGGTGCGTTGCCGCATCATCTGGCCGGGACGAATCGCGTCAACGGCTAAAATCGCATCTTCCAGTTCGCCGCGCGTACCGCGCTTTAATTTATACGGCCGCACGCCGGTCAATAATTCGTACAACACTACGCCGAGCGAATATACGTCCGAGGATGTGCTGATCGGCGCACCGGCGATTTGTTCGGGCGAGGCGTAGTCAGGGGTCATGGCGCGACCCGTAAGTTCGGTTAACTCGGACTCGCGGGTTTCAGCGCCGGTCATAAATTTGGCAATGCCGAAATCAAGCAAGCTCACCACGCCCGCCGATGTCACCAAAATATTCGACGGCTTTAAATCGCGATGCAGCACCAGATTGGTATGCGC
>JAYVSR010000174.1:0-8968 GCA_043775155.1 Burkholderiales bacterium | reverse complement strand
TGCTTTTCAAGCTTGGCTTCGAAGCGCTCAAACAACGTGAACGCATCCGCTGTGCCACCTGCGAAACCAGCCAGAATTTTTTCGTGATACAGGCGCCGCACTTTGCGTGCGCTCGACTTGACGACGATGTGGCCGAGCGTGACCTGGCCATCACCGCCGAGGGCAACGATGTTGCCGCGCCGCGCTGACAAAATGGTGGTGCCGTGATATTGCTCCATGCTGGATGCCTCGTAATCTTGATGTTTCTTGGTCGTCCGGGTTGTGCCGGGTGGGCGCTGGCGCAGTCCGCGCCGCATGCCGCGCCGCGCCTAGCCGCCGCGGCGCGTCAGCTTGACGTGATTGAGAAATCCCATTGACACCAGCAGCGCCGCCAGCAAGGGGCTGGGGCTGCGGATTTCAATTTCCTTCTGCATCCCGCGCAAGTTTTGCGCGATATTGAGGAACGCGCCGGCCGCGATGAAGTCGATTCGTTTGACCGCGAACATGTCGATCACCACCAGCGACTTGCCGCCCGCGTGCGCCGCGATGTCGTTGAACAAGAGATCCGATGGGCCGGTGATTTCACCCTTGAGATAAATCGCATCCTGCGGTACATCGAGGGTGGCGGCACCTTTCACCGGCGGCGTGCTGACGGCCTGTTTGGCGGGCTCGGTCCAAGACGGCGGTGACACTTCGTAGGTAATGCAATAGTTGAGCGCGGTTTCTTCAAACGCCGCCTGCATGAATTGAAATTGATACATTTCCAACAGCAGCAGCCAGTACACTTCCGGATCGCTGCGGCGGCCGGTTTCAATCGCGCTGTTGAGCAGCGTGATCAGATGCTCACTGCTGGAGAACACCAGATCGTGACCGGTTTTTTTAAACGAGATCAGATGGCTGAGCAACTGTGCGCAACCGGCTTCCGCCACCGCCTCGACCTTGCCGAATTCGATGCGCAAAATCTTGCTGCGCGCGGCAATCTTGGCCAGTTGCGCGAACAGCTTTTCGCTCGCCGCATCGAGCACCCCGGTGAGGGCGAAGTACTGGCCGCTGCCGGTGGCGAGCGACGGGTCCTTCACGCTGGAGCGGTCGGTATAGGCGGGCGGTGAAGTCTCGAAGCGCACTGCGAACTCAACGGCGGCGGTATCGAACTCGCCGCTGTGGCCCATGTTTTCGTACAGGTCGAAAAGCAACGAGTAGGCCTGACGCGCCGAGTTATTCGGCATTTTGGCGTTTTGCAGCGCGTCGCTCAGCGCCGCGAGCGCGATCAGGTCTTGCCCGTTGGCGTAGAGAATCGCCGCCTCTTCGAGCACAGGCGCTGCCGCAAAGGGGCTTTGCTCGACCTCCATCATCATCACCGACGCGACACCCGCCGGGTAGCCAGACTTGAAAGGAGCAGGCTTGACAGGTGGCGCCGGAGCGGGATTGGCGGCGGCGGGCTTGGTGACACCTAGCTGGGCCAGCGCATTCTTTGCCGGAGCGGCCGATGGCGGCACCGCAGCAGCCATTGGTGGCGGCTGCGGTGCGGCGCTTGCGGGCCGACCCAAGCCCGGCTTCGGTGCCGTCAGTGCCGGGCCGGCGGGAGCGGCAAACTTGCCCGGTGCTGTGGGCCGCACCGGTTTGGCTGATGGTGCGGCCGGGTTAAAGCCGCGTTCAATCACCGGCTTGGCACGCAGAGCCGCTGCAGCTGGTTCCGCTCCTGCGCCCGGGAGCGGCGGGGATGCAGCGGCCGCGGCAGGCGGGGCAGGCGGGGCAGCATGCGCGGGCACCGCCTCCGCGTTAAGTGCCGCGGGCATCGGCATCACCGGCGCATCGAACATCGCTGCCACCGGCGCGATTGGTGCGGACACCTGGCCGAGGGCACCGGGGGCCGCGGCGGCAGGGGGAGCAGATGCGGGGCGAGCAGAAGCAGGAGCAGCCCGCGGCGCGGCGTCACGGGCGGGCGGCTGATGGGTGAAGTCGAGGGTAAATTCCTCCATCTCGGCTTCGATTTGATCGATTTTCTGGTTTAGTTGCTCGGCGGTTTGTGCGCGCGCCGGCGGTGTCGCTGCGGCGGGCTTTTTCTCGGGCACAGGCTGGGCGCGGGCAGGCGCGGGCGCAGGTGTTGCGGCGGGCCGCTTGGGCGGCTCCTCTTTTTTACTGAAAATTGAAAATGCCACGATGCCCGCCGTCTACGCCGAGGTTTGTGCCGATGCTCATGGCTTGGTTCGCATTCCACTGTACCTGTGAGTCAATACGGCTGCCAGCCGGTTTTAATTTCCAGTCTAATTTCCAGACCTGGTGGCAGCGTGAGCCATCTGGCTATTTTACCGTTTCCGCCGCAGTGCCTGGCCGTGCTGGCGCACCGCGCGGTCAGGATTTGCCAAATTTCACAATTGCCCTGGCGGCACTGTGGCGCCCTCTGCCATTGGGGTCAGCGGCGGGAAGGTGACGGTGAATACACTGCCAGCGTCATCCGCACGGCCGGCTACGTGTACCCGTGCGTGATGTCCGAACGCGATCTCGCGCACGATTGACAAGCCCAAGCCGGAGCCGTCGAGATTTTCCCCCGCCGCGCTGCTGCCGAGAACCCGATAAAAACGCTCGAACACCAGCTCATGTTCTGACTGCGCAATGCCGATTCCGCTGTCTTCGACTTCAAGCGCCGGTCCGCGCGCAGGCGTTGCGCCAGGCTGGCTGCCCGCGCGCACGCGCACCGTGACGACACCGCCTGCTGTTGTGTAGCGAATCGCGTTATCGATCAAATTGCCCGCTAGTTCGGCGAGCAAGACCTGATTGCCCAGCACCTCGACGGCCCCGCCGGGGGCGGCATCGAAGCCCAGATCGATCCGCTTGGCGAGGGCTTGTGGCACCCACTCACGCACCCGCTCCTGAGCCAAACGCCCAAGATCAAGCTCGCGGTGCGTCGCGGCCGCTGCCACCGGCTCAGCGCCTTTCTCGGCTCGTGTCAACGCCAGCAATTGATTGACCATGCGTGTTGCGCGCGCGGTCGAGAGCGCCATTTGCGCGAGGCTTTGCTGCAACTCGGCGGCGTCTTCGCGGCGGCCCGACTGGCGTACTGCCAGCTCGGTTTGCATTTTCAAGCCCGCCAGCGGGGTGCGCAATTGATGTGCAGCGTTGGCGATGAAACGCTGCTGCCCTTTGAGGCTGGCGTCAAGCTGCTCCATCAACTCGTTGATCGATTGGATCAGCGGCTGCACTTCTTCGGGCGCGGCGGCAGCATCAATCGGCGACAGGTCGCCGGGACGGCGGCGATGGATCCGCTCAATCAATTCCGATAATGGCCCGAGCCCGCGCGCGAGGCCGAGCCAGATCAGCACCACAGCGAGCGGCAACACGAGGAACTGCGGCAGGATCACGCCGGTGACAATTTCATTCGCCAATTGGGCGCGCTTGTCGAGCGTCTCGGCGACTTGCACCAGTACCGGGCGCGGTTCGGCACGCAATTCGCCCCGCAGTTCGCCCCGCGGTTCGCCCCGCAGTTCGGCTGCGGGCTTGGCGGTATCGCGAGCGCGTGCGGTGTCGCTGTTGGCGCGCGACCGCAGCACAGCGGCTGGTTCGGCTTCTAGCGGCGCGGCGATATTTATCCAAGTGTAGGCGACGCGCACTTCGGTGCCGTGCAGCTCATCTTTGCGAAACACCACCTCACCGATCACCGGCACTTCGTCTTCAGGCGGCTGCGGCAGGTCGCGGTCCCCGGCGACAAACTCGCCGCGCCGGCCGACCACCTGAAAGTAGATCGTGTCTTTTTCGCCGGCCCGCAAAATCTCGCGCGCCGGCCGCGGCAGATCTGCCACCACCCGGCCGGCCCTCAGCTTGACTTGCTCTGACAGCACCTGCACGCTGTCGGTCAGGGCGCGGTCAAACGGCGCGTTCGACAGCGATTTCGCCGCCGCAAACGTGAGCAGCACCGACACCGGCATTAGCAGCATTACCGGCACCCAGAGCCAGTCGAGAATTTCGCCGAACAGCGAGTGGCGCGTGCGGTTGCCGTCGGACAAAAATCCGGTCAGGCCGTGCCAGCGCCGGCTGGCATGCGACCAGAGTGAATCAAACCCCATCACAGTGACGCAGCCGCTTTACTGCGCCGCCCACGTTACTGCGTGGCGCTCAGGGCCGCCGCCGGGACGGTAGCGGGCATCGCAGTGGCGACAGTGGACGGCGCCGCAGCTTTCTCCATGCAGTAGCCAAGGCCGCGCACCGTGGCGATCGACGCGCCGGTTTCAATTTTTTTGCGCAGCCGGTGCACGTATACCTCAATCGCATTGGTGCTCACTTCCTCGCCCCACTCACACAAGTGCTGCACCAATTGCTCCTTGCTCACCAAGCGTCCTGCCCGTTGCAACAATATTTCGAGCAGCCCTAGCTCGCGTGCCGAGAGATCAAGCGGCTGATCATTCACATAGGCAACCCGGCCCGGCAGGTCGTAGCTGAGCGCGCCATTCTGAATCAGCACCGGTGCGCCACACAAACCGCGGCGCACCAGCGCGCGCACCCGCGCTTCGAGCTCGGCCAGATCGAAAGGTTTGGCCATGTAATCGTCAGCGCCGAGGTCGAGGCCCTTGACGCGGTCGCCGGTGCCATCGGCGGCGGTGAGAATCATCACCGGCAGGCGCGAGTTGACGCCGGTGGTCCTGGCGCGCAGACGGCGCAACACTTCAAGACCAGCCATTTTTGGCAGACCCAGATCAAGGATCATCAGGTCGTAGGCTTCGGCCGCCGCCGCCGCATCGGCCTCGGTGCCGGTCTTGGCGTGATCCACTGCATAGCCGGACCTGCGCAGGCTGCGGCACAGGCCGTCAGCCAGCACCGGGTCGTCTTCTGCGAGCAGAATGCGCATGGCTTCGCCCTCCTTTTTTACTGCGTGTTTTATCTCCGGATTTGAGTTTACACCGGCGTCTACGACTGGAAAACTGCGCTTTCCCAGACGGCTTTCAGGAGTTAGTCCACAGCGAACGGAACGGCAAATCGAGATTTTTTAAAATCTGAAACAGGTTGTTGAAGTCATCAGTCCAGGTGCGCATACCGGGGATCGGCTCAATCGCGACGCGCTTGGCTTTGACGTCAGGATCGTCGATGAACTCGCGGTTCTTGGTGACGATCACCCAGTCGGTACGCGACAAATATTTGTCGTCTTCAGCATCGTCGGCGATCAGCACCGCCTCATAGCCGGCTTCTTCGGCAAGTTGTTTGACCACCGGCGCGAGCCGCAAATAGCGGTTGGTGACATGAAACGCCACCGCGCCATCGGGCTTGATGTGCTTGAGAAACACTTGCAGCGCCTCGCGGGTGATCAGGTGCGTCGGGATCGCGTCGCTGGAAAACGCATCGACCGCGAGGACGTCGAACTGCTGCGGCTGTTCACGCTCCAGCACCAGGCGCGCATCACCCAACGCAGTCTCGACTTTGGCTTTTGATTCGGTCAGGTAATAAAAATAATGGTTCGCAATGTCGATGACCTTGGGGTTGATTTCATACAGGCGGAAGTAATCGCCCTTCTGCCCATAGGCCGCCAGCGTACCGGCCCCCAAGCCGATCACGCCAACGCGCTGCAGGGCCGGATGAAAGCGTGACAACGCCATGCCAACACCAGAGGTATCGCCGTAGTAACTGGTGACGATGTGGCGGTGCGCCGGGTTGATGTACTGCTCGCCGTGCATGATCACGCCGTGTACCAGGCGGCGATTCGCGTCCGGGTCGCTGTCCGGGCGGGTCTGCTTGACGCGCAATGCGCCGTAAAAATTGCGCGAGGCGTGGATTGTGTCTTCTTTGAGAAACTCTTGGTACTGGTAGCCAAAGTAGCCGCAGGCGCCGGTGGCGATGATGGCGGCGAGCGGCGCTGCCATTGCCGGCAGACGGGAAAGCGAACGCGTGAACAAGTGGCGCGTCACCACCAGCGCCATCAGCGCGCACGCGATCAGGCCAAGCGGCATTTCGAGGTAGCCGGTGAAAAGCTTGGGGGCGGCGAGGCCGACGAACATGCCGCCTGCGGCACCGCCGACCGAGAGCATCAGATAAAAGCGCGTCAGATATTTCGGCGCGGGTTTGGCGGCGGCGAGTTCACCGTGACAAAACATGCAGGTGAGGAACAGGCCGGCGCAATAGAGTGGAATCGCTTCGTTGATCGCCAGCACGCCGCGCTCGGCAGTGAGGCCCCAGGCCATTGCACCGAGCACCACGAGTGTTGGCGCGAGCCAGAAGCGCCGCACGTAGAAGCCGCGCCCGCCGCGCCCTTCAAACACCAGCACGAAGGTGAGCAGGTAGAGCGTCAGCGGCAGCACCCAGAGGAACGGGATCGAGGCAACGTTTTGCGAGATGTGATTCGAGATCGACAGCAGCATCAAAGAGGCGAGTGCAGCGAAAGTCAACCAGAGCAGGTAGTCGGAGATCGTTGGTGGGAGCGCTTCTACGCTAGGTGAGTCGCCAAGACCCGCTCCCACCAAGGGTTCTGGGTTTGCAGCCGAATCGGAATTTATAGATGCGGCGATGGCACCAGCTTGCGTTCTCACATCAGGTTTTGCCTGCCGCGCGCGCAACGCGCTGCCGATGCACAGCAGCACGAACAAGCCATAGCCCGTGCTCCAGCCCACCGCCTGCGTCTGGGTCGGCACCCAGGTCTCGATGGCGAAGGGATACGCCAGCAAGCCTACTAATGAACCCAGATTCGATAGCGCAAAAAAGCGGTAGACGCGTTTCGCGGTGAGCGGGTCGGTGTGTTCGCGCGCAAACCACGACTGCACCAGCGGACCAGTGGTCGAGAGCATGAAGTAAGGCAGGCCAATCGTGGCGGTGAGCAAGCCAAGGATGCGCCACAGCGGGTCTTCGTCACCAGCCGGTTTCCAGCCGGTGCCAGCGACAATCGGCAACGACGCCAGACTGACCAGCAGCAACACGATGTGAATCGTCGTTTGCGTTTTCGGTTTCAGCCGATTCGACAGATCGGAGTAAGCGTAGCCCGCGAGCAGCGCTAATTGAAAGAACACGAGGCAAGTCGTCCATACCGCCGCCGTGCCGCCGAACCACGGCAGGATTTGCTTGGCGATGATCGGCTGCACCAGGAACAGCAAAAAGCTGGAGACAAGAATCGTGGCGGCGTAGAGGATCATGAGAGACTGGCTTGAATCAAAAACGCCCCGCAAGAACGAGCGGGGCGCGAGGGAGAAGCAACGATTTTAGTCGATAGCGGATGCCGCGCACGCCGCAAACCACTCAACCTCGGCTACGCCAGGTAACGCGCCAGCGCCGCCGGATCAACATTGCCGCCGGAGAGGATCACGCCGACGCGCCTGCCCGTGAGGTCAATCTGCCGACCGAACACCGCTGCTGCGGCGAGGCAACCGGTCGGCTCGACCACGATCTTCATGCGCGCAGCGAAAAATTTCATCGCGTCGATCAACTCGGCGTCGGTGACGGTGAGGATGTCGGCCACCAGGGCTTGAATGATCGGGAACGTGAGCTTGCCGGGGAACTGCGTCTGCGCGCCGTCGGCAATCGTCTTTGGCACCGGAATCGAGACGATCTTGCCGCTGCGAAACGACTGCTGCACATCGTTGCCGGCCTCAGGTTCGACGCCAATCACTTTGCAGTGAGGCGAGAGCTCGCGCGCGGCAATCGCGCAGCCGGACACCAAGCCGCCACCGCCGGTGCAGACGAACAAATAGTCAAGCGCGCCGGCGTCTTCGATCAACTCTTTCGCTGCCGTGCCTTGGCCGGCAATCACGTCTGCATGATCGTAGGGCGGCACCAGCGTCAGGCCGCGCTCTGCCGCAATTTTTTTCGCCAGCGCCTCGCGGTCTTCGGTCATGCGGTCGTAAGTGATGACCTCGGCGCCATAGCCGCGGGTCGCGGCCAGCTTGATCGCTGGCGCATCGGACGGCATCACGATGGTGGCGGCAACGCCGAGCAAGCGCCCGGAGAGCGCCATCGCCTGCGCGTGATTGCCAGACGAGAACGCCAGCACACCGCGCCGGCGTTCGTCGGCACCCAACTTCGCAATCGTGTTGTAAGCACCGCGAAACTTGAACGCGCCCATCCGCTGCAAATTTTCAGCTTTAAAGAAAATTTGTGCGCCGGTGATTTCGTTCGCAGTGGTGGAGGTGAGCACCGGCGTGCGGTGCGCCGCGCCGTCGATGCGTTTGGCGGCAGCGGCGACGTCGACGTAGGAAACTGGAAGTGTCATGAGTGCAATCCGGAAAATGAATAGACAGAACGAACATCGACAACAGCAACATCCAAACATCGATTTTGACCGATCCCCGCCAAAACAAAAAGCCCGCGATTTCTCGCGGGCCTTTTGGTGAGGCAGGTACTACAGCCTGCAACGGGTACTACAGGATTACATGTCCATCCCGCCCATGCCACCCATGCCACCCATGCCGCCGCCCATCCCGCCGGGCATGCCGCCACCGGACTTCTCTTCGACCAGCTCACCGACCATTGCATCGGTAGTCAGCATCAGACCAGCAACCGATGCTGCGTTTTGCAGCGCGGTGCGGGTCACTTTGGTCGGGTCGAGAACGCCCATGGCAACCAGGTCGCCGTACTTGTCGTCTTTGGCGTTGTAGCCAAAGTTGCCTTTGCCTTCGAGCACTTTGTTGACGACAACCGACGGCTCGCCGCCAGCGTTGGCAACGATCATGCGGATCGGCTCTTCGACTGCGCGCAGCACGATCTTGATGCCGGCATCTTCTTCCGCGTTCGCGCCTTTGAGGGCACCGATTGCTTGCTTGGCACGCAGCAGAGCGACGCCGCCGCCAGGCACTACGCCTTCTTCGACCGCTGCACGGGTTGCATGCAACGCATCTTCAACGCGGGCTTTTTTCTCTTTCATTTCGACTTCGGTCGCAGCGCCAACTTTGATCAGCGCAACACCGCCGGCCAGTTTGGCGACGCGTTCTTGCAGCTTCTCGCGGTCGTAATCGCTGGTCGCTTCGTCGATCTGCACACGAATTTGCTTGACGCGCGCTTCGATGTTTTTTGCATCGCCCGA
>JAYVSR010000173.1:0-5020 GCA_043775155.1 Burkholderiales bacterium | reverse complement strand
ACCGACCCGCATTGCGCTGCGCTGCATGGCGGGCTACATACGATCCGATTGTCGGCCTCCTGTAGCCCGCAAGGAGCGCAGCGTATTCCGGGGCCAACGCTTGCTCGATCACCGACCCGCATTGCGCTACGCTCCATGACGGGCTACGTCCATGACGGGCTACAATTCACCGCATGGTTCGTTATCGACGTAACTTCGTTCCGGGTGGAACGTTTTTCTTCACCATTACCTTGCGCGATCGGTCGTCGCGAATATTGGTTGATCACATTGATGCGCTCCGCGCGGCCGTTCGGGACGCACAAGCACGCAACCCATTCGACATCGACGCGATGGTGGTGATGCCTGATCACATCCACATGGTGGTGACTCTGCCGCCGGGCGATACCAATTATTCGGGCCGTATCCGTTTCATCAAAAGCCGTTTCACACGCGCCATTGCTGCGAGCGGTGTTGCATTAAATCGTAACACCCGCGGCGAGTACGATCTGTGGCAACGCCGATTCTGGGAGCACACCATCCGCAATGAATTGGATATGGAACACCACATCAATTACGTCCACATCAACCCAGTCAAACACGGCCACGTCGCGCGCGCCGTCGATTGGCCGCATTCATCAATTCACCGAAACATCAAAGCGGGTTGGATGACCCCCGATTGGGGCGTCGATATCAACAACGACGAGACGTCGTTCGGTGAGCCATAACGTCATGGTAGCCCGTCATGGAGCGCAGCGTAATGCGGGTCGGTTTCAAATAAGCGGAAAGGCGTTCCGATAATCAATCACCCACCCGGATTGCGTTGCACTCCATCCGGGCTACGATCTGAGCGCGGCCACACCCCCCGTACCGGGGCCGATGCTTGCTCGACCACCGACCCGCATTGCCCCCGGCTTAAAACATACCGGGGTCCATGACGGGCTACGGTCAACTCCGTTGGCACCTCCGTAGCTCGGAAGCAGCGCAGCGCATTCCGGGGCCAACGCTTCCTCGACCACCGACCCGCATTGTCCCCGGCTTAAAACATACCGGGGTCCATGACGGGCTACGCTGATGTACTCACACTCTTCGCAAACTTCGGTGCGCGCCGTGCCTTGCTCGCTTGCTCAAACGCATAGGCCATCGCGATAAGCTGCGGCTCGCTCCACGCACTGCCGACGAAGGAGATGCCGACTGGCAGCCCTTGCACAAAGCCGGCGGGTACCGTGATGTGCGGATAGCCCGCCACGGCCGCCGCCTGCGAGAACCCACCGCCCGAGAAGTCGCCGCGAATGAAGTCGGTCAGCCACGCGGGGCTGCCGCTTGGCGAGACCAGCGCGTCGAGTTTGTTGTCCGCAAGCGCTTTATCCAGACCCTCGGCCCGTGAAAATTTCAAATTGTTGGCCAATGCATCCAGATACTCCTTGCTGTCGAGCCCTCCCTTTGCGACGGCACGAACAACGGTCTCTTGCTGGAAAAACGGCATGACCTTGTCGCGGTTTTTTTCGTTGAACGCCATGACGTCCGCGAGCGACTTCATCGGCGAGCTTGGCGCATATTCGGCCAGATAGGCCGCAATTCCCGCTTTGAACTCGTAGAGCAGCACTTCAAATTCGCTGGTACCGTATTTGCCTGCGCCGGGAAGTTCAGCAATATCAACCAGCGTCGCCCCCTGCGCCTTCAAGACTTCGAGTGATTTTTCGATGACGGCTGAGGCAAGATCATTGCGTCCGCCAAATTGGCTCTTCACCACACCAATGCGCTTGCCCTTCAGGCCGTCTTTGTCGAGAAATTTAGTGTAGTCCTGTGCCTTGGCGTTGGCCTCGGCCGTTGCACCGTCCTTGGGATCAGTAGCAGCAAGCACGGAAAGCAACACTGCGGCGTCAGCCACAGTGCGTGTCATCGGGCCGGCCGTGTCTTGCGACGCTGAGATCGGGATGATGCCGCTGCGACTGACCAGACCGACCGTCGGCTTGATGCCGACAATGCCGTTGCTGTTCGATGGTGAGATGATCGAGCCATCGGTTTCAGTGCCAATGGTAAGAGTGGCAAAACCAGCTGCGGCTGCTGCACCTGAGCCGGAACTTGAGCCACTGGTATTGCGATCTAGCGCGTAGGGGTTCTTAGTCAACCCGCCGCGTGAACTCCATCCGGATGTTGAGCGCGACGAACGAAAATTGGCCCATTCCGACAGATTGGTCTTGCCAAGGATCACCGCGCCGGCATCACGCAAACGGGTGACGATGAACGCATCGCGCACTGCACGCGAGCCAACCAATGCCAGCGAGCCGGCGGTCGTTTGCATTTTATCGGCAGTGGCAATGTTGTCTTTAATCAGTACCGGAATACCGTGCAACGGTCCGCGTACCTTGCCCGCCTTGCGCTCTTTGTCGAGCTCGCGTGCGATGATCAACGCATCCGGATTGAGTTCGATGACCGAGTTGATGCGCGGTCCACTCTTGTCATAGGCCTTGATGCGTGCCAAATAGGTCCGTACCAGTGCTTGGCTTGTGGTCTTGCCGGATTGCATCGCCGCTTGTAGCGTAACCACACCGGCTTCGGCAATGTCGATGGTACCGGTCACGCTAGGTTGTGCAGGTGCGGCCATGGCCGTCTCTCCTTTGAAGGTCGCGGACGTCGCCATCGCGGCAACTAGTGTTGTTCCTAGAAACTTGCGTCGATTAATGGTCATTGGAGGACAACCTTTCTGCGGGCGACACCCGCTTTTTCGTGGCGGGCAAGTACGGATACCTCGTCGCCGGATTTCGCTTGTACGACCCACTCGACCACCGCACGGTCGGCGGTCGGCGTGGTGTCGGTCCAGAAACTCATCAGCGTGTGTTTATAAGCGCGTCCCTCGAGCTCGCCCATGTTGTCACGCGCCTTGCCACTAACCAACACGCCGTGTGTGGGTAACGTGATTTCGGCAATCACGCCACGCGATTGTCCGCGCGACTTGGCGCGTTTGGAAACGTAGCTCGGCAAATAGCCGGTGTTTTGCACAACCAGCGTGATGCGGTGCGTGCCGTCGCTGATTTTTTGCGATTTGAGGTCGAAGATTTCGAGCTTAGGCGAAATCATGGCGTTGTGGATCAACCAGTCGGGGAATTTCGACACTTCTTTTTCTAGCAAATGCGGCGGTGGATTGCGGAAAGCGAGCAGCTTGTCCCATCCACCAATCTCGACGGCCCCTAGCTGCGGGTGATCGAATTTCTTCCACTCGACGTAGCCGCGTCCCGGTAATTCCCGATCGGCCCACGCCAGCATTTTCAAATCGTCTTCGACCGGGTGCGAACGGAACCAGTCGATGTACTTGTAATCGGTGATGCCGGCCTGCTTCATCGGGCTCCAGATCTCTACGGTCCACTCGTAGATGCCCAAGTGCTCGTAGATCCAGTTGAAGGTTCCGGTGATGACTTCCTTTGGGTGATAGCGAAATTCGTGATACGTGCTAATGGCCGGGTAGCCCGTCATCGCGGTGCCCTTCTCGCCTTGTCGTTGGTACTCCCATAGGTCTTCGGCGGGCATATCTTCGTCAGGCGAAGTGCCGGACGGTCGCAACAGCACGCCACTCCATGTGTGGAACGTGAGGCCGCCGGTGATGTTGCTGTGATGCGTCATGAAGTGCACCACGGCGCGCACTTCCGGCTCAGAGGTCGGGTACGGCCCCGCGCCGAACTGCTCGAACTCCTGCCGCCAGCCGGCTGGAAAATTTCGATTGAGGTCCAGCCCTTGCTTGTCTTTGTTGACCTTGACGGTGTAGCCGTCGTAATCGCGCATGCGTCCCTCCGGTAGCATGCGGAAATACTCGCCGCCGTACTCGGTCGCCTCGCGCGGGATCATCAGGCGCTTTTCCACCGGGTGGCATTTCCAATTCCCGTTGGCGTCAGGAAACCGCATGGAAAGAATGCGGCCATCGCCGTCGATGTCTTCGATATCGAGCCCGTCAATCGCCTCTTCGTCAAACGGATATGGGCGCGTCGACGAGCGAATGATTTTTGGAGAATCTCGCATCGCCCATTCCGCGCCGTCCGGATTCATACGCGGGCAGATGTAGAACGCCCTGCTGTCTAGGCAATGCGTAATGTCGTCGCGCTTGCCGTATTGCTTGACCAGCGTGTCAATGAAATACAGCGACGCGACGCCTGCCGCCAATTCACTAGCGTGGATGTTCGCGTCAACCCAGTAGGCGGGCTTGTCGGTCGCCGCGCCGGTTTTGCTACTGGTGGCGGTCAGCACCCAAATATCGCGTCCCTCGAAGCTTTTGCCGATCGACTCGATTGACAACAAATGTGGGTTTTCCTTCACATACCATTGAAGAATGGCCGAAAACTCGTCAAAACGATAGAATCGGTCAAATCGCACATCCATTTGGGCTGCCTTTCGATTGATTTAGGGTGTTGTAATTTCCATTTTGACATCCAATTGTTGTGTATCAGCGGAACTGAACCGCCGGATTGACGTCAATAGACTATGAAGCGCTTTCTCGATTTTCGAGCTACTCGGACTACCGCCCGCCGATTAACGGCAGGTGCGGCCGCGTTCGTGCTCGTATTGAGTCAATTCGCTGTGGCGGCGCACGCTTGTCTGCCACCGGTTCCGGCTCCAGTCAACGTGGCTGTGAGCGCGCACGATTGCGACTCACCATCCGAGGGCGCTGGCGCTTCCGCCCTTTGTAAACAGCATTGCGAAAACGGCCAGCAAAATGTGGTCAAGCTGTTTGCCCTCGACATTCCCGTTGCAATCTTTGTTCTGGCCGTCCCGCTGCCGCCTGCATTGGCTGTCGCACAAACCGCCATCAGACCGGCCTACGTCGCCGGTGCCCCGCCTCCCTCCCCGCCGTTCCTGCAGTCCTCTATCCTGCGTATTTGAGTCGCCCCTGATCGCCATACCGTCGCGCGGAATTCAAGCGCGCGGCTGTTGCAGCGCGCTTTGCACTGCACGTTTTTTTAGGGGGACTTATGTACGTTTACGTAAATACAATTATCGCCACTGTTGTGGCTGCCTACGGCAGCTTCGCCGTCGCGCAGCATCAGCACGCGCC
>JAYVSR010000172.1:0-6887 GCA_043775155.1 Burkholderiales bacterium | reverse complement strand
CCGATGCCGGGGATGATGGCCTTGCGTGCGTGGTAATCATCGACGATGGTTTTGGCGAGGGCCGGGAAGTCAGGTTGGTCACCGGCGTCTTTGAGCGCGGTAGTGAGGGTGCGCGCGACGGCATCCATCGAGCCGACGAAGACGTTGCCCAAACCCAAGAGACCGGCGGCGACTGCGCCTTGCAATGATTCGGGCGCACCCATGATGGTTTGCCGGGCGACTATTGCCGACGGCGTGATGCCGTGCTCGACCAGGGTGACGGTGATGGCGTTGAAGACGATCGACTCTTGCGGTGTCGGCAGGCGGCCGAGCAGGCCGAGAAAGCCCATGTCGCCCAAGTTGACCTTGCCCAATACTTCAGTGCAAAGGTTTTTGCCGTAGACGGTGATTGAGTCAGCGGTGCTGACGCCGGTGTCGGTGCGGATCGGTTTGGCGGAGCGGGTCATTTGGATGGTATGTGAACAGTAGAGAGGAATATGGCTGAAACTGGCTCCAGGAGCCATTCTTGTGGCAGTTGCAGTTGCAGTTGCCGCTGCAGATCCGCTTGCGCGCGCTTAGGGCGAGGTGCCGGTGACCACCGGGCGCGCCGGATCGGCGCACCACTCGCTCCATGAGCCGGGGTAGAGGCGGGCGCCGGTGAGGCCGGCAATTTCGAGCGCGAGCAGGTTGTGGCAGGCAGTGACGCCGGAGCCGCACTGGTGAATCGTTTCGCTGGCGTTGCGGCCTTCGAGCAGCGTGGCGAATTCCGCCCTCAACTCGGCAACGGATTTGAAACTGCCGTCGGTGGCGAGATTGCTTTTCCAAAAGCGGTTCAACGCGCCGGGGATGTGGCCGGCCACCGGATCGATCGGTTCTGTGCTGCCGCTGTAGCGCTCGGCCGCTCGCGCGTCGATCACGCGCGGGGCTCCGGGCTTGCCAAGACCGGCCAAGATGAAGCCCGCATCAACCTTCATCGAATTATTCGGACGAGCGACGAAGTTTGCGGGCTGCCGGGGTGCGGTCTCCGCCGTCAGCGTCCGCCCTTCGGTCTTCCATTTCGCCAGCGAGCCGTCGAGCACTGCCACCGCGTTGTGCCCGAGCCAGCGCAGACACCACCAGGCGCGCGCCGCGTAGGAGCCGCCTGCACTGTCGTAGAGCACGACTTGCTTCGACGCGTCAATGCCGAGACGAGAAAAGGCTTGCGCGAGTGCCTCTGCGGTTGGCAGCGGATGACGTCCGCGTGGCTTCGGCCCGGTCGCGGGCGGGTGTTCCGCAAGATCATCTTCGAGCGAAATGAAACGCGCGCCGGGGATGTGTTCGCGCGTGTAAGAGTCGCGCCCGAACGCCGGGTTCATCAAGTCATGCTGACAATCGAGAATGATCCAGTTGGCGTCTGTCAGGTGAGTGGCGAGTTCGGTCGTTGAGACCAAGGTGGAAAAGTTCATGAGGTGGATTCCTTGGCGGCTGAGCGCAGCTCACGCCGCAGATACTCGTGAAAATGCTGCATGCCGTCTTCCAGAGGCGTCTGGTACGGCCCGACTTGATTGAGTCCTTGCAGCATCAAGGCGCGCCGTCCGGCGTCCATGCGCAGGGCAATCTCATCGTCCTCGACACAGGTTTCCAGATACGCGGCCTGCTCTGCTGCAACGAACTCGCGCTCAAACAGCACGATGTCTTCGGGGTAATAGAACTCGACAATGCTGGTGGTCTTTTGCGGGCCGCGCGGAATCAAATGCGACACCACCAGCACATGCGGATACCACTCGACCATGATGTTGGGGTAGAGCGTGAGCCAGATCGCGCCGTGCGGCGGCACCGGGTTGTCGAAGTGCGCGCCGCGATACTTGAGCACTTGTTCGTGCCAGACTTTGTATTTTTCTGAGCCAGGGCGCGCGAGTTGATTGTTGATGCCGACGGTCTGCACCGAAAAGCGGTCGGCGAATTGCCATTTCAGGTCGTCGCAGGTGACGAACTTGCCCAAGCCTGGATGAAACGGTTCGACGTGATAGTCCTCAAGGTAGACCTCGATGAAGGTCTTCCAGTTGTAGTCGCACTCATGCACATGCACACGGTCGAGCACGTAGCCGTCGAAATTCAAGTCGCTTTGCACGCTGAGTGAAGCGAGATCGGCGGCGATGTCGCGTTGGCCGTTGAACAGGAGACCATTCCAGCGCTGGGTCTTGACCTTGTGCAGATCGAGACAGGGGTTGACGCCGAAGTAGGGTGCGCCGAGCAGTTTGCCGCCGCCATCGTAAGTCCAGCGATGCACCGGGCAGACGATATTGCCGCCGGCCGGCCCGAGGTTACCGCGGCCACCCAGCATGATTGCCTGGCGATGACGGCAGACGTTGGAAATGAGTTCAACGCCGCTCTGGTTGCGCACCAGCGCGAGCGCGTCGTTCATCCAGCCGAGGGTGTGATAGTCGCCCTGATTGGGCACCATCAACTCGTGGCCAACATAGCCGAGCGCGCCTGGCGCGCTGCCGTAGGGACAACCCGGGCGAGCAAACAGCAGGCGCTGCTCCAATTCGTACTGCGCCTGATCGTGATACCAGCTTACCGGCAGTTGCGATTGCGCCGGCTGCAATTGATGGGTTAGCCCCAGGTCCGACATGACTCCAATTCCTCCCAAACTACGACCGAACTACGGCCGAACTACCGCAAGAGAAACCTCGAACGATGAGCCGATTTCGTCACTGAAGAGTTACTTTCGACATGCGATGCACTCTGCGTCCGCGCCGTAACACAATTGATCTGTGAAAAGGCTTGGGTTTTACAGAGGCGGATTGCTATTTTACCCTGCCGGACAGGATAAAATAAGCGCTTCGCAGTGAAATCTGCGCTAGCTGCGGTACATGCAGTCCCGCAAAACAACATGGCCAAACCAGCTCCGGCTGCCGGAGATTTACCCTTCGAGGACGCGCTCCGCGAACTCGAAACCATCGTCGATGCGATGGAGGCGGGCGACATGCCGCTTGAAGAATCCTTGAAGCGCTACCAGCGCGGGGTAGAACTCGTCAAGGCTGCGCACGCCAAGCTCAAAGCGGCAGGGCAACAGGTGAAGATGCTCGAAGACGGCGTGTTGAAGCCGCTCGATCTGGACGGTGAACCATGAACACCGCGCGCGCGCCGCAGGCGGTCACGCAAAGCGCTGCATTTGCCGCCTGGATGCAGGACGTGCAGGCGCGAATGGAAGCAGCGCTGGAGCGCTTTTTACCACCGGCGCAGGGCCGCGCTGCGCGTTTGCACGAGGCCGTGCGTTATGCGGTGCTGGGCGGCGGCAAGCGCGTGCGGCCCTTGCTGGTGTTCGCGGCAGGCGAGGTGGTGGGGGCAGATGCCGCAGCGCTGGAGGTTCCGGCAGCGGCCATCGAAATGATCCACGCCTATTCACTGGTGCATGACGATCTGCCTTGCATGGATGACGATCATTGGCGGCGCGGCAAGCCTTCGGTGCATATCAAATTTGGTGAGGCGGCAGCGATTTTGGCGGGCGACGCGCTGCAGGCACAGGCAGTGCAGCTGATGACGTCGCATCGTGCGGCAGTTGACGCACAGGGGCAATTGGACATGCTCCAGGTCCTCGCGGTGGCGTCGGGTTCGCACGGCATGTGTGGCGGGCAGCAGATTGATCTCGATTCGATTGGCAAGCCCTTGACCGAGCCGGAACTCGAATCGATGCATATTTACAAGACTGGCGCGCTGATTCGCGCCGCGGTGACGCTGGGCGCCATGTGTGGCCGGGGGTTGCCGGCCGATGAGCGTGCTGCATTGGATCGGTATGCCAAATGCACCGGCTTGTTGTTTCAAGTGGTCGATGACATTCTCGACGCGACCGCTGACACCGCCACGCTGGGCAAAACTGCCGGCAAAGATTTGCAGCACGACAAACCCACCTACGTGTCGATTCTCGGCCTGCCCGCCGCACGCAATAAGGCGCAAGACTTGCACGATGATGCGTTGGCGGCGCTCGAATCGTTTGGCGTACGTGCCCAGCGCCTGCGCGAACTCGCGCAGTTGATCGCGCACCGAACATTTTGATCATGACCACCCTGCTGCAAACCATCAACGACCCGGCCGATCTGCGCAAGGTGCCGCGCAAGGCGCTGGAGCAAGTGGCGCAAGAGCTGCGCGCTTACGTGCTCGACTCGGTGTCAAAAACTGGCGGTCATTTGTCGTCCAATCTCGGCACGGTGGAATTGACCATCGCGCTGCACTACGTCTTCAACACCCCCTACGACCGGATCGTCTGGGATGTCGGCCATCAAACTTATCCGCACAAGATTCTGACTGGGCGGCGCGAGCGCATGTCTACGCTGCGCCAGTTGAACGGTATCTCCGGATTTCCGCGTCGCGACGAGAGTGAGTACGACACTTTTGGTACCGCGCATTCGTCGACGTCGATTTCCGCTGCGCTCGGCATGGCGCTGGCGGCGAAACTAAAAGGCGAAGCGCGTTTTGCGGTCGCCGTGATCGGTGACGGTGCGATGACCGCCGGCATGGCGTTCGAGGCGATGAACAATGCCGGCGTGCATGACGATGCGCGCTTGATCGTGGTGCTCAACGACAACGATATGTCGATCTCGCCGCCGGTGGGGGCGTTGAACCGCTATCTGGCGCGGCTGATGAGCGGCGGCTTTTATGCGGCAGCGCGCAAGGTCGGCAAGCGTGTGCTCGAAGTGGTGCCGCCCTTGTGGGAGCTGGCGAAGCGTTTTGAAGAGCACGCCAAAGGCATGGTCGTACCGGGCACCATGTTTGAAGAGTTCGGCTTCAACTACATTGGCCCGATTGATGGGCACGATCTGGAGTCATTGATTCCGACGTTGATCAATTTGAAAGAATTGAAAGGCCCGCAGTTTTTGCATGTGGTGACGAAGAAAGGACAGGGCTACAAGCTGGCCGAGGCGGACCCGGTGCTGTACCACGGGCCGGGCAAGTTTGACCCCGCCGAGGGCATCGTCACGAAAGCGGGCGGCAAACCGGCGTACACGCAAATTTTTGGCGACTGGCTGTGTGATATGGCTGCCGCCGACCCGCGCCTGGTCGGCATCACACCGGCGATGCGTGAGGGATCGGGTTTGGTCGAGTTCGCCGAGAGATTTCCCGACCGCTATCACGACGTTGGCATCGCCGAGCAGCATGCGCTGACCTTTGCCAGCGGCCTCGCGTGCGAGGGGCTCAAGCCGGTGGTGGCGATCTACTCGACTTTTTTGCAGCGCGCTTATGACCAATTGATTCACGACGCGGCACTGCAAAAGCTGCCGGTGCTACTGGCGATTGATCGTGCTGGTTTGGTTGGTGCGGATGGCGCCACCCATGCGGGCAGCTTTGATCTCACTTTTTTGCGCTGTCTGCCGGGCGTGTCGGTGCTCACGCCGTCGGACGAAAACGAATGTCGCCAGATGCTCTATAGCGGTTTTTTGCAAGACCATGTTGTGGCAGTGCGCTACCCGCGCGGCACCGGGCCGGGCGTAGCGGTGCAGCAGGCCATGACCGCGCTGCCGTGGGGTAGAGGTGAAGTGCGGCGGCACGGCCGCAAGACCGGCCAGCGTGTAGCGATTCTCGCGTTCGGTTCGATGCTCACGCCCGCCTTGGTGGCCGGCGAACAACTTGACGCCACCGTCGTCAACATGCGCTTCGTTAAACCGCTCGATGCGGCGCTGGTCTGCGAGATGGCGTTGAACCATGATTTGGTCGTCACGGTCGAAGAAAACGTCATCGCCGGTGGTGCCGGATCGGCATGTGCGGAAGCGCTCCACGCCGCCCAGATCGAAGCGTCAATGTTGATGCTCGGCCTGCCGGATCGCTGGGTTGATCACGGTGATGTCGCCAAGCTTCTGGCCTCTGCAGGGCTGGATGCGGCAGGGATTCGCAAATCGATTGAAGTCCGGCTGCAAAGACTCGCGCCACTGTTGAAAAAGACGGCGTAAAGCGCCATCTAGGTTAAATAAACGATGGTGCCGCAGGCCGAGCGGGTTGACCGAGCGGCCGCATAAATTAATGCTGAAAATGAGTATCTGAAGGGAATCAATATGAACACTCGCGACGCTGCATTCGGTACTAAAACCTTGGTCGACGTGCAGGGATCGGCTGATACCCGCCATATCGCGATTAATAAGGTGGGGATTCGCGCGATCCGCCATCCGGTGCAAATTGCTGAACGCGCGGGTGGCGCCCAGCGCACCGTTGCCACCTTCAGCATGACGGTGGGGTTGCCACAGGAATTCAAAGGCACCCACATGTCGCGCTTTGTCGAGATTCTGAATGCCCACGAACGCGAGATTTCGGTCGAATCGTTTGGCGTGATGCTGGAAGAAATGGCGCAGCGCCTCGAAGCCAAGACCGGCCACATCGAAATGCGTTTTCCCTATTTCATCGACAAGGCGGCACCGGTGTCCGGGGTGCGCAGTTTGATGGACTACGACATCACCTTCATCGGCGAGATCGAAAACGGCAAAACCAAATTCATGATGGAGGTGCTGGCGCCGGTGACCAGCCTGTGTCCCTGCTCCAAGCAAATCTCTGATTACGGCGCGCACAACCAGCGCTCGCACGTGATCGTCAAAGCCGAGACCAATTCTTTCGTCTGGATCGAAGAGATCGTCGAGTTGATCGAGAAGCAGGCGTCGTGCGAGCTCTATGGCTTGCTCAAGCGTCCGGATGAAAAATATGTCACCGAGCGCGCCTACGACAATCCAAAATTTGTCGAAGATTTGGTGCGTGATGTGGCGGGTGCGCTCAATGATGATGTGCGGATTCTGGCTTACACGGTGCAGGCCGAGAACTTCGAGTCAATTCACAATCACTCTGCCTATGCGCTGATTGAGCGCGACAAGCGGCTGCCCGTGTGACGGCGTAATGGTGCGCGTGGCGCGAGTGTGTGCAAGCCCGGCACAAGTGACGTTCAGAAG
>JAYVSR010000171.1:0-7325 GCA_043775155.1 Burkholderiales bacterium | reverse complement strand
AGGAACTTCGGCACGATGAACAGCGAAATCCCCTTCACGCCCTCGGGTGCCGTGGGCGTGCGCGCCAGCACCAGATGGACGATGTTCTCGGCCATGTCGGGCTCGCCATAAGTGATGAAAATCTTTTGACCCGACACGCGATACGAGCCATCGGCCTGCGGCACCGCGCGCGAACGCACCAGCGACAAATCGGAGCCCGCTTGCGGTTCGGTCAGGTTCATCGTGCCAGTCCATTGGCCTGACACCAGCTTGTGCAAATAGGTTTCACGTTGCTGCTCGGTGCCAACCAGCAGCAGCGCCTCGATTGCGCCGTCCGACAGCAGCGGGCACAGCGCAAACGCCAGGTTGGCGCTGTTGATCATCTCGATACCGGTGGTCGCCACCAGCTTGGGCAGGCCCTGGCCGCCGAAGTCGGTCGGGAAATGCAGCCCCTGCCAGCCGCCTTCACCAAATTGCTTGAACGCTTCCTTGAAGCCTTTCGGCGTCGTCACCGTGCCATCGGCATGGCGTACGCTGCGCTCAACGTCGCCACTCCAGTTGAGCGGGGCCAGCACTTCGCCGCAGAACTTGGCGTTCTCTTCGAGGATCGCATCGACCGTCTCTTCGGTCGCGTCCTCACAGCCGGGCAATTGATTGATTGCGTTCAAGCCCGCCAATTCCTTGATGACGAACTTCATGTCTTTGACCGGGGCTACGTAGCTCATGTTCTGTTCCTTTGCGAGTCGTGCAACAACATGGTTCAAACAAAAAGGGCGCGATACGTTGCGCCCTTTTTTCTGTCGATTCAGTGCGAAAACTCTAGCCCAACTCGGCCACCAGCTCGGGCACCAGCGTAAACAAATCGCCGACGATGCCGTAATCTGCCACCGAAAAAATCGGCGCTTCGGCGTCCTTGTTGATGGCGACAATCGTCTTCGAATCTTTCATGCCGGCCAGGTGTTGAATCGCACCCGAGATGCCGACCGCGATGTACAGGTTCGGCGCGACGATCTTGCAGGTCTGCCCGACTTGCCAGTCGTTCGGCACAAAGCCCGCGTCTACCGCTGCGCGCGATGCGCCCATCGCCGCGCCAAGCTTGTCTGCGAGCGGTTCGAGAATCTTGAAGTTCTCGCCCGAACCCATGCCGCGACCGCCGGAAACGATGATCTTCGCGCCCGCCAATTCGGGCCGCTCCGACTTCGCCACTTCACGTCCGATAAACGCAGAAATGCCCGCATCGCCTTGTGCCGCAACGGTTTCCACCGATGCACTGCCGCCGGTTGCAGCCGCCGCGTCGAAACCAGTGGTGCGTACGGTGATGACTTTTTTCGCATCAGACGACTGCACCGTCGCCAGCGCATTGCCGGCGTAGATCGGGCGCACGAAGGTGTCGGGGGTTTCGACCGAAATGATTTCGGAGATTTGCTGCGAGTCGAGCAACGCGGCGACGCGCGGCAGAATGTTTTTGCCGTTCGCCGTGGCGGGGGCGAGGATGTGCGAGTAACCCGCAGCCATCGAGACGATTTGCGCGGACACGTTCTCCGCCAGTGCATCGGCGAAATGCGGCGCATCCGCCACCAGCACTTTGCTCACCCCAGCGATTTGCGCAGCAGCTTGTGCCACCGCAGCGCAACCACTGCCTGCGACCAGCACATGCACATCACCGCCACATTTCGCAGCGGCAGTCACGGTATTAAGAGTCGCGCCTTTCAAAGACGCGTTGTCGTGTTCAGCAATAACGAGAGCAGCCATCAGATCACCTTCGCTTCATTTCGGAGTTTATCGACCAGCGTCTTGATATCCGGCACCTTGATGCCGGCGCTGCGCTTGGGCGGCTCGGTCACTTTGAGCGTCTTTAAGCGCGGCGCGACATCGACACCGAGGTCTGCCGGCTTCAGATTTTCCATCGGCTTTTTCTTCGCCTTCATGATGTTCGGCAGCGTGACGTAACGCGGCTCGTTGAGACGCAGGTCAGTCGTCACGATGGCCGGCAGATTGATCTTGATCGTCTCCAGACCGCCATCGACTTCGCGCGTCACGGTGGCGCATTTTTGTCCCCCTTCGTCGGCGATCACAAGCTTGGAAGCAAACGTCGCCTGCGGCCAGCCCAACAGCGCGGCGGTCATCTGGCCGGTCTGGTTGGAGTCGTCATCAATCGCCTGCTTGCCGAGAATCATTAAGCCGGGCGCTTCTTTTTTTGCTACGGCGGCGAGCAGCTTGGCAATCGCCAGCGGCTGCAACTCGGCGTCGGTCTCGACCAAAATCGCGCGGTCGGCACCGATCGCCAGCGCCGTGCGCAAGGTTTCCTGGCAGGCGACGACACCGCAGGAGACCACTATCACTTCGGTAGCGATGCCGGCTTCTTTCAGGCGCATCGCCTCTTCGACGGCGATTTCGTCGAACGGATTCATCGACATTTTTACGTTCGCGGTCTCGACGCCGGTTTGATCGGCCTTGACACGCACTTTCACGTTGTAGTCCACAACGCGTTTGACGGGAACCAGAACTTTCATGTTGCCTCGAATGAAAAATTGACCTTGAACGGCAAGAGAGAAATTATAGGGGATAGAGAGCGGTGCAGACGCCCGTCGCGTAAGCGGGGAAGCAGTGGCGATTGCAGCGGCGATGCAGGCACCAGCGCTGATTGCGTAAGATGCGGCCATGACCACACCTTCTGTCTCAACCGCTCCGCCGCCTTCCTACACCGTCGGCGGCATCCGCCTGCCGCGCCCGTTCAAGGTACGCCGCCTCGGGCATTTCGGCATCAACGTCGCCGACCCGGAAGTGTCGCGCCGTTTTTATGAATCCCTGCTCGGCTTTCGCATCACCGACAAGCTGGACTTGACGCCGCGCTTCACGCCGGAAGAGCTGCGCGAGGTTGGCCCAGTGACCGGCTACTTCGCGCGCCACGGCAGCGAGCATCATTCCTTTGTGTTCTTTCCGCGCAAGGCGCTGTCGACCAACTACAAATTCCCCAATGAGTTTCCGGAAGTGACGACCAACCAGATCACCTGGCAGGTCGGCAGCCTGCGCGAAGTAGTCGAGGGGTTTGAATACTTCAAACAGCTTGGCCTGCGCATCCACCGCTCGGGCCGCGACCTGCCCGGCTCGAACTGGAACGTCTACCCTTTCGACCCTGATGGTCACGTGAACGAATTGTTTTACGGCATCGAGCAGGTCGGCTGGGATGGCCTCTCCAAACCGCTGGCGATGCATGAGACGCGCCACACCCAGCCGCCGCCGTTGCCGTTTCGCTCTGAATATTCGGAAGTGCGAAGCGGCCTGGCGAAGGGCGTGGATGCGGCAAGCGGCTGGTGCCAGCGTGAGCCGCGTGAAGAGCGCTTCGATGTCGGCGGCGTGCTGTTGGGGCGGCCGTTCAAGATTGTGCGGGTCGGGCCGGTGCGCTTGTTCGTCAAGGACATCGCCACCGCGCTGCCGTTTTATCGCGATGTACTCGGCCTAATGGTGACCGAGGAAGTGACGTGGAACGGCCACCATTGCGTGTTTCTGCGCGCCAACACCGAGCACCACTCGATTGCGCTGTATCCGCTCGCGCTACGCGCCGAATTGGGGCTGCACAGTGGCACCACCGTGTTCTCGCTCGGCATGCAGGTCGGTGACTACTCGCAGTTGAAAGATGCGACGAAATTTCTCAAAAGCGAAGGCGTGACGATCAAGCATTTGCCGCCGGAGTTGTTCCCCGGCATCGGCCACTGCGCTTTTGCGATTGACCCCGATGGTCACGCGATCCAGCTCTATCACGGCATGGAGCAGGTCGGCTGGGATGGCCGTCCGCGACCCGTTGCAGAGCGGCTCAAGATCGACAACACCCATTGGCCCGACCTCATCGAAGCACAATCCGACACCTACCTGGGCGAAGCTTTTCTCGGCCCGTGGAATTGATTCAATCGAAGACCAGCTGATGTTTAACCAGGAGCAACAAAAATGAAACTGCTGTCGTTCAGCCACAAGGGCCGTGAGTCGTGGGGCACACAAATCGGCGATGGAGCCAATGCGGCCATCGTCGATCTCGGCAAAGAAACCTCGTATCCGACGCTGATGGCCTTCATCGGCAGCGCTGACTACGCGCGCCGTGAAGAAATCGTCAAAGGCAAAGTCGCAACCATCCCGCTCGCAGAAATCAAATATTTGCCGGTGATACCGAAGCCGGAAAAAATCATCCTGTTGGTGCGCAACTACCTCGACCATCACCAGGAAGTGGTCGCCGCCGGTTTGCAACGCGAGCTGTCGCAGCACCCCCCCATCTTCATGCGCTATTGGCAATCGCAGGTGGGGCATAACGAACCGATCATCCGCCCGAAATGTTCCGTCGAGCTCGATTGGGAAGGCGAGATGGCAGTGATCATCGGCAAGGGCGGGCGGCATATCCCCGAGTCCGAAGCGATGAGCCACATCGCCGGCTACGCCCTCTACAACGATGCGAGCATCCGCGAATACCAGTTCCACGCCAAGCAGATTGCGGCGGGCAAGAACTTTGTCGGCACCGGCCCGTTCGGCCCTTACATGGTCACGCCCGAAGAGGTGCCAGACCCGAACAACCTGAAACTCGAAGTGCGCCTCAATGGCAAAGTGATGCAGTCTTCAAACACCTCGATGCTGATCTTCAAAATTCCAACCCTGATCAACTACTGCTCGACGGTCTGGAATCTGGAGCCGGGCGATGTGATCGTGACCGGCACGCCGGGCGGCGTCGGCTGGAGCCGCAAGCCGCCGATCTTCATGAAGCATGGCGATGTGTGCGAGGTCGAGATCGAAAAACTCGGCGTGCTGCGCAACCCGATTGTTGACGAAGTCTGAACACCGCCAAATCAATTCAAAGCCGCCGCCAGAGCGGCTTCTTTCGGAGACCCAAGCATGAGCGTTATTTCCCGGCGGTTCCTGTGCGCCATCACGGCCACTGTTTCTCTTACTACTGTTGCTCTGGCGGGTCTGACAACCAGCGCGCAGGCACAGCCCTACCCCAACCGTCCGATCAAGATCATTCAGGGCTTTGCGCCTGGCGGCAACGCCGACACCATCGCCCGCCTGATCGGGATCGAACTCACCAAGTCGATGGGGCAGCCGATTGTGGTCGAGGCGCGCGCCGGCGCCGGTGGCAACCTTGCGTCCGACGCGGTAGCCAAATCGCCGCCCGACGGCTACACGCTGGTCCTGCTGACCGGCGGCCACACCGCTTCGGCCGGCCTCTACAAGAGCCTGCCGTTCGACCCGGTAGAGAGTTTCGAATTCATCTCGACGATCAGCCAGTTTCCATTCATGTTCGCGGTGCGCGCCGATTCGCCCTATACCAGTCTCAAGGCGGTGCTCGACGCGGCCCGCGCCAAACCCGACGCCATCGCCTACGGCAGCGCGGGCATCGGCTCGACCCACCATCTGACCGGTGAGCTGCTCGCCAAGACCGCCAACGTGCCGATGCTGCATGTGCCATTCAAGGGCGACGCCGCCGGCATCACCAGCCTCTTGGGCGGCGACATGCCGCTGATGGTGGGCTCACCCACCGTCACGATCCCGCAGGTGAAGGCGGGAAAGGTACGGGTGCTCGCGGTGTCGAGCAACACCCGCTTTGCCGCCCTGCCCGACGTGCTGTCGGCCGAGGAAGCCGGCGTCCCCGGTTTCGACGTGCGTTCGTGGACCGGACTCGCCGCCCCCAAGGCCACGCCGAAGGCGATCATCGACCGCCTCAATGCCGAGGTGGTCAAGGCGTTGCAACTGCCAGAAGTGCGCGCCCGCCTCGAAGGCCTGGGGGCAGAAGCGCGCGGCGCAACGCCGCAGGAACTGCGCGACCGAGTGGCAGCCGAATCAGCCCGCTGGAAGAAAGTCGTGACAGATTCCGGGATTCCGCAACAGTGAAAGAGACGATCATGAAGGTATTGAATCCCCGCAGACGCGCTCTCACCAAGGCTTTTGCGGCTTTTCCCCTCTCAGGCGTGGTGTCGTTTTTACACGGGCAGGCGCAGGCACAAACACCGGCACAGTCATCCGCTCCGACACAAGCAGCATGGCCTGCAAGACCAGTGCGCATCGTGCATGGCTACGACGCCGGCTCGAACCCGGACACGGTCTCGCGCGCGTTGCAAATCGAGCTCAGCCAGCGCCTCGGCCAGCCGGTGTTGATCGAAGCCAAACCCGGCGCGGGCGGACGCATCGCCACCGCCTATGTCGCCACGCAGGAAGCCGACGGCTACACCCTGATGATGCTCACCGGCGGCGATGGCGTCAACGCCGCCACCGAAGCCAAACTGCCCTACGACCTCGCACGCGACTACGCCTTCATCAGCACGGTGACGCAGTTCCCGTTTGTGCTGATGGTCAAACCTGATGCACCGTACCAAACGCTCGCTGACGTCATCGCTGCCGCGAAAAAAGCACCCGGAAAACTTTCATTCGCCACGCCCGGCATGCGCACCACGCAGCATCTCGCGGGCGAACTCTTTAAAGCCATGGCCGGTGTGGACTTGTTGCACGTACCGTTCAAAGGCAACGCGTTTGCCGATTTGATCGGCGGGCGCGTCGATGTGCTGATCGCCGCGCCCTCGGTTGCGACACCGCAGATTCGCGGCGGCGCAGTGCGCGCCATCGCCGTCACCGCGCGCAGCCGCATGGAGGCGTTGCCGAATGTCGCGACGGTGGCCGAGACCTTGCCGGGCTACGAAGTCACCTCCTGGCTGGGCCTCGCCGCGCCGGTGAAAACGCCAGCGGCCGTATTGGGCCGCATCAACGCTGATCTGCGGCAGGTGCTCTCGCAAGAGGCGGTGCGCGCGCGCCTCACCGCGATTGGCAGCGAGCCGGTGGGTGGCGCGGCGGAGGAAATGCGGGTTCGCGTCGAAGGCGATATTCGCAAGTGGCGCGAGTTGGCGAAGACGGCGAAACTGGATGGGTGATGGGCGGGAAACCCTTGGTGGGAGCGGTTTTTTGGATGCAATGGCCCGCGGATCGGCTTGTACCAAGGGTTTCCGGGCGGGGTAATCGGCGGTTCAAGTTCAAACAGCGACCGGGGCGTCGCAGCAATTCGCCTCCTGGCACCCGCCGGATCCTCCGTCCTACTTCACTTTGTACTGCGCCAATTCCTGACGCAATACCAGGCGCATGTCGTCCACCATGCGCCCGCCTTCCATCGAACGGCGCAAGGTGTCGTTGATCAGCGTCTGGTAGCCACGCTCCCCGGCCAGTGCGCGGAAGTGCTCGATGACGGGGACATCGAGCATGATGCTGATGCGCCGCTTGCCGGTGCTGGCCTGCACCGCCGCCTGCCACGCCGCCTTGTCCGCCTTGACCCCCGCCACGCGATAGGTGGCGCGGTCAAAAAAGGCTTGCGTGATCTTGGG
>JAYVSR010000170.1:0-6352 GCA_043775155.1 Burkholderiales bacterium | reverse complement strand
TGCGGTACACCACGGTGAGGTTGCGGTAAGCGGCTGCCGTCTCCAACTGGCCGTTTGAGCGCACCGCCAACACCTGGCGCGAGCCTTCCATGATGCCGGACGGTTTGTTGACGTTGCCCTGCGCAATCGCTGCTTGCACTTCATCGAGACCCACGCCGGCAGCGGCGAGTTTGTTCGGATCGACCTGCACCCGCACCGCGTATTTTTGCGAGCCGAATACGTTCACCTGCGCCACGCCGGTGATGGTCGACAGGCGCTGCGCCAGTTGCGTCTCGGCGTATTCGTTGACTACCGAGAGCGGCAGGGTGTCGGAGCCCATCGCCAAAAAGAAAATCGGCGCGTCGGCCGGGTTGACCTTGCGGAACGACGGCGGCACAGTCATCTCGATTGGCAGGCGGCGTTGTGCTACCGCGAGCGCGGACTGCACGTCCTGCGCCGCCGAGTCGATGTCGCGCGCCAGTGCAAACGACAAGGTGATCGAGGTAGTGCCCTGCGCACTGACCGAATTCATCACCTCCAGCCCAGCGATGGTGGCGAACTGGCCTTGCAGCGGCGTTGCGACTGCCGCGGCCATCGTCTCCGGCGAGGCGCCGGGCAATAGCGCCGTGACTTGAATCGTCGGGAACTCCACGCTCGGCAATTCGGACACCGGCAACTTGAAGTAGGCGATGGTGCCGAAGATCACAAACGCCGCCATCAGGAGTGTCGTCATCACCGGACGGCGAATACACAGTTCAGGCAAATTCATGGCGCTGCTCCTCGTTGTGCTGCACGATTGCTGCTGTTGTTGCTGTTGTTGCTGTTGCTGCTGTTGCCACTATTGCCGCGCGATTGAGTGCAGCATCAATTTTTGGGTGCGGCGGCGGCATCGCCCTTCGGCGCGCTGGTCTTCGAGGTGTCGCCCTTGGGTGCGTCACCCTTGGGCGCATCACCCTTGGGTGCCTCACCTTTGGCGCTGTCTCCCTTCGCACCCTCTCCGCCTTTTCCACCACCGCCTTTACCCGGCGCGCCGCCTGGGCCGCCGCTTGGCCCGCCCGGCGTGCGTACTTCGTAGCGTGCTCCGGGGGTCAGACGCAACTGGCCGTCAGTGACCACCCGGTCTCCTGGTTTCAGGCCTTTTTCAACAATCAATGTGGTGCGCGTTGCGGGCATGGTTTGCACCATCCGCAACTCGACGGTCTGGTCCGGTTTTGCAACGTAGACAAAGTTGCCGTTCGGCCCGGCCTGCAAGGCCTCGGTCGGGATCAACAACGCACCGGCGATCTCGCGCACGGTGAGGGAGACTTCGACAAACTGGCCGGGAGTGAATTGTTCATCGGCGTTGTCGAGCCGCGCTTTCAACAAAATCGTGCCGGTCGCGGTGTCCACTGTGTTGTCCAGAAACGCTAGCTCACCGGTCGCCACTTTGCCGCCGGCACCCGGCGCACGCGCTTGCACCGGCAGCTTGGCCGACGCGCGCTCACGGCTGATCTCTTTCAACTGGCTCTCCGGCAGCGAGAACGTGACGTAGAGCGGATTGGTCTGGTTGACCACCACCAGCGGCGTATCGCTTGATTTCACATTGCCGCCGGGGAAAGCAAGCGTCGCACCGGCAATCCCGTCCATCGGCGCGGTGATCGTCGCGTAGGTGAGGTTGACGCGTGAGAGATCGAGAGCGGCGAGATCGGCCTTCACGGTGGCTTCGAGCGTATCGACGGTCGCTTTGAAGCCATCCAGCGTAGCTTGCGAGATGAAGCCCTTGTTCATCAAATCGGTTTGCCGCTGCATGTCCGCTTTGGCCTTGTCGAGCTGGGCGCGGTCGCGCGCAAGATTGGCCGCCACCTGATCAACCTGCGCACGCATCGCGCGGTCGTCGAGCGTGATCATGACCTGGCCCTTCTTCACTTTTTGGCCGGGCTTGTAATGTACGTTGGTGATCAATCCATCGACGCGCGCCCGCAAGGTCACGCTGGCGAACGCCTCGGTGCGGCCGGCCACGTTGATCGTCACTGGCACGTCGCGCTGCTCGACTGGTGCCACCATCACCGGTGCGCCGCGTTGACCCTTGGCATCGCCGCCTTTGCCATCCCCACCCTTGGCGGACTTTCCGTCGCCGCCTTTGCCGTCACCGCCTTTACCGTCACCCTTGGCCGCGCCACCTTCCCCCTTCGCGCTGGCATCGGGCGCGTTCGCCGCTTTGGTTTGGTATTGCTGGTAGTACACGCCGCCGCCGATGCCGAGTGCGACCAGGACAACTGCTGCAATGGTGCTGTTCTTTGCCATGGGTGGTGCGAAGCCTTTGGGTGGAGCCGACGATAAATTCCGGCGATGCCGGTTTATGCGCAACCGGTTTTGTGGGTCTGACCGCGTATGAAACAATCCTCAAATCGAAGCTGGCGGACGCACGCCAGCCCAAGCCTTAATTATAGGCTGCTAAATTAACCGCCTGATTCATCTTTGCGTCTCAACCACCCCTCTCGTCTGATTCATTCCGTGCCTCACTCCCGTTCCGCCCACCTGCCGCGCAAACGCTTCGGCCAGCACTTCCTCACCGACGCCGGCGTGATCGACGCCATCGTCCGCGCCATCAACCCGCAGCCGGACGACCTGATGGCCGAGATTGGCCCGGGGCTCGGCGCGCTCACCGGGCCGGTGCTGCGGCATGTCAAGCAACTGCATGCGATCGAGATTGACCGCGATGTGATTGCGCGTTTGCGCAAGACCTTCGCGGCAGACCAATTGGTGATTCATGAAGGCGATGCGCTGGCGTTTGATTTTGCGACGCTGACAGCGGGAAGTTTGTCTAAAACCGTTGGTGGGAGCGGGTCTTATGGCATCGATGCAGCCACCCCTGCGGCAACATCGCCGGGCGCGCCGACGCTGCGCGTGATCGGCAACCTCCCTTACAACATTTCCACGCCGCTGTTATTCCATCTCGCGGGTTTTTCGCCGTGGATCATCGACGGCCACTTCATGCTGCAAAAAGAAGTGGTCGAGCGAATGGTGGCGACGCCCGGCCACAAGGCGTTTGGCCGGCTCTCGGTGATGCTGCAATACCGCTTCACGATGGAGTCGGTGCTCGATGTGCCGCCGGAGGCGTTCGACCCGCCGCCCAAGGTCGAGTCAGCCGTGGTGCGGATGATCCCGATCGCCGTGGCAGCGCGCGGCGCGCGTGACGAAGCGCTGTTGGGCGAGATCGTCACGCAAGCGTTTGGCCAGCGCCGCAAAACGTTGCGCAACACGTTAAAGGGGCGCGTCAGTGACGCGCAGTTTGCCGCCGTGGCGATTGACCCGGCTGCGCGTGCCGAAGAGATCGGCGTCGAGCGCTATGTGGCGCTGGCGAATCTGCTCGCTGTCGCTTAGTGGCTTAGCGGCTTAGTGACCCAGCGGCTCAGCGCCCCTGAATCAACTCGATCTTGTAGCCGTCCGGGTCGGTCACAAAAGCAATCACCGTGGTGCCGCCCTTGACCGGCCCGGCCTCGCGCGTGACGTTGCCGCCCGCTGCCCTGATCGTATCGCAGGCCTTGTAGGCATCGTCCACCGCAAACGCGAGATGGCCGAAGGCGGTGCCTTGCTCGTATTTGTCAACGCCGTGGTTGTAGGTCAGCTCGATCACCGAGGTGTTGGCTTCGCTGTCGTAGCCGACAAAGGCGAGTGAATATTTTTGGCTCGGGTTCTCCGACTCGCGCAACAGTTTCATCCCCATCACGCGGGTGTAGAAATCGATGGAGCGTTTCATGTCGCCGACTCGAAGCATGGTGTGGAGCATTCTTGGCATGGTGGGGTCCTTGGTGGGATGGATGAAGTACGGGATGAAGTACGGGATGAAATACGGGATGAAAGTAAGGGGTGAAGAGCTCAAATTTCCGGCAATTCGCGCGCCCGGCGCTTGATCTCGTCGCGCGCATTCACATAATCAGGATACAGCTTTCCCACTGCCGCCCAGAAGCGCGGGCCGTGGTGCATGTGTTTGACGTGGGCGATCTCATGGGCGACGACGTAGTCGATCAGGCGCGGCTCGAAGTGGATCATGCGCCAGTTGAGGCTGATGCGGTGTTGCCCGGCGCGATCCCGCGCGCATGACCCCCAGCGCGTTGCTGCTTGCGACAGGCGCAACTCGGGCGTGGCAACGCCGTAGGTCTGGGCGTAGTGGGCCAGGCGCTGCGCGAACAGGGCGCGCGCTTCGCGTTTGAGTGCATCGCGCAGCTTGGCGCGCACGCTGGTTTCATCGTCCGGCTTGGGGACGGTGAGGATCAGCAGGTCATCAAACTTCGCCAGACCGGCGCGGCCCGGTGCTACTTGTAGCGGACGCGACACACCGAGCAGCGCCAGCGCATCACCAGGCTGCCAAGCGCGCGCGGCTTGGTGCTCGGGCCGCTGCCACTCACGCAATTTGGTCAGCACCCAGCGGGCGTTGTCGACAATCAGTTTGTCGATATCGGCCTGGCGCGCGCGCAAGGGTGCGGAAACGCGCAAGCCGCGGGCGTCGATGGTGAGGCCGAGGGTGCGGCGCTTCGCCGAGCGGCGGATGACGTACTTGATCTCCTGTCCACCGAGGCTGGCGGCGCGTGGTTCTTCTGGGGGCAATGGCTGAGAGCGGCTTCTGGAGACACTCTTCGGCCTATTGTCTGGTGCGGCGGGCTGGTTCCAGAAGAACGGCAACTCCAGTTGCGGCAGGCCGAACATCGCGTTTAGTCCCCGGCCCCGGGCATCGCTTGCACGGTGATGGCCATATCGGAATCAGCGGCGTATTGATGCCAAAATCGCGCCCGCATTTCGCTCTCAATCCACGCCTCGACGTGCGCCATCATTTGATCCGGCTTCATCTCTTCCGGATAGATCGGCGCGCCGATATACACATCGACCACACCCGGCTGCTTGATCCACTTGCCACGCGGCCAGACGTCGCCAGCGTTGTGCGCAATCGGCACCACCGGCGCGCGCGTCGCCACCGAGAGATAGGTGCCGCCCAGCTTGTAGCGCCTCTGTCGCCCCGGATCCACCCGCGTACCCTCGGGGAACAGCACCATGTTCCAGCCCTGCTTGAGTTTTTTGCCACCGGTTTCAGCGACCTGATCGAGCGCTTCTTTGCCCTTGGCGCGATCAATCGGCACCATGTCGCACAGCGCGATGCCCCAGCCAAAGAACGGCACCCAATGCAGCTCGCGCTTGTAGACGTAGCACATGTGGCGGAACAGGCTGCGAAACAACAGGGTCTCGTAACGCGACTGGTGCTTGGCGAGAAAAATCACGCCGCCGTGCTTCTCGCGATCCGGAAGGTTCTCCAACCCATGCACGCGATAGGTGATGCCCATGATGTGCTTCGCGCCCCACACCGCAATCGTGGTCCAGAACGTGATGAGGAAGTAGCGGCGCGGCATCGGCACCACCACTGCGAGGCAGGACATGATGCCCCAGGGGGCGACGGTGATGAACAGGAACGCGAGAAAAATCAGCGAGCGTGCGAGCAGGAAGGCGTTGCGCATTGTTGTCTGGCCCGCAGCTCAGTTGCAATAATGTGCGGCGGCCGCCGCGAGATCATCGAACACCAGGGTGTTCTCCGGCAAGCCGCCGCTAGCCAAGGCCGCAGCAATCGTCGTCAGGCCTTTGCCGGTTTTCACCAGCGCGGGTGCTGCACCCGCAGCCATGCCCGCCTTGAGATCACGCAAGGCATCGCCCACCACCGGCACGCCGCGCAAATCGGTATGAAAGCGCTTGGCGATGTCGACGAACATGCCCGGCTTGGGTTTGCGGCAGGCGCAATCGTCGTCGTCCTTATGCGGGCAGTAAAACACTGCGTGAATCCGCCCTCCCGCCTGCGCGACGATCTTGTGCATCTTCTCGTGCATCGCGTTGAGAGCCGCCATGTCAAACAGGCCACGGCTGATACCGCTCTGGTTGGTGGCGACGACGACGCGATAGCCCGCGTGCGTCAAGCGGCCAATCGCCTCGGGCGAGCCTTTGAGCGGACGCCACTCATCCACGCTCTTGATGTACTTGTCGGAGTCTTCGTTAATGACGCCGTCGCGGTCGAGGATGATGAGTTTCATCCGGGCGCCGCGCGCTTAGTGTCCATGCGCGGCTGCGCCGCCTTTGAGTTTGTAGCCAGTGCCGCAGTACGGACACTTGGCTTCACCGGTGGTCGCGACGTCGAGGAACACCTTGGGATGGTGGTTCCACAGCGGCATCGACGGACTCGGGCAAAAGGCCGGCAGGTCTTTCGCTTCTAGCGTGATGACCGGGAGTTCCTTTGAACCCGCGGCGGCGGTGCTGGGTGCGGCGCTCATGATGCCTGTGTCCTCATTTTTCTTCGCGGTTGGCTTCTTACTTGACTTTTTTGGCGGCTTTTTTCGGAGCGGTTTTGGCTGCGGTT
>JAYVSR010000169.1:0-12272 GCA_043775155.1 Burkholderiales bacterium | reverse complement strand
GCTCGTCGAAACACAACAACGAGCAAGCGTATTTGATGCGCAAGTGGGTGTCTCTGCTTGGCACCAACAATACCGACCACCAGGCCCGTATCTGCCACTCGACCACCGTCGCCGGCGTCGCCAACACCTGGGGCTACGGGGCGATGACCAACTCCTACAACGACATGCAGAACACCAAATGCATGTTGTACATCGGCTCGAATGCGGCTGAAGCACACCCGGTGTCGGTGATGCACGCGCTGCACGCGAAAGAAGCTGGCGCGAAGATGATCGTGGTTGACCCGCGCTTTACCCGCACGGCGGCGAAGGCGGATGAATACGTACGCATCCGCTCCGGCACTGATATTCCGTTCCTGTTCGGCCTGTTGCACATCATTTTCAAGAACGGCTGGGAAGACACCAAGTACATCAATGACCGCGTCTACGGTATGGAGGCGATCAAAAAAGAAGTGATGGACAAGTGGACACCGGACAAGGTGGAGGAAGCCTGCGGCGTCGCGCCTGAGCAACTGCAAAAAGTTGCCGAGATGTTCGCCAAGGCGAAGCCCGCGACCATCGTCTGGTGCATGGGCCAGACCCAGCACACCATCGGCAATGCGATTGTGCGTGCGTCCTGCATTCTGCAACTGGCGCTCGGCAATATCGGTGCGTCCGGCGGCGGCGCGAATATTTTCCGTGGCCACGACAACGTCCAGGGCGCGACCGATGTCGGCCCGAATCCGGATTCGCTACCGGGTTACTACGGTCTGGCGACCGGTTCGTGGAAGCACTTCGCCAAGGTGTGGAACGTCGACTACGACTGGATCAAAGGCCGTTATGCGTCCCAGGCGATGATGGAAAAATCCGGCACCACGGTGTCGCGCTGGGTTGACGCGGTGATGGAGGCCGACGACAAACTGGATCAGGAAAAAGCCCTCAAGGCGATGATCTACTGGGGCCACGCGCCGAACTCGCAAACCCGCGGCCTCGACATGAAAAAGGCGATGGACAAGCTGGAGATGATGGTCGTGATCGACCCATATCCGAGCGCCACCGCAGCGATGATCGCGATGCCCTCGCCTGAGCGCAGCGCGAATCAGGCGGTGTACTTGCTGCCGGCCGCAACCCAGCTCGAGTGCTCCGGCTCAGCCACCGCGTCGAACCGTTCGATTCAATGGCGCGAGAAAGTGATCGATCCGTTGTTTGAAGCGCTCAACGATCACACCATCATGTATGAGCTGGCGAAGAAGCTGGGCTTCGCCGACCAACTGGTTGGCAAGGCCGGCGGCAAGCAAAATATTGCCGTGCAAAAAATCACCACGATGGGCGGCAAGTACGAAGAGCCGGTGGTTGAAGATATTCTGCGCGAGATCAATCGCGGCGTCTGGACCATTGGTTACACCGGCCAGTCGCCCGAGCGTCTCAAGCTGCATATGAAGAACATGCATACGTTTGACGTCAAGACCCTGCGCGCCAAGGGCGGGCCTTGCGATGGTGATTATTTCGGCCTGCCGTGGCCGTGCTACGGCAATCCGGAAATGAAACACCCGGGTTCGCCGAATTTGTATGACACCTCCAAGCATGTGATGGAGGGCGGTGGCAATTTCCGCGCGAACTTTGGCGTCGAGCGTGATGGTGTATCACTGCTAGCAGAAGATGGCTCGCACTCGAAAGGTGCCGACATTACAACGGGCTACCCGGAGTTCGATCACGTACTGCTGAAGAAACTTGGCTGGTGGGACGATCTGACCGAAGCCGAAAAAGTGGCGGCTGAAGGCAAAAACTGGAAGACCGACTTGTCTGGCGGCATTATCCGCGTGGCGATGAAGGTGCATGGTTGCCACCCGTTCGGCAACGCCAAAGCGCGCGCCGTGGTGTGGAACTTCCCTGACGCCGTACCGCAACACCGCGAGCCGCTCTACTCGACTCGCGCCGACATGGTGGCCAAGTATCCGACCCATGCTGACGTCAAGAGCTTTTGGCGCGTGCCGACGTTGTACAAGACGGTGCAGGACAAGGCGATTGCCGATAAAGCGCACGAGAAGTTTCCGCTGGTGCTCACCTCTGGCCGCCTGGTCGAATACGAAGGCGGCGGCGAAGAGACGCGCTCCAACCCGTGGCTGGCCGAATTGCAGCAAGAGAACTTTGTCGAGATCAACCCCAAGGCGGCGAATGACCGCAATCTGCGCAATGGCGACATGGTGTGGGTGAAAACGCCGACCGGCGCGAAGATCAAGGTCAAGGCGATGGTCACTGAGCGGGTCGATGCCGGCACCTGTTTCATTCCATTCCATTTCTCGGGCTGGTGGCAGGGGCAGGATATGAAGGAGTTCTACCCGCAGGGGGCGGAACCGATTGTGCGTGGCGAAGCTGTCAATACCGCGACCACCTACGGCTACGACCGCGTCACCATGATGCAAGAGAGCAAGACGACGATTTGCAACGTCGAAAAAGTCGCGTAAGCCCGCTCACACAAAATCAGATACAGGAGACGACAACATGGCTCGAATGAAATTTTTGTGTGATGCAGAGCGCTGCATCGAGTGCAACGGCTGCGTAACCGCGTGCAAACAGGAGCACGAAGTGCCGTGGGGCGTGAACCGCCGCCGTGTGGTGACGATCAACGACGGCGTGCCGGGTGAGAAATCGATCTCGGTTGCCTGCATGCACTGCTCGGATGCACCGTGCATGGCGGTGTGCCCAGTCGATTGCTTCTACAAAACCGACGAAGGCGTGGTGCTGCACGACAAAGACCTGTGCATCGGCTGTGGTTATTGCTTTTACGCCTGCCCGTTCGGCGCGCCGCAGTTCCCTCAGGCAGGCGCATTTGGGCTGCGCGGCAAGATGGATAAATGCACCTTCTGTGCCGGTGGCCCGGAGAAAGATCACAGCGCCGAAGAGTGGCAAAAGTATGGCCGCAACCGCCTGGCCGAAGGCAAGCTGCCGGCCTGCGCCGAGATGTGCTCGACCAAGGCGCTGTTGGGTGGTGATGGTGACATCGTCGCCGACATCTATCGCACGCGGGTGTTGAAGCGCGGCGGCAAGGGTGAGGCTTATGGTTGGGGTTCGGCATATGGTACGCCGGCTGGCGCGCCTGCTCCGGCGGCGGCTCCTGCTGCTGCGAAGTCCTGATCGAGGCCGCATGATGATGCTTCATAAACCCTTGGTGGGAGCGGCTCTTGGCGCAGTTCTCGTGTTGACCGGCGTGGCCGGATGCGGCGAATCGCCTGAGCAGATCGGTCAGGCCACAACGTACAAACAGGGCAAGTATCAGGGCAAGCCTGATTCGCGCCCGTTTGAGGCCGGGCCGTCAGTTTATTCACAGGAAAAAACCTGGCAGGCCGGCGACAAAGCTGCGTGGGAAAAAGCAATCAAGACGCGCCAGCAAGCCCAGAACGAATACAACCGCGCTGAATAGGACGGAGCATGACGAGACCATCGTACGCAATCTGGTTCGCGGCGCTCGCCCTGAGTTTGGCGGCGTCGGCGGGCGTTGCGCAAAATCAGCCAGCATCGACGGCACCAGCAGCATCGGCAGCACCAGCACCAGCGGCACCAGCGGCACCAGCGGCGTCGCCAGCACCGGCAGTGCCGGCTACCGCGCCTGCGAAACCCGCCCAAACCTTCGACTCGGTGCTCAATCCGAACGCCGGCGAACAAGCGAAGCGCCAGCAGCAGCAACCCGGCAACAACGCGCCGGTGTGGCGCGATGTGCGTTCTGAAAAAGGCCACTACACGACGGATCGCGGTGCTGAAGCCGGTGTGCTGATTCAATCTGGTGGCGAGACCTGGCGGCAGCGCCGCAACAATCAGTTGATCCCATTCGGCGGCGCGTTGTTTGCCGGTGTGTTCGGCCTCTGCGTGTTGTTCTACGCCTGGAAAGGCACGATCAATCTGAAGGCGCAACCGACTGGGCGCAAGATGCAACGCTTCACACCGTTCGAGCGGACAATTCACTGGACGGTGGCAATCAGTTTTTCGATTCTCGCGATTTCCGGTTTGGTCATGTTGTTTGGCAAGCATGTGTTGTTGCCGGTCATCGGCCACACCCTGTTTGCCTGGCTAACCATATTGCTCAAGAATGCCCACAACTTCATCGGCCCGTTGTTCTCGGTGGCAGTGGTGATTTTGTTTTTCACTTTTTTGAAGAACAACTGGCCGAAAATTCACGATATGGTTTGGCTGGCCAAAGGTGGCGGCTTGGCAAGCGGCGCGCACGTTCCGTCGGACAAATTCAATGCCGGTGAGAAGGTGTGGTTCTGGATCGGGGCGCTGGTGTTGGGCCTGATCGTCAGCGCCAGCGGCTTGGTGCTTGATTTCCCCAACTTCGAGCAGACCCGCGCGACGATGCAACTGGCGAGCGTCGTGCATATCATTGCCACGGTGTTGTTCATGAGCATGGCGCTGGGCCACATCTACATGGGTACGATTGGCATGGCCGGTGCATTCGACGCGATGAAGACCGGTTACGTGGATGAGGCGTGGGCCAAGGAACATCACGAATACTGGTACGACCAGATGAAAAAATCCGGTGCGGCGACGCCAGCCGCAGCCAGTGCTGCCGGCGGTCCAGTCCCCGCCGCCGCACCACAAGCCAAGGAGAAAAGCGTATGACCAAAATCAAACTCGCCGCTGCGGCATTCGCGCTCGTAGCCTTCAGCAGCAGCGCATTCGCCAAGCTGCCGCCAGCACCGCCGGTTGACCCAGCCAAAGCCGAAGAAGCCAAGCAAAAAGCGGCGGACGCCGCCAAGGCGGGGGCGGTGCTGCAAGCGAAGTACGAAGACAAGGCTGCGGGCAACTATGCAGCTAAAGCCAAGGCGGCCGGCAAGGCATTTGCGCCGCAATTAGGGCCGGGTGTGCCGCCGCCTCCGGCCCCTGCGGCCGCTCCTGCCGCAGCACCTGCCGCAGCGCCGGCCCCTGCTGTCGCGGTAGCCCCTGCGCCAGCGCCAGCAAAAAAATAACGCGGTTGCCGTAAAAACAAAAAGGCACCTCCGGGTGCCTTTTTGCTGCAATCGATCAATCCGAGTTTGATCGTGAAAGGCCGTGCCAAGTGAGACTGGAGCGGTTTGATAAAATGCACCTTCGATTCAATTCACGGGTACCACGCGCAATGTCCAACGGCTACGAGTCCGACCACACCAAATTCATCCGCGAGTTGCTTAGCCAAAAGCCCGAGCTCGTTGCCGAGCAACGTAAAGGCCGCGCAATTTGGTGGGACAAGAGCCTCGACGCCGATGAGCAAAAAGGCTTTCGCGATGGGCAGGTGGCGCAGACCGCCTACGTCTATCAAACCAAGGTCTAGAGCGCGTCGAGATGAGCGTGCAAGTAGCCGACTTGCCAGCGGAAACCGTTGGTACGCAAACCTCTCCGGGCGATGCTCCGCTGGCGGCATCCATTGGCGTTGCCGTGGCGGACGTTGCGGCAACCGGCACGGTTGCGGAAAAATCCGACGCCATCGCGCGTCTGTATGGCCGGCCGATGCTGGAGTTGCCGCAGGATTTGTACATCCCGCCGGACGCACTCGAAGTGTTTCTCGACACCTTCGAGGGCCCGCTCGACTTGTTGCTGTACCTGATCCGCAAACAAAACTTCGATATTCTCGACATTCCGATGGCGGATGTGACGCGCCAATATCTGGTCTATGTCGAAGAAATTCGCTCGCGCAATTTGGAGCTGGCGGCTGAGTATTTGTTGATGGCCGCGATGCTGATTGAAATCAAATCGCGGATGCTCTTGCCGATTGTGAAATCGAACGATACCGGCGAAGTGGAAGACCCGCGCGCCGAGCTGGTGCGCCGTCTGCTCGAATATGAACGGATGAAAAAAGCCGCGTTGCAGCTCGACGCACTGCCGCAATTGGGGCGTGAGTTTTGGCCGGTGCAGACCGCGATCGAAGCTGATTTCACCGTGCTGCTACCGCAGGTGGTGGCGGCTGATTTACGGCTCGCCTGGCTGGATGTGGTGCGCCGCGCCAAGCTGGTTCAGCATCACCGCATCGGGCGCGCCGAGTTGTCGGTACGCGAGCATATGAGCTTGATGCTGCGGCGTTTGTCGGGCGAGCGCTTTGTTGAGTTTGCGGATTTGTTCGATGCGTCGCGCGGTGTCGCGGTCGCGGTGGTGCATTTTCTCGCGCTGCTGGAGTTAGCTAAAGAGTCGCTGATCGACATCACGCAGGCCGAGGCTTACGCGCCGATTTACGTGCGGTTGGCGTATACGCCGTCGTAGTCTGTCGCCCCGGCGACGTACGCTCCCCGACGTAGTTTCCGCGACGTAGTTTCCACGACGAAGTGCGCTCGCTTCGCCAACGCGGAGCCCGGAGCCAACAGTCAGGCGTGAGGCGATCGGCGCTCGGGCGAGCTACGCGACGCCCGTCTTCGCCGCCAGCGCCTTCACCGCCTTCACATAACAAGCCATCGGTGGCCGCACGATGCCGGCACCGATCTGGCCGATGCCCGCTTGTTTGTGCGCGATGCCGGTGGTGACCACTGGGCGGATGCCGGTGTCGGCGATCTTGCGAATGTCCATGCCGGTTGGCGCGCCGTCGAACTCCAGGTTCGGCAACGACAGCGCCGGGTTTTTCGTCGTGGTGATCTCGTACATCAGCCTGGAATAAGCGTTCGCGTCGGCGACCGAGCCGCCGACCAGCAGCGTCAACGCCGGCGACGCCGCGAGCGACATGCCGCCGTAACCGGCAGTCTCGCAAATCGCCGAGTCACCCAGATCGGGGTTGGCGTCTTCCTGCTTGTAGCCGGGGAAGAACAGGCCGACCGGCATGTCGGACGGCGCTTCAAACCATTCGCGGCCCAGGCCGGAGACGCGGATCGCGGTGGTGGTGCCGTTGCGCGCGGTGGCGGTGACGATGGACGAATGCTCGATGCCGTGCGCTGCATCCATGATCGCCTTCGATGCCACCATCGACAGGTTGAGAAAAAACTGCGAGGTGCGGGCGATGAATTCCAGCGTCTCCTTGACTTGCGATTGCGGCGTATTGGTGCTGGCCAGCGCGGTCGCCATCTGCATGAAGTAGAGCGCGGTGGCGGCGGCGTTGCGCGAATGCACTTCGTCGCCCATCAACAGCGCCTGCGCCTGAATCGATTTCAGATCTACACCTTCGTCGCGGCTGTTTACCGAGGCCAGGGTCGCGGCCTTCAGCGTCGGCGCGAGTACCTTCTCGAACCACTTGAGACGCGCCAGCACGTCCGGGCTGTTGGCGCCGAAGCGCAGGCACTTGCCGATGCCCTCGTTGAGGTTGGTGTAAGCGAGGTTGCCGTGAGTGGCGTTGCGCACCACGAACACCGGCATCGACGCAGAGATGATGCCGGTCATCGGGCCGACTGCGTTGAAGTCGTGGCATTGCGCGAAGGCGATCTCGCCGCGTTCGAGCATCGCGCGCGCTTTGTCCGGCGCATCGGCCCAGCCTTCATAGAGCACCGCGCCGATCATCGCGCCGTGCATCGGGCCGCACATATCAGGCCACGCGACGGGCGCGCCGGCGTGCAGCAAGATGCGCTGCGATTTGAATTCCTTCCACACCTCGTCCGCGCGCAGCGCGACGTCGACCAGCATCGGCCGGGCGGAGATGATGTTCTCGCAGGCGAGCGCGTTGGCGCGGTCGATCTTCGAGCCGATGGCGTCGGGGTCGGACGCATCGCCCATCAACTGCGCGAGCTGCCAGGCGAGGGCAGGGTCGGCATCACCGGGCGGCTGCCAGTCAAGGTGCAGGGCGCTGCCGCCGTTTTGCGTAACGCTGTCGTTGAAGCTTTCGAGGCCGGCGTTGAGTACGCGCGGCGCGGAGTCGATCAGGGAAGGCATTGGAGAAGTCATGAGGGAAGACATCGGGGAAGATACGGGGAAGAGATGGAGGGGAGGATCAGGAAGGTTTGAGCGTGCCGGTGAGACCCGCAGTAAAGCCGGCCAGCATGTCCCAGCCGGACGAATGGCCGATAGTGATGAGTTCGCGTGCTGCGGCGAGCGCCGCGTCGGTATCGTCTTGTACCAACGCAGCGGCCAGCGCGTGCAGGGGCGCGTAACTCGCGCCGCGTGTGAGGTCGGCGAGCAGGGCGCGGCTGATGATGTGGGTGCGTTCAGCGGCGTTGGTGATGATCGATGCGCTCACCGCATCCCAGTCGTGCGATGACGCTACAAGACGCTGTGCGAACAGCGCGCCACCCACAAAATCGTCGCCCGATGGAGTGATCCCCGCGCCCACGCCGAGCAGGCGCGTGGCCGCAGTCGTGAAGATGGTTGTGTCGTCGTCCGCGCAGGCTTGCGCCAGCGCGATGGCTGCATCCGCGCGATGGCTAAGAGGGAAAATCAAGGGAACGCCAGCTAGAAGGCCGCCGAACCCTGCGGATTTGACTTCGCTCGTCACGCCAAGAATAGCTCCCACCAATGGTTTTCGCAATGCATCTCGTGAAAACCGTTGTCCCCCAAGGGTTTCCGGCTGGTAGACGGTGGCAGTTTCGACATCCAGCCGCATCGAGCTTGTTTCTTCCGCCAGCAACAGCACGCGCGGATGCAGCGGCGCGTGAGTGCCGATCCAGACGATGTCGTTGCCCGCGAAGCGGAACGGCGTCGCTTCAAAACCTGGCACCGCGCGAGTCATGCCAGTAGAGGCCCGCAGCGCATCGTATGCCAGCGTGCCCGCGACGCGTACGCTCGCGGGTGCAGATGCACGCGCATACGCATGCGCATGTGCATGCACAGATGCAGGTGCATGCGCAGATGCGGCCACCAGCAAGCTTGCGCTGTGCGCAAAATTCGCTGCGAAATTCACCGCCACGCTCATCCCCGCACGATGCGCGTCCCCGCGCCGTGCTCGAGAGCATCGAATGCGCGCTCCAGCGACGTGATCACCACTTCGCCATCGAACTGCTCCAGGTATTGCAGCGCCGCTTCGATCTTCGGCCCCATGCTCCCAGGCGGAAACTGGCCATCGGCCGCGTGTTGCTTTGCCTCGGCGATGCTCATGCGCGCAATCGCGCGCTGCGACGGCTTGCCGAAATCAAGCATCACCTGTTCAACACCGGTGATCATCACGAAAGCCTCTGCGCCCAACTGCGCGGCGAGCATCGCCGAGGTGAGGTCTTTGTCGATCACTGCCGGCACGCCCTTGATGTCGCCCGCTGCATCGCGCACCACCGGAATGCCACCACCGCCCGCCGCGATCGGGATGATGCCTGCGGCCAACAGAGCTTCGATGGCGGGCAGATCGAGAATCGTGCGCGGCTGCGGCGACGGCACGACGCGGCGCCAGCCGCGACCCGAGTCTTCGATCATGGTCCAGCCGGTCTCGGCCTGCATTTGTGCCGCTTCTTCGGCGCTGAAAAATTTGCCAACTGGCTTGGTCGGGTTGGAGAACGCCGGATCGTCAGCATCGACCTCCACCTCGGTGAGCACTGCCGCCACCGTGGCCTTGCAGCCACGCCGCCGCAACACGTTGGTGAAACTCTGTTCGAGCATGTAGCCGATGCCGCCCTGCGAATGGGCGACGCATACATCCATCGGCATTGGTGGCAGTTCGCGCGCGGTGCGCGCCATGCGGAACAGAATGTTGCCGACCACCGGGCCATTGCCGTGGGTCAACACGAGTTGATAGCCGGCGTCGATCATGCGCACAAAGTGTTCGCACAGTTGCGCCATCAGGTCGAGCTGCTCTTCGGCCGTGCCTTTGATGCTGGGCGGGTAGGCGGCGTTGCCGCCCAAAGCGATGACCGCGCGTTTGCTGTTCATGGCGTCCTCACGCGACCAACTTCGCCGCGATCTGCGCGGCTTGCGTGCTTGACGGTGCGACGATGCAGCCGGCCGCCTTGAGTTTGGCTTCCTGGTGCGAGCGTACTTGCGGGTCTTCTTCAGTGCCGCACACGAAAGCTACGATCGGCAGATCGCGCTTGGCCTTGGCTTGCATCAGCGCCTGCGACAAGGCACCCGCCGGGTCCATGTGGCCAGCGTAGCCGAGCACGATGTCGATCAACAGGGCGGCGGTATCGGGGTCAGCGGCTTCTTGCGCGATGCGCGCAATGCGCGTTGAAGGGTCGATCATCGGGTGCGGCTTGCCGACGGTGAAGTCGTCGTCACCGAGATCGAGCATGGTGTGTTGTTCGGAGCGGTTCAAATTTTTCAGCGCCAAAGATTTGTCGAGCGGCACGTTGGAAAAACTCTTCACGCCCAACGCCTGCAAGGCCACCTGGGCTTCGGTGCAGAAGGTGCCGCCGGAAAATAGGCCGCGCAAATATTTACCGCCGTTCTTCGTGGGAATTTGGCTGGAAGCCGCTCCCACCAAGGGTTTCCGGGCTGTACTGGTTCCATTTGATGCGGCGCCGGTGGCCGCAGACGCGGCCAACTCCACACAACGGGCCGCCGACGCGGCCAACTCCACACAACGGGCGGCACAGTCGTACAGCGTCCCAGTCTGATGCACATTGGCCGACGCATCAACCGCCGTGCCGCCGAGGAACACCACCACCACCGGTTTGCCAGCGCGTCCGGCGCGCGCGACGACTTCACGCATCACGTCCGGCGCGGGCGGTTTGGAGACGATGCCGATCACATCGGTGCCGGCGTCGGCGGCGAGCAGGTCGAGCGCCATCAGCATGGTGATGCCGCCGATCTCGGCTTTGACATCACGCCCGCCGGTGCCGATGGCGTGCGACACGCCTGCGCCCATCAAATGAATTTGCGAGGTCACTTCTTGCAAGCCAGTACCGGAGGCGCCGACCACGCCGATGCGGCCGCGCCGCACGACGTTGGCGAAACCGAGCGGCACGCCGCCGATGATCGCGGTGCCGCAGTCCGGCCCCATCACCAGCAGATTTTTTTTGCGCGCCAGTTGCTTGATCGCGCGCTCTTCTTCAATCGGCACGTTGTCGCTGAAGAGGAATACGTTGAGACCAGCCTTGACCGCCTTCAATGCTTCGGCGCCAGCGTAGGCGCCCGGCACCGAAATCTGCGCGAGGCTGGCATCGGCCAAGCGCGGCAGGCCCATCGCGATGGTCTTGGCGGCGATTTCTTTTTGTTCGCCGCCGGCTACTCGTGTGCCGCCGGTTAACGAAGCGTATACCGTTGCGAAGGCACTCTCAATCGCGTCCGACGTGGCCGCCTCAACCACCATCACCAAGTCGCTCGGGCCGGCGCGATCCGCCTCATCGGCGAGCAAACCGGCTTCTTTGAGAATGTCCTTGTTGGCCGGCGTCGCCATCACCAGCGTGGCGCGCGTCACTGCCGGGTCGGCCAGCAGTTTCTCGGCGATGCGCATCAGCGCGACCGAGTCTTTGTAGAGATTGGGTTTGATGCGGGTCGAGATCATGGGTCTATCACGCCTCAATCGGCATGCCGCCAACCACGGTGTTGAAACCGTTATCGACATAAGTGATCTCGCCGGTCACGCCGGCCGCCAGGTCGGACAACAAAAACGCCGCGACATTGCCAACATCATCAATCGTCACGTTGCGGCGCAGGGGCGCATTCTCCTCAACGAACTTGAGAATCTTGCCGAAGCCACCAATGCCCATCGCAGCGAGGGTCTTGATCGGCCCGGCCGAGATGCCGTTGACGCGCACTCCCTTTGGGCCGAGGCTCGCAGCCATGTAGCGCACAGCCGCTTCCAGACTGGCTTTGGCGAGCCCCATGGTGTTGTAGTTCGGCACTACGCGCTCGGCACCGAGATAGGTGAGGGTGACCAGCGACGCGCGGCGACCGGCCAGCATCGGCTGCGCGGCTTTGGCAAGCGCGGCGAAGCTATAGCTCGAAATGTCGTGGGCGACGCGAAACGACTCGCGCGAGACGCCATTCATGAAGTCGCCTTCAATCGAGTCGCGCGGGGCGAAGCCGATGGCGTGAACCAGACCGTCGAGGCCGTCCCATTTTTGTTTCAGGCCATCGAACACTGCGGCGATTTGGGCGTCGTCTGCGACATCGCAGTTGAACATCAACTCGGAGCCAAACTCGGCAGCGAAGCCTTTGATACGTTCGGCAAAGCGCTCGCCCTGATAAGTGAAGGCGAGCTCGGCGCCTTCGCGATGGCAGGCGCGCGCGATGCCGTAGGCGATGGAGCGATTCGACAATACGCCCGTGATGAGAATTTTTTTGCCTGCGAGAAAGCCCATTGCTGCTCCTGAATTTGCTAAAAAATGCGCGAGGTCGGATTATGCCAGCGCGCCGCTGACGGTCTCGCAACTTCTCGTCGCATCGGAATTTTGTATACTTTCCATTTACCACTTGTATACATAAAAACACGCTCATGACGCTCTCATTGCCCCCCGCACTGCCCCCCCTGTCGCCACTGGCCGACGCCG
>JAYVSR010000168.1:0-4624 GCA_043775155.1 Burkholderiales bacterium | reverse complement strand
GGTGCTTGGTGATCTGCTCGATCACGTCGTCCGAACCTTTGGTGACGATGGTCATGCGTGAGAGCGACGGGTCTTCAGTCGGCGCCACCGTAAGCGTTTCGATGTTGTAGCCGCGTGCCGAGAACAACCCCGAGACGCGCGACAACGCGCCGGCTTCGTTTTCAAGAAGGATTGAGATGATGTGGCGCATCACAGTTCCTCCGACGACAGCAGCATATGGGTCAGGCCCTTGCCCGCCTGCACCATCGGCCAGACGTTTTCTTTCGGGTCGGTGAGGAAGTCCATGAACACAGTGCGATCCTTCAACTTCAATGCTTCCTTGATCGCGCCTTCGACATCTTCCGGCTTGGTGATCTGCATGCCGACGTGGCCGTAGGCTTCGGCCAGTTTGACAAAATCGGGCAGCGCATCAACATAGGACTCGGAATAGCGCGAGCCGTATTCAATCTGCTGCCACTGCCGCACCATGCCCAGATAGCCGTTGTTGAGATTCAGCACCTTCACCGGCAGGCGGTATTGTTTACAAGTTGAGAGTTCCTGAATGCACATCTGGATCGAGGCTTCGCCGGTGATGCAGGCAACCGTCGCATCCGGATGCACCATCTGCACACCCATCGCAGCGGGGAGACCGAAGCCCATCGTGCCGAGACCGCCGGAGTTGATCCAGCGGCGCGGCTGATCGAACTTGTAGAACTGCGCGGCCCACATCTGATGCTGGCCGACGTCAGACGTGACGAAGGCGTCGCCCTTGGTGAGTTCCCACAATTTTTCGAGCACGAACTGTGGCTTGATCTTGTCGCTCTTTCGATCGTATTGCAGGCAGTCCTTGGCGCGCCATTCTTCGATCTGCTTCCACCAGGACGCCAGCGCCTTGGTGTCGGGCTTATCGCCCGAGGCGGCGATGAGTTTAAGCATCTCGACGAGCACGTCTTTCAAGTCCCCAACAATCGGCACATCGACCTTGACGCGTTTCGAAATCGACGACGGATCGATGTCAATGTGAATGATCTGGCGCGGATGTGCGACGCTGGCGAAGTCAGCCGGGTTGCCGATCACGCGATCATCAAAGCGCGCGCCAATCGCGATCAGCACGTCGCAATTTTGCATCGCGTGATTCGCCTCATAGGTGCCGTGCATGCCAGGCATACCGACAAATTTTTTGTCGGTCGCCTTGTATGCGCCGAGACCCATCAGGGTGTTGGTGCAGGGGTAGCCCAATGTATCGACCAGTTGCGTCAGTTCTTTGGACGCATTGGCCAAGATCACGCCGCCGCCGCTGTAGATCATCGGCCGCTTCGCACCGAGGATCATCTGCACCGCTTTTTTGATTTGCCCCGAGTGCCCCTTGACCACCGGTTTGTAGGAGCGCATATCAACGTCGGTCGGGTAGACGAATGCGGTCTTTTTCATCGTTACATCTTTGGGGATGTCGACCAGCACCGGGCCAGGGCGTCCGGTCTTGGCGATGTAAAACGCCTTCTTGATCACCGCCGCCAAGTCTTTCACATCTTTGACGAGAAAGTTATGTTTGACGATGGGGCGCGTGATGCCGACGGTGTCGCATTCCTGAAACGCGTCCAAGCCAATCGCGTGGGTCGGCACCTGGCCAGACAACACCACCATCGGGATCGAGTCCATGTAGGCAGTGGCGATGCCGGTGACTGCATTGGTCAAACCGGGGCCGGACGTCACCAGGGCCACGCCAATTTTTTCCGACGAGCGCGAATACGCATCAGCCGCGTGTACCGCCGCCTGCTCATGACGTACCAGAATATGTTTGATCTTGTCTTGATTGAACAGCGCGTCGTAGATGTACAGCACGGCGCCGCCGGGATAGCCGAACACGTGCTCGACTTTTTCTTCCTGCAGGCATTTGATGACGATTTCGGCGCCGCTTAATTCGGTGCCGGACGCAGCCACAGCCTCTGGGACGGGCGGCGCATGTAAAACGGGAGTAGCAGACATGACATTGACCTCATTGAGCATAAGACATCTTCACACCAAAATAGTGTGAAGCCCATGAAAGGCACGCAAATGTTCGCTCTGATGAAGCAACCAAACGCCGGGGTGGGCCTGATTCGGCGGGTCTTGGCAACAACCTGCGGTTGTAGCAACACCTCCCCCGGTAGCGGGCCGCAGCAATCGCACTCTCGAGTAATGCGCTTGAACGGACGTTTTTGGCCTCTTGAGCCGCAAACTGAGGCCATCATAGCGGTTTTTGCGCAGCGCGTCAAAAAAATAGAAGCGGTGGAACCTCAGCGTCTGCCGCCTAAGTGGCTGATTTGCGTGCCAATTTGTGTTAAATCACGGTCTAAATGACAGGTTCAATGGCATAATCCGCGCCAAATCGTATAAAAACATCAGACGAGACAAGCCCTTTTGGCCACCCCCAAGGAACTTTCGGATTTTTTGGCCGAAGTGGAACGCCGCGCGTACCGGCAGGCGGTGTTTGCCGTGCGCAACGACGAATCCGCGCTCGACATCGTGCAAGACGCGATGATGAAGCTCGCCGAAAACTACGGCGACCGCCCGCGTGAAGAGTATCCGATGTTATTCCAGCGCATCTTGCAAAACACGATTCGCGACTGGTTCCGTCGCACCAAGGTGCGCTCGTTCTGGACTACCCTGTTCTCCAGCCTGGCCCCGTCGGGTGAAGCAGGCGACGATTTTGATCCGCTGGAAACTTTAGAAGCCCAGGAAGGGTCGAAGTCCGCAGCCAGTGCCGCCGACGAGGTGTCGCAGGCGCAAACCATGGCCGCCATCGAGAAGGAAATCGCCAAACTGCCAGCGCGTCAACGTGAAGCCTTTATGCTGCGTTACTGGGAGGAGTTGGATGTAGCTGAAACTGCACAAGCGATGGGATGTTCTGAAGGCAGCGTCAAAACGCACTGTTCGCGTGCTACCAACACCCTCGCCACCGCGCTGCAAGCCCAAGGCATCACGCTCTAAGCACCAAATCAAAGTTCAGTAATCAAACTTTGCACCAAATCTGAGTCACTGCCCTAACCCCTAGAAACCAAAAATAAAATGAACCACGAATTGCACACTGCGTTCAAGATCAAGCAGCGCTTGAATCAATCCTTGCGCGCGATTCCAGTCGATACGACCGAGCGCCTTCGTGCGGCACGTGAGCGAGCGCTCGCACACCAGCGTAAGGGTGCAACCAGCATGAAGCTGGCCGGGGCCGGTGGCTTTCAGTTTGAATGGCTCGGGCATTTGGTGCCGCTGGCCGTGCTGGCGGCTGGCCTGATCGGCATCAGCTACTGGCACCAGTCGAACCGGGTGGAAGAAAACGCAGACATCGATATGCAAATGCTGGTCGACGAACTGCCTCCTCATGCCTATGCTGACAAGGGTTTTAGCATGTGGATCAAGCGCGGGGGGCAATAGTGCGCCAGTCTGGCTTCCTTGCTCAAGCGCCGCGCTTCGCGGCGTTTTTCATCTTGGCGTTGGCGTTTTGCATGCCAGTGGCGGCAATTACCCCACCCCAGCCCGGTTGGACGGCGCTGACCCCGCAGCAACAGGAAGCCCTCAAGCCACTCTCTAGCGAGTGGGACAAAATCGACAGTTTCCGCCGTAAAAAATGGCTGACGCTGGCGGAAAAATATCCGTCAATGAAACCGGAAGAACAAAGGCGCTTGCACGCGCGCATGGCTGGCTGGGCGAAGCTCACGCCCGAGCAGCGCCGCGCCGCGCGCGAGAACTTTCAACAAGCTAAAGCTTTACCGCCGGAGCAGAAAAAAGCCGAGTGGCAGCAATATCAAAAATTGCCGGATGCGCAAAAGCAAACCTTGGCCGCGGCCGCCGACGCGAAAAAACCGGTAAAGCAAAAGCAGCAGCGGCGCGCCCAACAAACGATGGCGACGCAACAAGTGTCTGGCAAACCAGCGACGAAAACGGCGGCGTTATCGGGCGATGCACCACCCAGCGCGGCGACCGCCTCAATGGCGCCGGCAGCACCGGGTTCTGCCCCGGACCTGGCAGGCAGCCCGTCCAGCGCACCGGCACCGGGACCAGCACCGGCACCAGCACCAGCACCGGCAGTTGGTGCGACCGAAGTCGCAGGCAAGTAAACCCGTGGGCGGCGCTGCGCGGCGCGCGCGGGAGGGGCGCGCTGCTGCGCCCAGCCGGCCTGTTGCTACCTCCCCAGTGTCCGAACTGCCGTTACCCTTGGCACCCGCACCGCGCTTGCGCCGCCGTCTTGCCAGCATGGTCTACGAGAGCATATTGCTGTTCGGCGTAGCCTTCATTCCCGCCTATTTGTTCCTCGCGCTGACGCAAAGCAAGGCGCCTTTGCCGGGGCCGATGCGCCTCGTGTTTCAACTCTATATGTTCGGCGTGATCGGGGTCTATTTCGTCTGGTGCTGGCGCCGTAGCGGCCAAACGCTGCCGATGAAAACCTGGAAGATGCGCGTGGAGAGCCGCGCCGGCTTCCTCCTGACGCGCAGCCGCGCCTGGTGGCGGTACACGCTGGCGTGGGCGTCGCTGCTGCCCGCTTTGGCCGCTTACGCCGCTTGGCCGTTGTCTTGGGCCCTGCCTCACTGGTGGGCCTTGACACTGGCGCTGCTACCCCTGATATGGCCGCTGATTGACCGCGAGCGCCAGTTCCTGCATGATCGGCTGG
>JAYVSR010000167.1:0-15574 GCA_043775155.1 Burkholderiales bacterium | reverse complement strand
GCCCAGGCTGGTGTGTGGGATCATCAGTTGCCAGATGGCCCGCGCTATTTGTCGCCGCGCTTTTACCAGTTGCTCGGCTACCCTGAAGCGACCGATCTGGGCGGGGCGGCAGCGCGTCTTGATCTGGTTCACCCGGACGATGTCGAGCGGGTGCGCGCGGCGCAGGACGCGCACTTCGCGAATGCTGAACCTTACTTTGTCGCCGAATACCGATTGCGCTGTGCCGATGGGCATTACATCTGGGTGAGTGCGCGTGGCGTGGCGATTTTTGATCATGGCGGCAGCCCGGTGCGCTTCACCGGATCGATCATTGATGTCAGCGAGCAGCGCCGTGTGCAAGACGAAATAGCCCATCAGCGCGAACTGCTAGACCTGGTGGTGGAGTCAGTGCAAGCCGGGGTGTTTGACTACGATTTGCGTACCGGCAAGGTCTATTACTCGCCGCGCACCTGCAAAATTCTCGGCTTCGAGCCGGGCGAGGACATCAGCGCTTATGCGCGCGATCCGGAGCGCTTTCACCCCGCGAACCGCGCGCAGGTGATGGCGAAACGCCGCGCCGCGATTGAGTCGGGCGTTACCTACGATGCAGAACATCGGTTGCGCCGCAAGGACGGTAGCTGGATTTGGGCGCATTCGCGCGCCAATCCGACGATGGGGCCGGACGGCAAGGCCGTGCGCTTTACCGGCGCGCTGATGGATATTTCAGCGCGCAAAGAAGCTGAGCTGGCGTTGATCGAAGCGAACACGCGCGCGCTCGAAGCGGCGCAGGCGAAGTCCACCTTCTTAGCCACCATGAGCCACGAGATCCGCACGCCCTTGAACGGCGTGATCGGCTCGGCCGGCTTGTTGATTGACACGCGCTTGTCGCACGAGCAGCGCGACTATGTCGAGACGATCCAGCTATCGGGTGAGCAGTTGCTGATGCTGATCAACGACATCCTCGACTTCTCAAAAATTGACTCCGGGAAAATGGAGCTTGAAGAAGCGCCGCTTGAAGTGGCGGCGATGATTGAAGATGCATTCGATCTGGTGGCCAGCCGGGCGCGCAGCAAGAAGCTGGAGTTGCTTTATGAAATCGATCCGGCGGTGCCAGCCTTTATCGCCGGCGACATCACGCGCTTGCGCCAGGTGCTGATCAACCTGGCTGGCAACGCAATTAAATTTACCGAGCAAGGTGAAGTGCGGGTGGAGTGCCGGGTCGTTACCGGCCCGGTGCATGCTAGTACCCTAGGGGGCGCCGACGGCGGTGCGACGGAACGGTTTCTCGATGGCACCCCGGTGTTGCTCGAGTTCGCCGTGCATGACACCGGGATCGGGATTGCGGCGGATAAACTGGATCGCCTTTTTTTGGCGTTTACCCAAGTCGATGCCTCGACCACGCGCAAATACGGCGGCACTGGTCTGGGCCTTGCGATCAGCCGCCGCCTGGTCGAGCTGATGGGCGGCGCGATCCGGGTCGAAAGCGAGCCGGGGCGCGGCACCAGTTTTATTTTCACCGTGCAGACCCGGTCTGCGGCTGGTGAGACCGCGCTCCGGCGCCTGCATCACGATGGCGATCAGCAACTGCTGCTGGTGGATGACTATCCGCCGAACTTGCGTATTTTGTCGGCGCAGTGCCGCGCCTGGGGGCTGACAGTGACCACCGCGCCGGGCGCGCTGGCGGCGCTGGCATTGATCGACGATGCGCGCGCTGCAGGGCGTCCGTTTACCGCTGTGATCACCGACATGTCGATGCCTGAAATGGATGGTCTCGACCTGGCGGCGGGCATTGCAGCGCACCGGGAGCGCTATGGCGTGAAACTGCCGGTGATTATTTTGTCGTCGTCGCCGCGCAGCGAAATCTACCAAGGCCGCACGGTGCCCGAAGATTGGGTCGCGTCCTACTTGCTCAAGCCGGCGCGGCAATCGCAGATTTACAACGCCCTGCAGGACTCACTCGCCCTATACGACCCGTTTCATTTGAGCGGCATCGAGGCAAAACGAGTTGCGCCGGTTACTCCACTCGCGGCGGTGAAAATGAAATTGCTGTTGGCCGAGGACAACGAAGTCAATCGCAAAATTGCCCTGCGCATGCTCGAGCGCCTCGGTTATGCCACCGATGCAGTGACTGACGGCGCGCAGGCGGTGCAAGCGGTGCTGGCCGGCGCCTACCACTGCGTGCTGATGGATGTGCAAATGCCCGAGCTGGACGGCCTCGAAGCGACCCGGCGGATTGCGGCGCAAATGACGCCCGAGAACAGGCCGTACGTGATTGCGGTGACGGCGAATGCGATGCAAGGCGATCGTGACAAGTGCTTGGCAGCGGGCATGGACGACTATTTGTCCAAGCCGATTCAAATGAAAACGCTTGGCGAGGCGCTCGGTCGCGCCGCGCAGTTCATCCAGCGCCGGCTGGCGGGGCAAGATGCGGGCATGCAAGCGTCGGCTGGCACCGCAACTGGCGTTGCGGCAGGCGTGGCGGTGGCTGCGCGGCCAGCGGTGCTCGATATGGAGCAGGTGGGCGAACTGATTGCGCTCGATCCCGCGCTCGGCGTGCTGGCCGAATTTGTCGGCATGTATACGGCGCAGGCACCGGAGCGCATCTCCGCGATCAAACTGGCGTTGCTCGACAACGATTTGCCGGCCGTGGCGCGTGAAGCGCATACTTTCAAAGGTGCCAGCGCCAACTTGGGTGCGGCGCGGGTGGCGCGGGTGGCGCGGCAAATTGAGCTGGCCGGGAAGGCGGGTGACGGTAGCCAGATTTTTGGCTGGCTCGATGATCTCGAAGCCGCCTATGCCGAAGCCGCCCAAGCGCTGAAAGCCTTGCTGGACAGGGCTTAGCGGGCAGTGCTTCGGCGCTGTTGCGCGAATCCGGTGCTCAAACCCGGCGCTCGAAGCCGGCGCTTGCCTGGCGCATCGCGATACCTTGCGTGCAGCGTAAAAACGCGCTCCCAGTCGCTGCGAGGAAGCGTTATTTGAAATCGCCGGCCTTCACCAAATTCATCCGCGCCGGATCAATGTGTTTGACGAACGCCGCAGATACCGTGGCTGGCGTCACGCTCTTCAATTTCTCCTCGATCTGGGCGTCCCAATCGTACGTGCGTCCGTAGTAAAGGTCGGACGACAACTTGCCCGCGAGGCTCATATCGGCAGCGCGGCCAAGACGGCGTGATTGCAGAATCGCTTCTTTCGCTTTGGCCACTTCGTCCGCCGTGAAGCCATCGCGCCGCGCGCGCTCCAACTCCTCACGCATCGCCGCTTCGACGCGGGCGCGGTTTTGCGGCGCGTAAATCGCCGAGGCGCTCCATTGGCCGTAGCGATCCTGGCTCGACACGCTCAAGCCGCTGCCAACTGAATAACTCAAGCCGTCCTTCTCGCGAATCCGTTTCGCCAAGCGTGCATCAATCGAGCCGCCGAACAAATAATTTGCCACCACCAGAGCCGGGTAGTCCGCATCGTCATCGCGCGCGTCGAGGATGATGTTGGCGCGCAGCGTCGCGTTGGCTTTGTCCGGTGTGACGATGTCCTCCGCCAGCGGCGGTGCGGTGCGGGTGCGGGCGGGAATCCGCGTGTAGGGCGCAGGTTTGGTGAAGCCACCAAATTGCTGCGCCAGTACTTCGCGCAATTTGGCCGGATCAAAGTCGCCGGCGACGGCGAGTTGCGCCTGACTCAATCCAAAAAAATCCTGATGGCAACGGCGTATGTCGGCGAGTGAAACCTTGCGCGCGTCGTCCAGTTGCTCGTCCAGGGTTGACGTATAGGCCCAATGGCCGCGCGGATACGGGTTGACGTGGCGTGCGATTGCGAGACCCGCGAGTGAGCCAGGGTCGGTACGGGCCGATTCGATCCCGGCAATCGACTGGCGTTTCAATTGCTCGAACTCGTCGCTATCAAAGCGCGGCTCTTTCAGAATCTCGGCGATCAGTGCGAGACTGGCTTCGAGACCAGCCGCCGGCACTTCAACACTTGCGCCACCGCCGCTCACCGATAAATTGGCGCGCAGCCGGGTCATTTCATTGCGCAACTCTTCGCGCGATTTTGATTTCGTGCCACGCATCAGCATGGCACCGGCGTAGCCGCACGCTTGGCCGCGGCCGAACTTCGATTCCTCGGTGCCGTACTGAAACGCCAGCGACGCACTGACCATGTTGCCGCGCGATTTCTTCGGCAGGAACGCGACCTGCATGCCGTTAGCGAGCGTAAAACGAGTCGTGCGCGATTCGATGTTCGCAGGCGAAGGATCAAATGCTTCGCCGCCACCGATACCGGGCGGGCCAGCGTAGTCTTTTAACGCCGCCACGAGATCAGGTGCCGCAGGCACTGCCGCCCGCTGCGGCGTCACTTCAACCGGATCGAACTGGCCTAGCGTGCGGTTCGACGGAATTAGCCAAGTGCGCGCCGCCTGATTGACCGATTCGGTGGTGACGTCATGGATGTAGTCGCGATAGCGAAAAAACAGCCGCCAGTCGCCCAGCGCAATCCATTCGGTCAGACCGGTGGCGAACGAGTGTGTTTTGGTCAGCGCCACATCCATGCCGGTCAGCATGCGTTGTTTGGCGCGTTCGACTTCATCCGCACGGATCGGGTCTTGCGCCAGATTCTCCACCGTCCTGATCAATGCTTCGCGCATCGGCGCAGTGGCGGCGCTCTTCGGCGCGGACGCCGAGAAGCGCAGCCCGCCGCGCTCAGCCAGCATCAAATCGGCACCACCCACCCCGGTGGCAAGTTTGGTTTCGACCAGCGCCTTGTGCAGCCGCCCGGTCGGCGTGTCGCCGAGAATAAAGGCGAGAATATCAGCAGAAGCGTAATCAGGATGCGAGCCGGGCGGTGCGTGATAAAAAGTCATGACGATACGGTTCTCGCCAGTGCGCGACAGCCGCACTTCACGCTCGCCGTCTTGCGCGGCGTCTTGCGTATAGGTGCGCGGCAGTTCGCGCATGGGTTTGGCAATTGCGCCGAAATGTTTGGCGATCCCGGTCAGTACCGCGCTCGCCTGAATGTCCCCTGCAACTACCAGCACCGCGTTGTCCGGCTGATAGTAGGTGCGGTAAAACGCTTGCAGACGCGCAATGTCCACGTTCTCAATGTCGGAGCGGTTGCCGATCGTCGGGCGGCCATAGTTGTGCCACTGGTAGGCGGCACGCGCCATCTTTTGCGCCAGCACACCGCCAACGTTGTTCTCGCCGGATTCAAACTCGTTGCGCACCACCGTCATTTCGCTATCGAGATCAGCACGCGAGATGAAAGAGTTGATCATCCGATCTGCTTCGAGCTCCAGCGCCCAATCGAGATTGGCCGGGTTGGCGGTGAAGGTGAGGAAATAATTGGTGCGGTCGAAATAGGTGGTGCCGTTCCAGCGCGCGCCGCGTGCAGTGAATTCGGCCTTGATGTCCTTGTGCTTCGGCGTGCCCTTGAACACCAGATGTTCGAGCAGGTGCGCCATGCCGGCCTCGCCGTAGCCTTCGTGGCGCGAGCCGACCAGGTAGGTGATGTTGGTGGTGATCTGCGGCTGCGACGCGTCTTCGATCAGCAGCACCTTCAAACCATTCGGCAGGCGGTACTCCTCCACCCCGCCCATCTTCGGGCCAGCGCTGAAGCCAGACGGCAATACTGTTTGCGCTTGTGCAGCACTCGCTGCGCAACCAACCAAGGTGAAGATAACGAGTGCGAAGCAGCGTTGGATCAGAGTCATGTTGAGGGGCGCGCGTAAAATAACGAGGGTAGGCGTAAAGGAAAACGCAGAGAAATACGCAAGGGAAAACCGGGTTACAAAGATGAGCAAGGCCTTCACCAAAGAGCGCGACGACGACGACGATGAAGAACTCGTAGCGCCTGCGATTCCCGTGGGGACGAAGAATTACATCACACCGCAAGGCTACGTCCGTTTGCGCGCCGAGTTCGACGAGTTGTTTCGCAACGAGCGCCCGAAGCTGGTCGAGACCATCACTTGGGCCGCATCGAACGGTGATCGTTCCGAAAACGGCGACTATATTTACGGCAAGAAACGCCTGCGCCAAATCGACAGCCGGATTCGCTTTTTGTCCAAGCGCCTCGAAGCCGCCGAGGTGGTGGACCCGGCCCGGCAGGAGCATAGCGAGCAAATTTTTTTCGGCGCCACCGTCTCTTACACCGACGGCAGCGGGCGCGACATGACGATCCAGATCGTCGGCGTCGATGAGGCCGACCCGTCCGGCGGCAAGATCAGTTGGATCTCGCCGGTGGCGCGCGCGCTGCTCAAAGGGCGCGAGGGCGATGTCGTCGCGCTCAACACGCCCGCCGGGCGCGAAGAACTGGAGATTTTTGCGATCCGCTATCAGTAGCTTTTACGCAGCGCATTTTTGCTCACCTCACCCCACGATTTTTTTAACTCACGCTTCAACCCACCGGAGATTTTAATTGGAACTGCCCGTCAATCATTTCAAGCAAAACATTCTCGCGGGTCATCCGCAAATCGGTCTATGGATGAGCTATTGGTCACCACAAGTAGTCGAGTCCTGCGCGCCGGCCGGCTTCGACTGGATGCTGCTCGACACCGAGCATTGCCCGAACGACCCAGCGCACGTGAGCATGCAGTTGATGGCGATGCAAAACGAGCGCAGCACCGCGCAGGCGGTCGTGCGCCCGGCGTGGAATGATCTGGTGCTGATCAAACGCTATCTTGATGCAGGCGCGCAGACACTGCTCTTGCCTTATGTGCAAAACGCCGAAGAAGCCGCCGCCGCCGTCGCCGCCACCCGCTTCCCGCCCGAGGGCATTCGCGGCGTGGCCGGCAGCTCACGCGCCGCGCAATATGGCTGGATCAAGGACTACCTGAAAAAAGCCAATCGCGAAATCTGTGTGCTGGTGCAGACCGAGACGCGGGTGGCTCTCGACAACCTCGACGAGATTTGCAAAGTCGATGGCATCGATGGCGTGTTCATTGGCCCGAACGATTTGGCAGCTGATCTCGGCCACCTCGGTGACATTCCGCACCCCGAGGTGCAAAGCACGATCATCGATTCAATCAAGCGGATTCGCGCCAATGGCAAAGCCCCCGGCATCCTCGTCGGTGAAGCCGATGGCCAGCGCATGCTCGATGCCGGCGCGTTGTTTGTCGCGGTGGGTAGTGACGTCGGGTTGTTGCGTGCGGGGGCGACTGGTCTGGCGGCGAAGTTCAAGAAGTAGTGCGACGGTAGTGCGACCGTAGTGTGACCTCGGAGCAGCGCATTGACTCCGCAACGCAAGACCGGTGGCCGGTTGGGCCACGCACCCGAAACCTGAGGAGACGAGATGAAAAAAGCCGGGATGAAAAAAATGTTCGTGGGCGCAGCGTTCTTGTTTACGGCAATCGCGGCGGGCGGTGCGCAGGCGCAAGCCTGGCCGTGTCCGACGGTCAGATACATCGTCGGTTTTGCGGCCGGCGGAACCACCGATTTAATCGGGCGGCTGCTGCAGCCCGAGTTGCAAAAGGCCTTGGGTGTCAGCATCGTGATCGAGAATCATCCGGGTGCCGGTGGCAACATCGGCGGGGCGATCCTCGCCAAGGCGCGTTCCGATGGCTGCACCATCGGCGGCGGTACGGTCAGCTCGCACGCCATTAACGTCAGTCTCTATGGCGCCAAAATGCCATATGACCCGGTGAAGGATTTTGTCCACGTCGCGCTGGCGGCGACGCTGCCCAACGTGCTGGTAGTCAATCCTTCAGTACCGGCCAACAACCTCAAGGAATTGATTGCGCACCTCAAAGCCAATCCCGGCAAGCTGGCGTTTGCCTCGGCCGGCAATGGCACGTCGCAGCATATGTCGGGTGAGTTGTTCAAGAGCATGACCGGCACCGAGATCACCCACATTCCCTATAAAGGTTCGGCACCCGGCACCGGCGCGGTGCTGGCCGGTGAAGTGCAGATGATGTGGGAAAACGCGCTGATCGCGGTGCCGCACGTCAAGGCCGGCAAGTTGCGCGCGCTCGGTATCACGGCGGATAAACCATCGGCCGCATTGCCCGGCATTCCAACGATTGCCGAAGCCGGTGGCTTGCCGGGCTACTCGATCACTTCGTGGCAGGGCGTATTTGCGCCGGCCGGCGTGGCACCTGATTTGGTGCGGCGGTTGAACACTGAGATCAACCGCATCTTGCAGACGCCCGAGATGAAAGAAAAACTAGCCAGTCTCGGTGCCGACGGTGCGGCCATGAGCACCGAGCAATTCACCCAATTCATCAAGGCAGATATCGTCAAGTTCGCCGAGGTGGTGAAGAAGTCGGGCGCGAAAATTGACTAGACGATGCCGTGGAAAGCTTTGGCGGGTGCGGTTTTACGATAAGTGTTATCGCATGATCCGCTGCCACCAAGGGTTTCAGGGCTGCGTGTATTGGCAGATTTGAATATTCATCATGGGTTTGATTGGCAAGCTGTTTGGGCAATTCGCCAAGCGTGGCGCGCGTGCCCGTGGCGTGGCACCGTCCGCGCCAGTGGTCGAGCCGCATCATTACGGCTACTTTGAGCAAGGCCAACAGGCATTTCTCGCCAGCCGCCTCGACGAGGCGCGGATCTGGTTCGGCAAGCTCGACGCAGAAAATACCCGCCTTGGCATCGCCTGGATCTATCTCGGCAATCTGGCCAAGATGGAGACTGGCGGCGACGAGCGCTTTGAACGCGCGCTGACCTGCTACGCCCGTGCGCGGCAGCTCCATGTTGATCCGCCCGAGCTGGCGGTCAATATTGCCGCCACGTATCTGGATCAACAGCGCGCGGAAGACGCCCTGCGTGAACTGGAGCACGCGCGCCAGCTGTGCAGCGCCATGCCCTACTGGCACTACCACTATGGCCGCGCTTGCGAAATGCTGTTTGACTTCGCGCGCGCGCATCAGGCGTTTGAGCGTTCGGTGCAATTGGCGCCGGATTTTCTGCTGGCGCGCAAGGCGGCGGCCAGCGTGCTGGCCTGGATGGGTGAGTTTGCCGCGTGTGTAGCCGCGATTCAGGCGCTGGAACGGCATGGGGAATCAGCGCTGGAAATTGGCCGTCAGTTCACCTTGACCGGCTGGATCATCGGTTATCCCGATTTGGTCAAGGGCGGCGCGCGCCAAGTGCTGGCGGTGAATCCGGACGATGTTGGCGCGCAGTTTGCGCTCGGCAATGTGCTGTTGCATGAAGGCGATATCGCTGCCGCCTGGCCCTTGCTTGAAGCGCGCACTGCGAATCCGGCGTTCCCGCACTATAAGCCGGTGCTGCCGCTGTGGCAGGGCGAAGACCTGTCTGGCAAACATTTGTGGGTGTATGAGGAGCAGGGCTTCGGCGACTGCATCATGTTCATGCGGTTTTTGCCGTTGCTGCTGCCGCGCGCTGCCAGAGTGACGGTGCAATGCAAGCCGGAGATGCAACGCCTGTGGGAGACGATTCCAGGTATTGAGGTGGTGCCGCGTGCCGGGCGTCTGCTGCACGGTGAGATGCCCGCTGATTTCGAATTGCCGCTGCTCAGCATTCCCGCGCGCCTGGCTCTCAATGAGGCGGCCAAGCTGGCGCAACCACTGCCGCCAGCGCTGGCCGATGCGTGGCTGACGCACTGGCACACGGTGGTCGAGCAAGCCGTGGTGGCGCGTCACGCGGCGGCGCCACCGCAACTTATGCCTGATCTGCCGCGCCGTCTGCGCGTGGGACTGGCGATTACCGGCGCAGTGGCGCGCAAGGACAATCAAATTCGCAGCGTGCCTGCGCCTTGCTTCGCGGACTTGCTTGCGCTGGACTGCGATTTTTTCTGGGTGCAGCCGGTGGCCGCGCGCAGTGGTGCTGAGGCGTTGTCTGCGCGCGTGATTGACGTTACCGCCGGATTCAGTGATTTCGCCGATACCGCCGCGCTGCTGCGCCAGGTCGATCTGGTGATCACGATCGACACCGCAGTCGCCCATCTGGCCGGCGCCCTCGGACTGGAAACCTGGGTGCTGCTGCCGCGCATGCGCGACTGGCGCTGGGAGATCGAAGGCCACGGCTGCCTGTGGTATCCGCGCGTGCGCACCTGGCGGGTGGCGGAGAACCTGGATTGGGACAGCGTGCTGCGCCAGGTGAAGGATGCGCTGGAGAGCCGCATGCACCAATGGTTTCAGACGTTTAACTCCTGAAAACCGCTCCCACCAACGCTCTTCAGGCAGGTAAAAAACGAAACTCGCGTGGTGACACGGCGATGCGCACCGGTGTTTCAGCTGCGAAGAGTGGGGTGTGCGCCCGGTGTGACTGATCGACGATCAGCGTCGTCGCGCCAGTGTTGACGCGATAGCGTACATACTCGCCCATAAACTCGTGATCGACGACGCGGCCTGCGACGACGATGTCGTCGGGGCGGGCCGCCTCGCCGCGTGCCGCGAGATGCATCGCCAGCGGGCGTACCGCGAGATCGCCTGCGCTGCCGGCCATCGCGTAGGTGGTGGCCGGAACGGTCACGTTGCCGAATACGTCTGACTTGACGCGCACTGAACGCAAATTTTTTGTCACCGCTTCGGTTGATGCATCGTCATCGCTCACGCGCACCGGCAACAGGTTGACGGTGCCAATGAAGTTGGCGACGAAGCGATTTACCGGATCGTCGTAAAGCTGATCGGGACGGCCGACCTGTTGGATCACGCCGCCGTCCATCACCGCGACGCGGTCGCAGGTGGTGAGGGCTTCTTCCTGATCGTGAGTCACAAAAATCGTCGTGATGTCGAGCTTGCGTTGCAATCGTTTGAGTTCTTCGCGCATCTGCACGCGCAGCTTGGCGTCGAGATTCGATAGTGGCTCGTCGAGCAGCAACACGCGCGGCCGGATTGCCAGCGTGCGGGCGAGGGCGACACGTTGTTGCTGCCCGCCGGAGAGCTGATTCGGGCGGCGCTGGGCAAAGTCGGCCAAGCCCACCAGGTCGAGCATCTCGCCGACTTTGCGGGTGATGTCGGCCTTCGCCCATTTGCGTTCGACCAAGCCGAAAGCCACGTTGTCCGCCACGCTCATATGCGGCCACAGCGCGTAGCTTTGAAACACCATGCCGACGTTGCGCAGATGCGGCGGCATCCGCGAGATGTCTTCGCCGCCGATCTGGATGCTGCCGGCTTGCGCAAAATTGAATCCTGCGATCAGACGCAGCAGCGTGGACTTACCCGAGCCGGACGGGCCGAGCAGGGCGAAAAATTCACCGGCCCTAATGTCGAGGTTGATGTCCTTCAATACCTGCGTTTTGCCGCCGTCGTAAGACAGGGCGATGTTCTGGATCACGACACTGGTGGCGGGCATTGGGTGTTCCTTGGACGTGTTTACAAGTGCGTGTGCTGCCAGCGATTGATTCGAGCGCCGGATTCGGGCGCGTCGCGGCTTCAGTGTTTCAGCGCGACATCACGCGCATTGTTGAGATTGCCGATAAACCGGTTCGACGCATAGGTGCCAAGCGCGACCACGATCAGGGCCAGCACGCCCAGCGCGGCACCCGGTCCGCGTCCGGCAATCGACTGCATGTAGAGATAAATGCCGTAGCTCATCGGTGCCTGCCCCTGCGCGGTGGTGAGCAAAATCGTCGCCGACAACTCGACCGCTGCGGTGATGAAGCTGGTGACAAAGCCGGCCAACATGCCACCTGCCATCAGCGGCACGACGATGCGCCGCGCCACGCTGGCCTGGGTTGCGCCGAGATTGAGCGCCGCTTCTTCGAGTGACACATGCACCTGCTGGAGCGCGGCGACGCAAGCGCGCAACGCGTAAGGCAGACGCCGGATCGCATAGGCGATCATGATCAGCACCCAGGTGCCGGTGAGCGCAACGCCATTGATCTCGATGCCCTTGAAGGTACGCAAATAGCCAATCGCCAACACCAGACCGGGAATCGCCAGGCTCGCGGTGGCGATGAAGTCGAGCGATTTGACGAACGGCAAGCGCGAGCGCAGCACCAGCCAGGCAATCGCGCTGCCGAGCAGCACGTCGATCAATGCCGCGAGACCGCAGTAGAGCAGCGTGTTCTGCATCATCTCCGGCGCTTCGGTGAACACGGTGGCGTAGTGCTCCAACGTATACGCATCAGGCAGCGGCGAGAAGCTCCACACCTTGGCGAACGACAGCAGCAACAGCCCCAGATGCGGTGACAGCACGACCAGCAGCACCAGCACGATCCAGCCATAAGCAAACAGCGCCTGCCATGCCGACAAGCGCCGCTTCGCCAGCGCCGCGCCGCCGCGCTGCAAGGTCGAGTAGTCGCGTCCCTTCAAGGCCAGGCTGGCGCACCACATGGCGAGAATCGAGAAGCCGATCATCAGCACCGAGATCACGTAGCCCACCGGGTCTTCGAGGCCGACCGAGGTGATGCGCAAATACGCTTGCGGTGCCAGCATGTTGGTCACGTTCAACACCAGCGGCGTGCCGAGATCGTCAAACACCTTGACGAACACCAGCGACGCACCGGCGACAAAGCCCGGCATGGCCAGCGGAAACACAATCCGGCGAAACAGCCGAAACCCGCTCCCACCAAGGTTCTGCGCCGCTTCCTCCATCGCGCCATCGATGTTCGCGAGGGCCGCAGTGAGGTTGAGCAGGATGAACGGAAAGTAATGCAGGCTCTCGACCAGCACCACGCCGGTGAGGCCTTCCATGAAAGGAATGGTGAAGCCGACATGCTCCGACAACAACAAGTTGATCGAGCCGTTTTTGCCGAAGATGAGCTGCATCGCCACTGCGCCGACAAACGGCGGCATGATCAACGGCAGCACCCCGAGAGTCTGGATCAACAGCGCGCCGCGAAATTGAAACCGCACCGTGAGATACGCCAGCGGCAGTGCGATCAGCGAAGCACCAACCACCGACAACAAGGCGACCGCGAGGCTATTGAAGAACGCTTCGCGCATCAGCGACAAGCCGAAGAACGCGCTGAAGTGACCGAGGGTGAAGCCGCCGTCACCATCGGCGAAGGCAGTACGAATCACGGTCCCGGCCGGCCAGACCAGGAACAGGAGGAGGAACAGTGCGATCAGCGCCGCCAGCGCTGCGCTCTTAAGCTGCGAAGGCGCGCGCAAAACCCCTGCGCTTACTTGATAAAACTCTTGTTACGCCCAATCATCGTCAGATCGACGAAGGATGAGCCGTTGTGGCTTTTGGCCGAGAAGTTGACATTGAAGCCGCCGACATCAACGTTATTCATCGACTCTAGGGCGGTAATCAGTTTTTCCCGCGTCAAGTCCTTGCCGGCGCGCTTCAAGCCTTCGACAAACACGCGCGCGGCGATAAAGCCTTCGAGGCTGGTGAAGGAGGGTTGTGCCGAGCCCGACGCCTTGAGCGCCTTCTGGTACTCGGCCACGATCGGCGAGCTGGGGGTAAATGGGAACGGTACGACCTGCGAAATCGCAACGCCGTGGCCCTCACTGGCGAGTTCATCGGCGAGTGCGCGGCTGCCGACGAACGAGACATTATGAAATTGCCCGGTGTAACCGGCCTTCTTCGCGGCTTTGACAAATGCGGCAATCGACTTATAGGCCGAGATCATGACGATGGCGTCGGGCTGCTTTGGCACCAGACCTTTGACCGCTGCTTCGACGTTGACAGTGTTGCGCTCCACCGTGCCGGTCAACGCAATCTTCATGTTTCGTTTCGCCAGTGCGCGCTCGACGCCCGCCAGGCCGGCTTTGCCATAGGCGTCGTCTTGGTAGAACACAGCAACGCTTTTGCCGCCGACCGAGGTAACTTGCTCGACGATTTTTTCGGTCTCGTCAAAGTAACTTGCGCGCACATTGAAAATGTAGCGATTGAGCGGATTGCGCAGGCTCTCCGCTCCGGTGAACGCGCCGAAGAACGGCACTTTGGCTTCGGTAAAAATCGGCAGTGCCGCGTTCGAGGTTGGCGTGCCGACATAGCCGAACAGAGCAAATACCTTGTCTTCATTGATCAATTTTTTGGTATTGGCGACGGCGCGATCAGGTTCATAGCCGTCGTCAAGCGACACCAGCTTGATCTTGCGGCCGAACACGCCGCCGGCCTGGTTGATCTGGTTGAAATAGGTTTGCGCACCGAGCCGCATTTCAGTGCCAAGCTCTTGCGCCGGGCCGGAGAGTGCCGCCGATTGGCCGATGGTGATGGCGTCGCCATCCACTCCGGTTTCGGCGGCGAAAGCGGGCGCTGCGATTCCAGCTAGCGAGAGTGCGATACCTAGGGCGAGATGGCGAAAGCTCATGTTATGTCCTACCAAAAAAAGTCAGGGCGTAATTATCCCACTTCGACACGCCTTGTCTGCAAAACGGTCACACCCTTGGCGCTGCCAGGCCAGGACTGGCGCAGACAGCGCAAACCTAGCGGGCCAGGTTCCCCGCCTGCGATGCCAACTCGGTCGCGCGGGCGTAATTTTTCTTCGCCTCCGAGCTCCAGCGCTCTTCCAGCGCACTCAGTTGCTTGGTCACTTCGGTGGTTTTTTTGGTGCTGCGAAACACCGCGAGGAAGCCCTTGTCGCGCGCTTTTGCTTCATCGATCGCCGGGCTAAATGCCAGCTCACGCGCTTCCACCAACAGTTTCAGGCCTTGGGGGTTGGGTTTTGCGGCAAGTTTTGCGGCGGCATCGTGGATCGCTTTGGTCGCCGCTTGCAGCTCCTTGTGGCGGAACGTGATGATCTGATCAAACAAGGACACGACGACGTAATAGCGCTCCTCCGACAGGTTGGCGTCGAAATTAACTTTCGCCTTGATCATGCCGGTGAAAGGGTTGGGGTAGTTTTTTGGTGCCTTGCTGTAGATCGCGGGCAGCACCGGCAGGCGGCTGATTTTCGGGTTGAGCAGGAGTTCCTGGCCTTCGTCGGACAGACTGAACGCGATGAACTTTTTGCCCGCCTCGCCATTTTTTGCGCCGGCCACGAGGCCAATATTGGCCGGCACGATGGCGGTGACCGAGGGGTAAACGAACTCGACCGGAAAGCCCGAATTCTTTGCTGCCAAGCCGAAAAAATCAATCACCAGACCGATGCCGTATTGGCCGCTAGACACACCGTCGGGCACGCCGAAGCTGCGCTCGGTAATCGCCGCGCTATTGCCGGCGATTTGCAGCAACTGCGACCAGCCTTTGGCCCAGCCTTCGCCTTGCAAAATGGTTTCGACCGTGAGGTGGGTGGTGCCGGAACGCGACGGCGACGAGGTGGCGACGTGGCCGAAGTATTGTGGTTTGGCGAGGTCGGCCCACTCACGCGGCTCGGGCAGTTTGTTGGCTTTGAGGTAACGGGTGTTCCACATCAGACCGTAACCAGCCAGCGCCTGGCCGTAGAAAAAACCTTCCGGGTCGTTGATCGGGTAGGCGCCGATTTTCGCTGGCACCGCCTTGTTGCCACCGTCGAATTTGGTCAGCAGACCGTCTTTGGCCAGCACCTCAAATGCGTCCGGTGCCGAGGCCCAAAACACATCGGGGCGGCTGCCGCTGGCGGTCTCGCGCACGAAGGCGATGCCGGCGGTGGTGTTCTTGTTGAGGATTTCGAGTTTGGTGCCAGGGTGCTTTGCCTCGAAGGCTTTTTTGTAGGCCTCGGTCAGCTCTTTCGGGAAGGAGGTGACGACGGTGACGGTTTGCTGGGCGGCGGCGGGTGGGGCGGTGCCGAGCAGGAGGGCAATCGCAACGCTGGCAAGGCTGGCAAGCTTGGCGAGGGC
>JAYVSR010000166.1:0-12781 GCA_043775155.1 Burkholderiales bacterium | reverse complement strand
TCGAGACCATTCTCAACACCGCCGACTCATTCGCGTCGGTCGGCGAGCGCGAAGTCAAAAAAGTGCCGTTACTGCGCGGCAAATCAGTGTTCAATTTGTTTTTCGAAAACTCGACGCGCACCCGAACCACCTTCGAGATCGCCGCCAAGCGCCTGTCGGCCGACGTGATCAATCTCAACATCAACGCCTCGTCCGCCAGCAAAGGCGAGTCCTTGCTCGATACCATCGACAATCTGTCGGCGATGCAAGCCGACATGTTCGTGGTGCGGCACGCGCAGTCCGGCGCGCCCTACCTGATTGCGCAACACCTGAATGCGCTTGGCGTCGATCATATTCACGTCGTCAACGCCGGTGATGGCCGCCACGCCCACCCGACCCAGGGCTTGCTCGACATGTACACGATCCGCCACTACAAAAAGGACTTCACCAATCTAACGGTGGCCATCGTCGGTGACATTCTGCACTCGCGCGTCGCCCGCTCCGACATTCACGCGCTCACCACACTGGGCGTGCCGGAAGTGCGCGTAATCGGCCCGCGCACGCTGTTGCCCTCGAACGTCGAACAGATGGGCGTGCGTGTCTTCACCGACATGGCCGAAGGCCTCAAAGGCGCAGACGTGGTGATCATGCTGCGCCTGCAAAGCGAGCGGATGAAAGGTGCGCTGCTGCCGAGTGCGCAAGAGTTCTACAAGAGCTACGGCTTGACGCCAGACAAACTCGCGCGCGCCAAGTCTGACGCCATCGTCATGCACCCCGGCCCAATGAATCGCGGTGTCGAGATCGACTCGACTGTGGCCGACGGTGGTCAAGCGGTGATCTTGCCGCAAGTCACCTTCGGCATCGCCGTGCGGATGGCGGTGATGAGCATCGTCGCGGGGAACTGACATGCACAACATCCTCATCCGTAACGGCCGTGTGATTGACCCAGCGTCGAGCCTCGATCAGCCGGCAGACGTTTACATCAGCGGCGAAAAAATTGCCGCGATTGGCGCAGCGCCAAGCGGCTTCAAGGCCGCTGAAACAATTGATGCCACCGGGCTGATCGTGGCTCCTGGCTTGGTTGATCTGTGCGCGCGCCTGCGCGAGCCAGGCAACGAATTCAAAAATGCGCTGGCGTCCGAAATGCACGCTGCCATCGCTGGCGGCATCACCAGCCTGGTCTGCCCGCCGGACACCGACCCGGTGCTCGACGAACCTGGGCTGGTCGAAATGCTGCGTTACCGGGCGAAAAATTTGCGCGGCCCGCGGGTGTTTCCGGCCGGTGCGCTGACGCTCGGATTGCAAGGCGAACGCCTTACCGAAATGGCTGAATTGAAAAGCCACGGCTGTGTCGCCTTCTCGCACGCCGACGCCCCGCTGATCGACACGCAAGTGCTCTATCGGGCGCTGCAATACGCCTCCACCTACGGCTACACCGTGGTGTTGCGCCCGGAAGACGCGCACCTAGCGGGCGATGGCGTGGCGCACGATGGACAGGTCGCCGCGCGCCTTGGCCTGCCGGCGATTCCGGCCCAAGCAGAGACGATTGGACTGCTGCGGATACTCGAACTGGTGCGACTGACCGGCGCGCGCGTGCATCTGGCGCGGCTCTCGTGCTCTCGCGCCATCGAGTTGATGCGCGCCGCCAAACAAGACGGACTGCCGGTCACTTGCGACATCGCGATTCACCACGCGCACCTGACCGAAATGGATATCGGCTTTTATGACGCGCGTTGCCGCGTGGTGCCACCGTTTCGCGCGCAGGCCGATCGCGCGGCGATTCGCGCCGGTCTCAAGGACGGCACGATTGACGCGATCTGCTCGGATCACGCGCCAGTAGATAACGACTCAAAGCAACTGCCGTTCGGCGAGGCTGAGCCTGGTGTGACGGGCGTCGAATTACTCTTGCCGCTAACGCTCAAATGGGCGCGCGAAGAGGGCGTCGAGATCAGCCGGGCGCTCGACCTCATTACGGCGCGTGCCGCCGCCGTACTCGGACTCTCCGGCGGCAAGCTCACGGTGGGCGGCAACGCCGATCTGCTGTTGTTCTCCGCCGATGAGTACTGGCGCATCGACGCCGGCACGCTCGCCAGTCAAGGCAAAAATACGCCGTTCATGGGTTACGAAATGCAGGGGCGGGTGCATCGCACGCTCGTCGCGGGCGCGACGGTGCATAGCGCTTGACCTGGCGTAGATCGGTAATGGGCCGCGCCGCGTGACCACGTCTCTCGGCACGCGAGCGCTGCGGCTTGCGCGCATGGCGCTACACATCGCGCAGGGTCTAGCGACACTGATATTCGTCTTTCCCCGCGTGTCGGCGGCGCAGCGTCAGCGCTTGATCCGCTCGTGGGATGGCAAGGTGTTAAAGATTTTTGCCATGCGCATGCACGTCGATGCGCCGCCCGGATTCAATCTGGCGCAGCCGAAACGCCTCTACATCGGCAACCACATCTCGTGGATCGACGTCTACGCTTTGCAGTCGATCACTGGCGCGCGTTTCGTCGCCAAATCCGAGCTTGCGGACTGGCCCGTGCTCGGCACCTTGATCGCCAAGTCCGGCACGATTTTCATCGAGCGCGCGAAGCGCGCGGACACGCGGCGCATCGTCAACACCGTGCAGCAGCATCTCGAAGAGGGCGACATCATCGCCGTGTTTCCCGAAGGCTCCACCACCGATGGCCGCGACGTGCATAAATTTCACGGCAACCTGCTGCAATCGGCGATTGACGCCAACGCCGAGATTGTGCCGTTTTGTCTGCGCTATACCGACGCCAGCGGCCACTTCACCACCGCCGCTGCTTACGTTGGCGAGATGTCGCTATGGGAATCACTCAAGCTGATGCTGCGGGAAAAAAAGCTGCATTGCGAATTAACCTTGTTTGCGCCACTTGATATTGCTGATCGCGACCGGCGTCAATTGGCGCATGCAGCGGAAAACCTTGTACGCCAACGGTTGCAGGGGCATACCCGCCAAGACCGTTGACCAGAAAGGCTGTCAGGCGTTGTCACTGGCAAGACCGTTGACTGTCAACGCTGTCAGGCGCTGTAGCCGGCGCTACCGGCGAGACAATCAACCTGCACGACCTTACGATCTTCCAGCCGTAACGCCGTGAGTTCGCGCCCCCAGACGCAACCGGTGTCGATGCCAAACACGTTTGCCTGCAACGTCAGGCCGCGCGAGGCCCAGTGGCCGTACACCACATTCACCGCCTCGCTGGCGCGCGCCGAGCGGCGCGCGGCGATTTCGTACCAAGCCAGATGACCGGCTGGCGCAATCTCTGTTTTGGTGGTGAAGTCCATCACGCCGTCCGGCGTACAAAAGCGCAGACGGGTGAGCGCGTTGACGATCACGCGCACCCGGTCATAGCCAGTGAGCGCAGCGTCCCACGCGGCCGGTGTGTTGCCGCGCATGTGCGCAAAATAATCAGCATCATGCAGGATCGCCTGCTCGGCTTCGCGCGCCAGCGCCAGCGTATCGCTGAGGCTCCACGCGGGCAGCACACCCGCATGCACCATCAGCCATTCGGTGCCGTCGATGGTTTCGCGATGCGCGAGCTTCTGTTGTCTCAGCCACGCCAGGAGGTCTGCTGCGTCTGGCGCACGCAGCACGGCTTCAAACGTATCGCCCCGATGCGCTTTGCCGTGACCCGCCGCGCAGGCGAGCATAAAAAGATCGTGATTGCCGAGCACCGATACGGCGGCGTCGCCGAATGAAGCAATCTGGCGCAGCGTCTCGGTCGACTTCGGCCCCCGATTGATCAGATCGCCGACGAACCACAGACGGTCGCGCCGTGCGTCGAAATTTATTTTGTCGAGCAACAGTACGAGTTCGTCGCAGCAGCCCTGCACATCGCCAATCGCCCAGGTGCTCATGCGCGCTGATTCATGTGGTGCATCATGTGCTGATTCAGTTCGACTGCGCCAACAGCCAATCAACCTTGGCGAATACCGCCGCGTCACTGATCTCAGCCACCGTCTTCGCTGCTTCGAGATACGCACCCTTCCGCGCATACGGTCGCCAGTTGTCCGGATGCGGCGACACATCGGTCTCGGCAAACAACGCCAGCACGCCGCCCGGCGACACCGAGGCCAAATGCGCGATACCGCCATCGGGAAAAATCGAGGTCGCCGCATGCCACAACACCCCCAGCGCCGCGCGCACGTCAGCCGGGTTGCGAAATGGTTTGAGATAGGGCGGCAGTTGCTTGATGAAGGGCGCGACGATGGCGTCGTCTCCCGGATAAACCCGATCATCGGCAGGGCCGGGTTGCCAGATCAGCACGCTATCGAGGCCCAGTGTTTCCTTGAAGTGGCGTGACCACGACAAAATTTGATCCGTCGCCGGTTTACGTTTGGCGCGCCGCGCATTGAGGCCAATGACCACGAAGCGCCCCGGCGTCAGGCCTTGGCTCGCCACCCAGGCGCGTCCCTCAGCCAGCCACGGGTCACGCAGTGCGTACTCAGGATAGATCGTCTGAAGAGGTGCGGCGACACCAAGCGGCGTCAGCAGATGCAGGTTTGATTCAACCTCATGCAACGCGCGCCGGTACGCGACCGGGTCGGTCAGGCGCGCGAACACGGCGGCATCGGCGTCACGGTTGTCCTTGTTGGCACCGGCGTAGGCGATGGTGCGCTTCGCGTTCAACCGCAGAATGCGCTCCACCGCGCGCGGCGAAATCACGCCGCCTGCCGCAATCGCGACATCAAAACGTTCGCGCCGCAACTGCCACACTTGCTTCAATTGCGCCCACGCCGCCATCGGCCGCAAGCTCGCGCCGTGGCGAACGCGCGGATAAATCCACAGGCGATCAATGTTTGGGTTGCCCTCGACCACCCAGGCGTTGTAATCATTCGCCAGCATGTGAATCTCAGCCTGCGGCAGGCTGGCGCGCAAGTGCTCCAGCATCGGCGTCACCAGCAGCATGTCGCCGACTTTGTCACGCTTGAGGATGATGATTTTCATGCGACCGGTTGCCGCTGTTGGGTTTGTTCCATGAGCGGCGGTGACAGATCGGCGATCTGCGCGAGTGCTTCTGGCGGATGCGCGCGCAGCGGGCAGGTAGACGGCGTCTCATCGAGGCGCGTGGCGCTGGCGCTACCCGCAAACGCCGCGACGTTCGCGTGCAAACACAGTGGCCGCGCGCAACGTTTCTCCTCACAGTGCGACGCCCCCAGCACCGCCAGGCGATACACCTGCGTGTCCGGCTGCGCGGGCATCACGATCTTGTGCGGCTGCGTCGGCCCAAAGAACACTGTCGCCGGAATGCCGCAGGCAACCGCCAAATGAAACAGCCCGGTATCGGTGCCGTACCACGCCGACAGTTCCCGGTACTGCGCCACCAGATCGTCCAACGACGCAAAGGTGCGCAACTCGACATTGGGCGGAAACCCTTGTGCCACAACGGTTTCCGCTCCATGATTGACGAGGTTGACGAACACGCGGATCGGCAGTGAAGGATGCCGCGCACGCACCGCGTCAATCAATTGCAGCAACGCAGGGCCATCAAGGTTGCGGCGTAACTCGTCCGCCACCGGCACAATGCCAACAGCGCATTGTCTGGTCGCCGCGCGCTGCGCCATCAGGCTCGGAATGCGCAACGCGCGCGGCGCTTCGAAGCCCGGCTCGAACCCGCGAATCGTGCATGCAGCCGGATCGATCAGCCAAGGGTCAGCGGGCAGCGCGGCTGCTTCAAACAGCGCCGGCGCCATTTTTTTGCTCCAGGCGATTTTGCGTTTTGCGCTGACCCATTGACCGATGCGCCGGATCGGTGCGCCCGACCCCCACAACACCGCGAGCACATCAAACGCCGGCGCGCACAGGCGCAGCCACATCAGTTTGAAAAACATCCCGATGCGGCTGTCGAATTGAATCAAGCGAATCCCCGCCTCGCCCGCCAGCAACTGCCCGTAGGCGCTGCGCGTGAGCAAGGTCACATGATCGGCCGGGTACGCGTCCGCATACGCGCGCACGCAGGCATAACTGATCAAGGTGTCGCCAAGCTTGCTGCGGATCGCGAAAAGAATGCGGCGGGACATGGGGTGAGACTGAGGGTAAAAACGCCCTCAATTGAGAGTAAAAGTAGCCGCCCGTATAATACGCGACCCTCTGATTTTCACTCTTATGCTGTCTAAAATTTGGCGCGAATGGCGCTTCCCGGTTGAGTTCGCGTTGCTGCTGGCGCTGGCGTTTTTTCTGCCCTTGCGCGAGGCGCCGAAAAACATTTTGTGGCTCGCTTATGTCGTCACCTGGGTCGCCAATCGGGCGTTTTTGGCGCGTGGCACCCGTGACTTTGGCGGGCCGTGGGATCGTTGGGATAGTCTATTTGCCGCCTGGATCGCGTCTGGGTACGCGGCGGCGTTGTTCGCCGGCATTCATGCGCCAGACAACGACGAATGGACTTCGGTCAATGATTTGGTGCGCTATGTTTTGCTCGCCTGGTGCGTACGCCGCGCCGGTTACACGCGCGCGCAAGCGCTGCTGGTGCTCGGCATGCTGGTGGCATCGGCGTCGATTGGCACCGTCGAAGCACTCTGGCGCTGGAAAGTCAGCCACGTCAAGAAGGCGCTTGAGTTGAAGTCGGTAGGACATGTCAATCACAGCGCCATTTACCTCGTGATCTGCGTCGGCATCGCTGCGGGTCTGCTGGGTGGGTTGCGGCGCAGGGCCAGCCAGGTGTGGCGCGTGCTGCTGGGCGCTGCTGCGCTATTGCTGACCATCGCGATCCTTATGACCGCCAGCCGCGCGGCATTCGTTGCGGTGTTGTCGTTGATTGTGTTGTGCGCATTTTTCGCCATCCGTGCCAATGGTTCCCACATGCGTGCCTGGGCGGCGGTGTTGGCGGCGTTGGTACTCGCCCTCGCGCTCGGCGGCGTCGGCAGTGTGGACCGGCATGTCAGTCATACGCTGGAGCACAACATCACGGCCGAACGCGACCTGATTTGGAACCGTGCGCTGGTAGCAGTGCGCGCCCACCCCTGGTTCGGCGTCGGCATGGATAACTTCAGCCGGATCACCGACGAGCGCCTGCAACAGTGGTTGTCCGCGCGTGGGGCGCAGTATCAGCCGAGCGATTACCGCCGCGCGCCGCACGCGCATAGCCTGTATCTCAATACGCTCACCGAGCGCGGGGCGATTGGATTGGCGCTGGTATTGGTGTTGCTGGCGGCATGGGCGCAGCGCTTGTGGCGCTTGCGCCCGCGAGCAGGTGATGATGCGGGCGAAACCGCGCTGTGGTGCGCAGCTTTTTCCGGCTGGTATGTGACCGTTCTGATTGGCGTCGCCAATACGACGATGCATCATGAACATGCGATTCTCGCGGTGCTCACCCTGAGTCTGTGGCTGGCCCGTCCTGGTGTGGCTGCCGTTACGGCATTCGCCACGACTGCATCGGCCACCGCTGCACCAGCCACCACCGCATCAGCCACCACCGCAGCGGCCACACCACCAACACCATGACCCGGCGCGAGCGGATCCTCGTCGTCCGCCGCGACAACATTGGCGATCTGGTGCTGACGACGCCGCTGATCAGCGCCCTGCGCGCAGCCCGGCCGCAGGCGTGGATCGGCGCCCTGGTGAACAGCTACAACGCACCGGTGCTCGATGGCAATCCCGATCTCGACGCCGTGTTCGCTTACGACAAAGCCAAGCACCGGCCGGATCGCAGCCGGGCAGCGGTGTTTGCCGATACCGCACGTCTGCTGTGGTCGCTGCGGCGTCAGCGGATTGACCATGTGATTCTGGCGGGCCCCGGCGCGCAGCGCCAGGCGTATGCGCTGGCACGTTGGATCGCGCCGCGCAACATGACCGGTTTTGTGACGCCAGACTTCGCGCCGGCCGGGATTACCTTGCCGGTGCCTTACGGCGACGGTGCGCGCTTGCACGAAGCAGAAGACGTGTATCGACTCGCCACCGGATTTGGCGTGCCACCGGCGATTCCGGCCTGCTCGGTGCGGGCTGACGCTGCTGCGGTGGCACAGTGGCGCGAGCAAATTGCAACGCAGCTTGCAAGCGCTGATGCCGGGGCCGCAGCTAAGACCGGAACCGAGACGGGAACCGAGACCAGCGCCGCGCCGCTGATCGCCATTCACCTCAGTGCCCGCCGCGCCAAACAGCGCTGGCCAGCTGCCCGCTTTGTAGCGCTGATGCAGCAATTGCATGTGCGTCACGCCGCCGTTTTTTTGCTGCTCTGGTCGCCCGGCGCTGAGGATGACGCACGCCATCCGGGAGATGACGCCAAAGCGCGCGAAGTGCTGGCAGAGTTGTCCGCTGAAGTTCCGGTGGCCGCCTGCCCGACGCATGCGCTGCGCGATTTGATCGCGCTACTCGCGCTCGCAGATTGCATGATTTGCGCCGACGGCGGCGCGATGCATCTGGCGGCAGGCTTGGACAAGCCAGTGCTGGCCCTGTTCGGCGACTCGCCAGTCACGCGCTGGCGGCCTTGGGGTGTGCCCTGCGAAGTGGTGCAAGCGCCCGCCGGCGACGTCGCGCAACTGGCGGTTTCAGATGTGCTGATGGCCTGGGAGCGGCTTGCACCAAAGGTTTTGCGAAAGTAATCCAGAAGACCGTTGTCCCGCAACGGTTTCCAGCCGGTTGTGTTGTGCGCTTTGTGTGGTGCGCTTCAGCCGCGCCGCAGTCGCACCGCAGCCTCGCCGCAGTTGCGTTTCAGTCGCGTTTCTGCGCGGTGTACTCGGGAATCAGCCGCTGCAACTCCTGCTTGACGGCTGCTTCGTCGGGTGCATCGACGCTGCGCAGCCAGCTCAGCACCGGGTCGATCCAGTGTTGCGCCAGTGGCGCACTTGGCCGGGCGATGCGCAACTTGCCGTGCGGTGTTGGCAGGGTTGATTCGCCATCGGCGAGCAATTCTTCAAACAATTTTTCGCCCGGGCGCAGGCCGGTAAATTCGATCTTGATTTCTTCCTCAGCCAATCCGGAGAGACGAATCATCTCGCGGGCGAGGTCGGCGATCTTCACTGGGTCGCCCATGTCGAGGACAAAAATTTCGCCGCCTTGTCCCATCAATCCCGCCTGCAGCACCAGTTGCGCAGCTTCCGGAATCGACATGAAGTAGCGCACGATGTCCGGATGCGTGACCGTGATCGGGCCGCCACGCGCGATCTGTTCGCGGAATTTCGGGATCACGCTGCCGGTGGAGCCGAGCACATTGCCGAAACGCACCGTGATGAACCGGGTCGCCAATTGATGTGCTGAGTGGGGTGTTGTGTGGGGTGCTGCGTGGAGTGTTGTGTCGGGTGCTGCGTGGGATGCTGCCTGGGCAGGTGAGGCCGCTGTATCGAGCGCCTGACACACCAGTTCGGCGAGGCGTTTCGACGCGCCCATCACATTGGTCGGATTGACTGCTTTGTCAGTTGAGATCAACACAAATTTGGCGGCACCGGCTGCGATCGCCGCTCGCGCTGTGACATAAGTGCCGAGTGCGTTGTTGGTTAGCGCTTCCCAAGCGTTGGCGTTTTCCATCAGCGGCACGTGCTTATAGGCAGCGGCGTGAAACACCACGCTTGGGCGGTACTGTTGCATCAGCGTGCCGATGCGCGCCGCGTTTCGCACGTCGGCAATCGCGCACTCGATGGCGCAAGTGGCGGAAGCAGCGGTGGTAGCAGCGGTGGTAGAAGCGGCGGTAGAAGCGGTGGTAGGAGCGGCGGCGCGGCCAGACGCGACGCGCTGCATTTCTTCATTGATCGTATAGAGCGCGAACTCGCTGCTCTCGATCAACACCAGCCGCGCCGGGTTGAAGCGCGCGATCTGGCGCGTCAGCTCGGAACCAATCGAGCCGCCAGCCCCGGTGATCATCACGGTGCCGCCGGCCAGCAACTGGGTCAGACCGGCATTGTCGAGCACGACGGCGTCGCGGCCGAGCAAGTCATCCAACTCGACCTTGCGGATCGCCGACACCTGCACTTTGCCGCTCATCAGGTCGTCGAACGCAGGTACCGTGAGGGTTTGCAACTGGGCCGCCCGGCAGGCCTCGACAATCGCGCGGCGCTGGCGCGGCGTCGCCTCGGGCCGCGCGATGATCGCGTGGGCGGCGCTGTAGCGTCGTGCCGCAGCGTTGAGATCGGCCAGGCCACCGGCCACGCGGGTTTCCTGCACTACGCGCCCGTGCATCTGCGGGTCATCGTCAATCAGGGCGACCACCCGCCAGTCGGCTGAGCGCGCCAATTCTTTGACCAGCGTCACGGCGGCGTCGCCGGTGCCGATCACCAGCACCGGTGCGCCTTGGCGTTGCAGCGCGCCGAACAGACGGTACTCTTTCCACGACCGGTAGGCGAAGCGGCTGCCACCCATAATCAGCACCAGCAACAAAGGTTCGAGCACAAACACCGAGCGTGGCACACCGCCCATTTTCCCGGCCATCGTCAGTGCAAACGGACCGGCCAGCGCGCCGGCGGCGACGGCGAACACGATGCGTCGCAGATCCGGCAATGAAGCAAAGCGCCAGACGCCGCGATACAGGCCGAACCAGTGAAACGCGGCGGCTTGTAGTGGAATGCAGATCAGCATCGCGGTGGCCATGCCGGCCAGGAATGCATCAGGGATATCGAGATTCAGGCGTAGCCAGTAGGCAAGCGCCCAAGCGGCAACGGCGGCCAGCACGTCATGTGCAAACGCGAGTATCGAGAGGAAATGCGGGAAGTGCAAACTGCGGGGACGCGCCATGTACGGAGATCATTGGCGCTGATTGAAGCGCTTCCAGCGCGCGTCGATCAGCAGCATCAAGATAAGAAAGAGTACGCCGATTGTCGCAAAAACGACGCGTGGTCCGGTGCCGCCGGTTTGCTCCATGCTGCGCGCCCACGTGGCCGCGCCGGCGCACGCGAGCATCAGCGCAAATTCGCCTGCTGCAAGCTGGCCGTGGGTGGCGCCCATCAACACCACGCGCTGGTAATAATGCTCGCGGTGCGAGAGCCAGAATTTTTCGCCGCGCAGCATGCGCCGGATCAGCGTGACGGCGGCGTCAAGCGCAAACGGCGCAAACACCAGCGCGGGAAACCACAGCGGCCACAGTCCGGTAAGCCAGCCATTGAGCCCCACCGAGCCGGCGAGAAAACCGAGCGGCACCGAGCCGGCATCACCCATGAAAATCCGGCCCTTGAGATTGAAGGGCAAAAACCCGGCGGCAGCGCCGGCCACTGCCAGACTGAGCGCGGCGAGGGCGGGGTGGCCCGGCCATGCTGCCCAGGCGTAAGCACCGAAGCCGATGCATGCCATGCCACCGGCCATACCGTTGGCACCGTCCATGAAGTTGTAGAAGTTGATCGCGGTGGCGAGGCAGAGCGTGGCGAACAATAGCCAGACGACAGCATGCCAGTCCGGCGCGGTGGCAGGCAACATCAGCACGGCATAAACAGCGGCAATCAGCAGATGCACGAGTAGCCGCACGCGGACTGGTAAGCCGCGTTGATCGTCAATCAACGACACGGCGGCGAGCACTGCCGCCAGCGCGGTTTCCGGCCACGGCCACGCGCCTTGCAGCAGTGTGGTGGCGAGTGCTGCGCAGAGCAGGCCCGCAAGCAAGCCCAGGCCGCCGGTCCGTGGCACCGCTTTGGTGTGCAGCGAGCGCTCGTTCGGCTGGTCGATGGCGCGTGGCCAGCGGTACGCGAGCATCAGCGCAATCACTGCGGCAGCCGCGCCGGATGCGATAGCGGCGGCGAGCCAAAGGAGACAGATGTGCGGTTCGGTGTTCACGGTGCTCACGCTTTGCTTACGCCCTGGCGCATCTCAGATGGGGCCGGCGGCACCGCTGCCAACCGTGCTGGCAACTGCGCTGGCAACTGCGCTGCCAACCGTGCTACCAACCGCGCCGGCAAGTGCGCGCGGATCGCTGCGATTTGCAGCGCCACCACTTTCGATTCGTCATACAGCGCCAGCGCCCGTGCGCGGCCGGCCTGGCCCATGCGTGCGCGCAATGGTGCGTCGCGAATCAGCGTGATGAAGGCGTGCGCCAGTGCGGCGGCATCACGCACCGGCACGAGCAGGCCGGTTTCGTCCGCGACCACCTCTTCGCGTGAGCCGCGAATATTCGTCGCCACCACTGGTTTGGCCATCAACATCGCTTCGATGATGGTGATTGGCATGCCTTCGCGGTACGAGGGCAGGGTGAAAACATCCATCGCAGCCAGGAGATCAGGGATGTCGCTGCGCAGGCCGGTGAAGATCAGGCGCTCGCCGAGCGCGGTTTTTGCAGCGGCAACCTGTGCCTCGATGCCGGCCGCATGATCACTCGGCAGGCGTTCACCCACCGCGATGAAATAAGCCGGAAACCCTTGTGCCACAACGGTTTTGGCCGCATCGATAAATTCGCCATAGCCTTTTTCAGCAACCATGCGCCCGATCATGCCGATGGCCACCGCGCCGGCCGGGATGCCCAATGCGTTACGCAGACGCGCGCGCGCATCGGTGTGCGCCGGGTCGAAGCGTTTGATATTGACGCCATTACCGATTGCGAGCAAGCGTTCCTTCGGGATGAAATTTTTTGCCAGCGCGGTGCGCGCATCTTCTTGGCTGACGGTGAACAACAAGTCAGTGAGCCTGGCGCCGAGCCGTTCGAGCGCGGTGAACACCGCTTTCGGCGCAGGCTTCATGTCATCGTGAAAATAAAATCCGTGAGCGGTGTACACCACCAGCGGGATGCCGGTGAGGCGCGCAGCGATGCGGCCAAGCAGCGCGGCCACCGGCGTGTGCGTGTGCAGCACGTCAAATTGCTCGCGGCGGAACAGGCGGATCAGGCGCCAGAGCGAAATCGCGTGTTTGAACGGATTGAGGCCGCGCGCAATCGGCACTATT